>CAZEDK010000013.1:0-36850 GCA_964511025.1 uncultured Candidatus Peribacteria bacterium | reverse complement strand
TCAACATTGTTGTGCAAGCTGAATTCTGTTCAATGCTTAAATCTATGATTTCATATCCTTTCCCCGGAACACCACAACTACCATCCCATGTCGTTCCTATACAATCTAATTTTTTATGAAATTCTTTGCTTAGATCCACAAGATCAAAATAGATTGGTGTATCTGATGCTATTTGATTTTTAAATCCACTCAGTTTTCTGATCATCATTTTCTCAAGTGGCATCTTTTCAATCATATTACTATATTGCTCTACTTGTTTTCGGACTATCTTTTTACGTTTTTTAACATTTCTAGATCTATTTTTTCTTGCTATATCACTTAACAGGCTGCTCTTACCGGAAATTATTCCATGCACCATTTCTTTAAATCTGCCATTTTGCGCTTTTGTCATATCTCTTTCAAATGTTTTACAAAAATTATGTAATTCTGATGTTATTTCATGTGTTTGTGATATAGTTTTCATAAGCCAAAAAGTTTAGTGGATAATAGACACATGCTTATATATGTCCATAAAAATTTTTTGGCCTTCTTTTGCAATGTCAATGCTTTTTTACTCATTTCAGCACCTTATGGAACGCTTAACAAGCGCTTTCCATCCAGCATTAATCAGCTTCTTAGACTGCTCACTCTGGATCAAACGGAAAACAGTTTGAAGAAATAAAATTTTAACAAAGAATTTGATAAAAATTTAAGTATAATTTTATTGCTGGTTTTTTTTAATCCCCCCAACCCCCTTTCCCGCCAGAATGTAGTCGGGCTGGCATTTAAAGGGGGAGCTCATACAATAAAAATATATGACTATGACCACTTTAAACTGTGATAAGATTTAGAAATGAAGAAATATTTAAAGAATTTGATAAAGTATGTAAAAAAATTAGCGATTACCTAAGAACAAAAAGCCCCCTTTAGGTGAAAGGGGGTTGGGGGATTTGTATCCCAATTTCTTCAAACTGTTTTCCGTTTGATCCCTCACTCTCTTGAATATGGTGAAGGATCAGAAACATCCCCTTTACAAGATATGAAAATATATGCTAAACTAGCATTTTACAACAAAAATTTATAAATATGGGTGGTAAATTTACTAAAGAGGAACAAGAACTTTTAGAACCAAGTAGAGGTTCGAGAGTTTCTCAAGATAAAGTTGAACTAGGTAAAGTACAAGGAGATCTTTTCCAAAATGGAAGAGGTGTTTTAAATCCATTTGATCCTCGATTTGATAGATTGGTAATCCATCCAGAGAAGCCAATAACTGATCAAACAGGAGCAGTTAGAGATAAACTTTCCTCAGCTATTTCTCCTGACTTATGGAAACTTCCAGAAGAGCCAAAACTACAAAAATACATGAAACAATTTGATGAATTAGCAAAGAAGGATTTATTAGATTTAGATGTTTTTCTTAATAATGTTGGAAAAGGTGATCATCAAAATGACAATTTAGAAGGACAAACAGTTGACACTATACGTGCTTATAATAAAGAAGATAAATTAAGAGCGGTTAAGGCTATAGCATTTAATAGACTGAATACGAAGAAAAATCCGCTTTTTGAAAAACAAGAAAATGGTAGTTGGAAAGAAAAAGAGAGAAAATCATGTTTAGAGTTATTATTAGATGATTTAGAGAAGGAAGACGGAGCCGATTTAACTAGAGTTGATGAAAACGGGAATCTTGTATTTTTTGGACAAAAAATTAATAAAAAAACTTGTAATCTTACATATAAACAAGATTGTGATTTGATGAAAACAACTGGATTTGAAATGCCTCCGCATAATGAAGAAGATAAATGTGGAATTATAGATTTAAGGAAAGATCTAAATGATAATAGCGAAAATCCTGAGCTTGTATCAGATAAAGAAAAGTTAAAAAGATTATTAGAATCAGGATTGTTTAGTGAAGAAGTTTTAAAAGCTATGCAAGCTACTGGTAAACCTATTGTAGAATGTTTGACGCAATGGAATGCGACATGGTTAGCAAATATGTCAAGTCTTCCTCGTTATGTCGATTTCGGTCCGGGGGGTGGTTACGTCGGCGTCATCAAGGCTGGTTCGGATGGTCGCAGTCCTGGGCGTGGTGTGCGCCGCTTGCTAAGGGTCTAGAAATATTGGAATTTGATATTTATTTTTTTATTAATTTTTAAAATTGAACTACCTCGGGGCAAGCCCACGAGGTAGTTCATTTGTAATATTTCTTTTGTAATATTTCTTTGTAAATTTCATAAGTTTTGTTAATGACTGGAAGTTGTTCCATCTCAGAGAAATGCAGGGAGTTACTTTGGTATGGTTCAGAAACATGGAAATTTAAAATTAAAAAAGGAATTTCAGTGGAAAATGAGTGGGGTTTTGAATAAATAATTAGTAAAAAATTTGTATTAATTTTTTTTAAATATTAAAATGATAAAGAATTTTTAAAATAAATCCATGTCAGATATTGTACTTTTTGAAGATAATAAAATAAGAAGAGTTTGGCATGATAGACAATGGTATTTTTCTATAGCAGATATCGTGGAAATTTTATCAGGTTCTATAGATGTGAAACAATATATCAAAAAGATGAGATCAAGAGATCCTGAACTTTTAGTCAATTGGGGTACAATTTGTACCCCTCTTGATCTTAAGGCGAAAGATGGAAAGATGAGAAAAGTTCTTTGTGCATCAATTGAAAATATATTTCGTTTAATTCAATCAATTCCATCCCCTAAAGCTGAGCCTTTTAAGAGATGGCTTGCAAAAGTTGGTAAAGAAAGGCTTGATGAGATTCAAAATCCAGAATTAGCTATGAGTCGCATGAAAGAAATTTATGAAAAAAAAGGTTATCCAAAAAATTGGATAGACAAACGTATGCGTGGTATTGCAGTTCGACAAGATTTAACTGATGAATGGAAAAATAGAGGAGTAGATACAAGTAGTGAATATGCAATTTTAACAAATGAAATTATGTTTGGTGGTTTTGATATGGATGTTAAAAATTATAAAAGTTTAAAAAATCTTAGAGTAAATGATAATCTTAGAGATCATATGACTGATATTGAATTAATTCTTACAATGCTTGCAGAGGCTACAACATCTAAATTACATAAAGATCGTGATTCGAAAGATTTTATTAAGCTTAAAAAAGACGCGAAAGATGGAAGTGAGGTGGCAGGAAGGACAAGAAAAGATATAGAAAAGCAAGGAGGTAAATAAAAAACTTAATTTTTAAAAATGAATCCTAATTTTCAAAAATCAGAACTTTTACCAGCAATTATTCAGGATTTTGAAACAAAAGAAATCTTGATGTTGGGATATATGAACAAAGAAGCTTTTGAAAAAACTTTGATGGAAAAACGAGTAACATTTTTTTCTCGAAGCAAGAATAGACTTTGGACAAAAGGAGAAAATTCTGGGAATTTTTTAAATTTAATTAGCTTTCAAATAGATTGTGATGAAGATACGATTTTAATTCAAGCTAAGCCCGAGGGGCCAACTTGTCATACGGGGAAGAGGAGTTGTTTTGGAAAGCAGGAAAAAGGAAAAAGGAAAAAGGAAAAAGTAGATTTAGATTTTTTGAACGAATTATTTGAATTGATAAAGGAGCGAAAAGAAAAAATGCCTGAAGGTTCTTATACCACTTCGCTTTTTGAAGATGGACTGAATAAAATTTGTGAAAAAATTGAAGAAGAATCGTTAGAAGTTATTAAGGCTGCAAAATTTGAAACTAAAGAACGTTTAGCAGAGGAAAGTGCCGACCTTTTATATCATTTAATGGTTTGTTTGATTAAGAAGGGTGTGGATTTTGAAGAGATTGTGGAAGTGTTGGAAAAGAGGAGCGGAAAGAATGAAAAATGAAGAATAAAGTGTTTTAGAATTTATACAGAAAATGTATGAATTTCAAAATGCTTTTTGCTTGATTTTTTGAAAAAAGTGTTCTAGAATTAAGACGTAAAGTGTACTAATTCTAGAACAATTATGACTAAGGCGATTTCCTTATTGGAGTTAAACAAAATGCCGTTATTTGATATCAATAAACTTGAAGCTTTTTCTCCTAATATTGAATTAACTTCTGTATATAAAAAAACGCAGAGATGGATAAAGTCTGGGAAAATTTTGCAGTTACGAAAAGGATTATATATGAGTAGAGAATATTTTGAAAAAAATCAATTTGATGAAAATTTTCGAGTGTTTATTGCTAATAATTTGCTTTTCCCGTCATATGTTTCCGGTGCTTATGTTTTGCAAAGATATGAAATTTTGACTGACATAACTCATCCAATTACATCAGTTACTTTGAAATCTTCAAGAAAGTATACGAATAAAATGGGAAATTTTCTTTATAACTCTATTAGTGAAGATTTGTATACTGGTTATAAGGCCGAATTTTATGGAATGGAAAGGGTACATGTTGCTTCAAAAGCAAAAGCACTTTTTGATTTTTTATATTTTAAATATTTAAAAGTTAAAAATATGCCAGATGATTTGTTGGGACATGAAAGATTTGATTTATCTACTTTCATTAAAGAAGATAAAAAAGAATTTGAAAAATATTGCGATTTAAGTCGTGGTACTTTGTTTAAAAATTTATCTAATATTTTATTTATATGAACAATATTATTTTTGAACTTAAAAATATTGTTGACGATGGGAAAAAAGAAAAATTATCTCTAGAAATTATACGAGTGCAGCTAAAAGAGTATTTGCAGATTTTTATTTTGGATTTTATTTATAATTCAAAATTTAATTTTTTGAATTTTTATGGTGGGAGCTCCATTCGCATTATTTATGAACTTCCTAGAATGTCAGAAGATTTGGATTTTGAAGCGGAAGAAGGTTTTAATTTAAATGAATTTGTGGATGAATTAAAAAAATATTTTCATAGTAAACTGTTATTAAAAGACATTGATGTTAAAGTTGACAAAACTGGACATGGCGTTTTTATGATTAGTGTTAAATTGAAAATTTTATCTGAACTTGGATTGTCTGCAAGTAGAAGTGAAACTAACATTTTGATAGTTCGAGTAGATATAAAAAGTCTATCAAAAGAATATTTTAAAAATATGAAAATTATTTCAACGCCTTTATCAAAATATGGAAAGAATATGATAATAAAGCATTATGATTTGCCAACTTTAATGTCAACTAAAATTGCTGCAATCATTCAAAGACCCAATCGAGGTTATAAAAAAGGAGATGCAAATTATAAAGGTAGAGATTTTTATGATTTGCTTTGGTACATGCAGAAGGGGATTTTACCTAACGAGAACGCTTTGAAAGCTGATGGTATTGATGGTTCAATTCAAGAGGTGTTTAATAAAATTGCGATTAGTATTTCGAAAATGAATTTGGAAGGAATAAAAGCAGACTTATTAAATCTTCTTGAGAATTTAAATTATGTTGATAATTGGATTGCAAGTTTTCGAGATACTTTTGAGCGCTTACGTAGTACTTTTTATGTGTGTAAAAAAGACTTCAAGCTAGATAATATTTCTGTTGAGGAAGATATGAGTAAAGATATCTATACTTTTATTTTTAATTTTTTAACTAGTAAGCGACAGATAGTGCAATTCAAATTCAAAATAACTGAAGAATTTTTTATGTATACCAACATATCAGATATTAATTTAGATAATATTGGAATAATTGATTTAATTTGTTTTCGTATAACTCATCATTCTGGTAGTCCTCTTGATGATAGGAAACAATTTTTAAATAAATATGCTATATTTTTTTATGAAAAAATTCGACAATATTTATCCGCACATCAAAATGATATTTATTTTTCTAGATGGGAATCGCAACTTATCACATCAAATAGTCTATCTTTGAACGCTTTCCAACAGGCCACGCTTGAAGATTTAGTGTTATGACTATATTCCCAGTTCCTTAATTATTTTTTTTAATTTCTCAGCTGATTTTTTCAGACATTCCAATTCTTTTTTATCTAGAGAAATTTCCAATACTTTATGAACACCATTTGCTCCAATTACGCATGGCAAACTCAAAGCTACATTTTTTATACCGAATTCTCCATTTAAGATTGATGATATTGGTAATACCTTATTTTGGTTATGAATCATTGCTTCAATGATTTCTGTCATTACTAAACCAATTGCATAATGGGTTGAGCCCTTGTATTTAATTACCTCGTAAGCTGCATTTTTTGTTTTTTCATATATTTCTTGCATTTTTTCTTTTGAAAAATTTTTAAAATCTTTTAATTTTATGCCTGCTATATCTGCATTTGAATAAACAGCTACTTCGCTATCTCCATGTTCTCCGATAATGTAAGCATCTACGCTATCTGGACTCACTCCAAAATATCGTCCTAGCAAAAATCGAAATCTAGATGTGTCAAGACTTGTTCCTGAACCAAATATTTGATTGTTAGGTAATCCGGAGATTTTATAAGTTGCGTATGTAAGAATATCTACAGGATTACTTACAAGTATTATTTTTGCAGTTCTGTTGTATTTAAGAATATTTGGAATGATTTGTTTAAGAATTTCGATATTTTTTTTTGCTAAATCTATTCTTGTTTCCCCAGGTTTTTGACTTGCTCCGGCTGTAATGACTATATAGTCAGCATTCTTTAAGTCTTTGTATGTACCGTCATAGACTCTTATAGTTTCGCTGTAGGCTATACCATGATTTAAGTCCATTGCTTCACCTTTTGCTTTTTCTTTAAATTCATCAATAAGCACTATCTCAGATACTATTTTTTTTATTATAGCAGCATAAGCAAAGCTTGTACCGACTCGTCCTGCCCCTATAATTGCAAGTTTTGATTGATGCATGATTTTAGAATAAAAGTTCCTTCTTCAAATTATAGCATGTTTTTTTGCTTTGTTGTAGTATAGCTTCCCAAAAATCCGTTTTATCTTTATAATAGATTTAGTTTAATTTAATCCATGTCTTTACATATTTCCTGTAATCCTTATTATCTCAAAATAGGTAGCCGTGTAATTGATAAAATTACTGACGAATATAATCCTCCGCGATATTGGTTCCGGCTAAAAATTTCTTCCAAAGGAGCTATACATCGTCAGGTAACAGGTGTCATTAATCATTTGTGGTGGGCTAATTATAGACTTGTGAAAAATTTCGATCCGCTTAATTTGATGTGGATAAATGAACCGTTACAGATGGAAAATAGAGAAAGTGTTATCAATCAATATTTTAAACCTGATATTTTTGCCGGAAATTCTGAACTTGTTGGTTTGATGCATTCCAAGTTGCCTATGAAGACAGTTGATCCGAACGTTATTCTCCATAAAGAAAATATTCCGGATGAGCAATTACCTGAAGTTGAATTAGATCAAACCCTTAGTGAGCCTGTTCATGTAAGGAAAAGACGTGCATTTCCGTATGGTATTTATTTTGTAGAAGTTATGGTGTCTGATAGTGATGGACACAAGTCTAAGAAAATTTTCAAAGTTTGGGCGTTTCGTGATAAAAGTAAATGTAAAATAAGAAGTTCACGTTTCTATGAAAGATTTTTACTTAAATTAAAATTGCTTTTGCGAGCTGTATAGTTTTATATGAAAAAAATAGAAGGTCAATTTTTGTCGGAAGCAGTTCTTTTTTATATGCATGCTGGGCTTTTTGCGTTTGCGGAAATTATTTTTTTACTTTCTTTGCCGATTCTTTTTTGGGAGAGAGGGTTTTCTTTGAGTTTTATATTTGCATTCTATGCTTTTACAGCATTGCCTGGATATTTTTTAACTAGATTTTTTGTTCAAAGTTTTCTTAAGACCAGTATTAAGAAAATGTTGATGATCGGACTTTGTTTCTATATTTTATTGGGCGCTGTTATTCCTTTGATTCAAATAGGAAATTCTTGGTGGATTCTTGCGTTTTTTCTTTTGACTTTTCAGTCTCTATTCTATTTTCCGGCGCGCTATTTGTATTTTTCAGAAATTATTTCTCATAAAAGTATTGGGATTCAGACTGCTGTGTTGAATGCAACGATTATGATTGCTAGAACGATAGGTCCTATTGTAGGAGGTTTCCTATTTGTTTTTGCAGGATTTAATGTGGTTTTTGTTTCCGGTGGAATTCTTATGTTCCTTTCGTTGATTCCTGTTCTGTTGATGCAAACAAAATTTGAAAGAAAATTTGATTTTTTGGAATTCAAAGCGGTTTTAGCAACGCATGATGCTTTTAAAACGACAAAATCTGCATATATAGCCGATGGGATGAATGGGATTGTTTCGTATTTACTATGGCCACTTTTGTTTTTTTTATTTATTAGTCAAAATAATTATTTCGAATTAAGTTCGCTTATGACAATTAGCTACGGAGCTTCTGCGCTGATTATGTTAGCAGTCGGTCATTTCTTTGATCGCAAATATCGTAAAATATTACTTAGAATTTCTATTTTTTCAAATATTTTAGCTAGTTTGGCGCGATTTTTATTGTTGTTTTTTAATCCTTTATATTTTGTATATTTAGTTCAATCGTTCTATACGTTTTCCGAATCAGCCTTGCAGTCAACTTTTGAAGCGTATCGTTACGGATATAGCAAAAACACAAATACGATATTTTTTACCATACACAGAGAAATTAATTATGCGTTAGGGAGATTTGTGAGCGGATTGTTTTTGGCACTTTTTTGTTTAGTTTTTACTGATCTTGAGAGTCTTTGGTATTTATTTCTTCTTACGATTCCAATCGTGTTGATCTATTTCAAAACTCTAGAGTCAGATTCGATTATAGCTTAGGTTCATTTCTTGCGCTAAATTGACCCTCTTCTACTGCTAATTCGATGCCTGCCTGTTCAAGTGCGTTTCTGTCTTCGCTTTGTTTGAGTGGTATTTCTTTGAGAAAAATAGAGAGAATTAATGCTCCAAACATAAATAACATTGCAACGAAAAATATTGCACTTATAGCATTTGCTAAACTGTTTGGATCTTTTGAGATATATGCATTTATGATGCCACCCATTATTGCAACTCCAACTGTGCCGCCTACACTTCTGAATAATTGTGTTGCAGCGGTGACTATGCCAATTTTTGAATGATGAAAGGCATTTTGAATTACTATATTAAATATTGGCATGTTCATGCCAAGACCTAAGCCAATAAAAATCATTCTTTTTAGTAGATCGAATTGTGTAGTTGTAGCATTCATTTTTGAAAGTGCCATCATTGCCATGAATGAAATGAAAAGTCCAAAAATTGCTATTGCTTTGTATTTGCCTGTTTTTGCTACAATTTGTCCGCTTAGTACATTTGAAAATACCATGCTAAACATTAACGGACTAAGTATAGTTCCAGAAGATGTTGCGCTAATGCCTATGACTTTTTGTGCAAAAAGTGGGATATAAGAGACTACACCAAACATTCCTATTGCAGTAAAAAATGAAATTAATACAGAAAGACTAAAGATAGAATTTTTAAATAAATTTAATGAAATGATTGGATTTTTAGCATTTTTTTCTTTGAATATAAAAAGTGCTGATGTTATTAAGAAAAATCCAAAAAGTAATAAAATTTCATAAGAATTCCATGCAAAGCTTGTCCCTCCTGATACTAGTGCCAGTAGTAATGAAGTCAAAGCAAGCGTGAGAAACAAGGCTCCAAAATAATCGATTGATTTATCTTTTATATAGGATTTGGTTTTTGGCAGTTTAAAAAAAATATTGATTAAAGCAAGTAGCCCAAGCGGCATATTGATATAGAAGCACCATCTCCAGCTTAATTGATCTGTAAAAAATCCACCAATTAATGGTCCGATAATTGATGAAAGTGCGAATACTCCACCCATTACTCCCTGCCATTTACTTCTTTGTCTTGGATCAAACAGATCTCCAATAATTGCAAAAGAATTTGTCATAATGGCGCCGCCTCCTATTCCTTGCAGCGCTCTAAATATAATTAATTGAGACATGTTTTCTGCAAGTCCACACAATGCTGAACCTATTAAAAACAATATAATTCCAAACATATAGAAAGTTTTCCTTCCATATAGGTCAGATAATTTCCCATATATTGGGACAGTGATAGTCGAAGTAAGCATGTAAGCTGTAAAAACCCAACTTAAATGAGAGAATGCATTGAAATCTTTGGCTATGCTTGGAACTGCAGTTGAAACTATTGTTTGATCAAGAGCTGATAGAAACATTGCTAGTAAAACAGTCATCATAACTGTGATTTTTTGTTGTGCTGATATATTAATAAGGCTTTCCATTTTTATATTTCTAGATGTCATGAAAGAAAAAAGATCCCTTCTTGCCTATAAAGTACAAGAAAGGTTATTTTGGTGTTTTTATATTAGCTCCGGACTTATACCTTCGTCTATTTCTTTCAAACACCTTACTCAGGATAGCATGACGCTTCATCTAAGGCAAATTTTTTAAAACCAAGCTTTACTATTGATATTCCAAAGCTCCTATATCCATTACGCCATCTTGAATACGAGTATTGCCTGCGTAATCAGTTTCTGAATCAAGTATATTAATGCCGGCATTGATAGCTGGAGAGCCACTTTGCAATTCGTAATTTTCTTCTTCCCAATTTACAAAAAGTGGATTTTGGAAAACAGAATGCGTATCGTTAGCATAATAAATCCAATCAGCTAATGATATAATTTTTCCATCTTCTCTAAAATGTACAGATGAACCGTCCTGATTATAAAATAAATTATAATCGAAGTTCAGAAATGATTCCTCAGAACCTTCAATAGCTATCACGGAAACAGTCCCGTTAGTGCTGGTAAAAATATTATCATAAAAATCCATATCAGTTGTCAATCCCATAGAATCAAAATTCATATCGATATTCACAAAAGCTCCAATATCCTGATTTGGATAATAATAAATTGTATTATTGAAAAAACTTAATTGAGCATTGTCAAAAAACATATAATCCATTTGACTCATAATATTATTTGAAAAATCTTGATAAATTAGGCTGTTACGAATATAAATATGGTTATATGCGTCTGTAAACAAATTATAACGAATTCTATCAATCTTGGAATCAATCAAGCTAACAGCAGCATTAGTGGTTTTGAAGTTATTATTTGTAATTTCTATATCTCCATTGCAATTATAGATGGCGATTCCAAAAAATGAATTATCAAAAACATTTTTGCTAATAATGCTTTTTTTATTTACTGTGTCAAAATCAATAGAAGTGCCAGACCCTGAAAATACATTTGATTGAACGTTGACATTATAACTATCCGCGGCATATATGGCTGCACGCATGCCGGTAAAATGAATATGATTGGCGTAAATATCGATATCATTAGAATTTGCAATATAAATCAACATTTTTTGATTGCTATTATTGTCTGTCATTAATGTTAGATTGCTAATCTGGATACTGCTTGTTTGATTAAGGCTGATCGGTAACGCCGCGAGAACTGCCGTTGGCTCGATTCCATCTCCCTCATCCCAACGCCTTAATGTTAGATTGCTATGATTCCTTGTCAGATCAAAATGGCAAATCCAGTTATCGAATTCCTCACAATAACCTTTGATGTTGATATTTACGATTTTGTAAACGTTCTGTTGTCTCAAATTTGACACTTCATTCAAAGCGCTCGTTACGCTGCGATAAGGATTAGCCGCGGTGCCATCTCCGCTATTGATTTGAGAAGAATCGCTGTCATTGGACCAATCTACATAAATATTACTTCGATACTGTGTAGTCAAAACATTTATCTTGTCTTGCAAGCTAGTTCTAGCTTGCGTCTGAGATGCAAAATTCGGCCGAATTAACCCGATAAAAGCTAAAACAGCTATCAAAGAACCGATTAGTAAGCGTAAAGAGAGTTTTTTAATAATTATAGCAGTCATAGGATTAATTTAATTATGGAAAAATAAATGATTCAGTTTTTTCATTATTAAACTCATATGTATCATTATAAGCTTTTGGATCAAGAATTGCTGTCACAGTGTAAGTGCCTGCATCATTTGGATTGATGGCGTTTTTTAACAAATCCACCGTACCGCATAAATTACTTGTAGTGATAATTTCACTCGCGCCGGTGTCAATTACTACACCGATTTCAATATCTTGAATATAGGTATCAATATTTCTATTGCAATAAGACACCGTAAAAGTGTTTTCAAGTTGATTATAGGCAATGTTTGCAATATAAAAATCAGATTTATTGACCGGTCTTGCCAAAACAGCATTTGAAGTTAAAGAAATGAACACTATGCTTAAAAAAGTAAGGATTAAAGATTTGCGTAGCATATTGTTTGATGTTGAGATTATGAAATTATTTAGCTTGTAAAATATTCAAGCAATTCATGTTTATAGATTATTTAGAAATATGTCAAGAAAAAAGGGATGGATTTTTGTTTTTTTGATTTTCTTGAAAAAGTGTTCTAGAATTTATACAGGAAATGTATTAATTTCAAAATGCTTAAAAAACATAAAGAAACGTTTATCACTTTGTCAGAGATGGAAGTTCTCCCTTTTTTAAATATGACGATATTAAAAAGATTTTTTCCAAATATTAAAAAATTTTCTTTATATCAAAAGATAAAAAGATGGATAGATATAGGTAAAATTTTGCAGTTAAGAAAAGGATTATATATGAGTAGAGTGTATTTTGAAAAAAATCAATTTGATGAGAATTTTCGAGTGTTTATTGCTAATAATTTACTTTTTCCGTCATATGTTTCCGGTGCTTATGTTTTGCAAAGATATGAAATTTTGACTGACATAACGCATCCAATTAAAGGTAGAGATTTCTATGATTTGCTTTGGTATATGCAGAAAGGAATCTTGCCTAACGAGAACGCTTTGAAAGCTGATGGTATTGATGGTTCAATTGAAGAGGTGTTTAAGCAAATTGCTATTATTGTTGCGAAAATGAATTTGGAAGGTATAAAAGCAGACTTATTCAATCTTTTTGAAAATGTAAATTATGTTGATAATTGGATTGCAAGTTTTCGAGATACTTTTGAGCGTTTACGCAATACTTTTTATGTTTTTAAAGTCATCGTTGCTATAAACCCACTGAAGAATTAAATTTAAATTTCCATCTTCGATCCCTGTAATACATGGCCTGAGTGCGTAGACGTCAGAATTGTCGCCATTTTCAGAAATCAGCGTAGAGCAAAGTTTTGAACTTGCTTTTTTATTTTTATTATTGCGTATTTGCCCCTCGAAATCTGAAGCTACTGTCGTGAAAGGATACATAAAAAAATCATGACGCAGATAGAGGTTATCAAAATATGGGTTATCCCAGGTTGAACCATAAGCGAACGGTGAAATGCGATTCACCTTCAAATCAGTTCCTTGAAGATCAACTCCTAATTCAGGCATTGTAAGCAAAGGACTCAAGCCTAGCACTCCTTCTTTTTCACTTTCGTTAGTGTTTGCAGGATTAATTATCGACATCGGCACAGAAACTACGGAGCTAATTTGCATGCCTATATTTGGATATTTTTCTTGGATGAATTGCTTGAGTTGTTCTATTATAGGATTCATCAATTCGTTGAAGGGGTCTTTGAGCACGGCTCTCTCTGCCTGCGCCACAGGTATTTTGTGGTGTTCTAAATATTTTGAGTATGGCATTGCTGGGCTATGTATATTTGGCGAGTGTCTCGAACACAGAGCTGTGTGATCAGGTATCATTATCAGCTTTGGACCTGTGATATCTTTTGGCGTAAGCCATACTGGAAGACTGCAATCATTTCCTAAAGATATAGGAAGCGATGTGGTGCTATTTGCTTTGATATTTAAAGCTTCTCTGCATTCCATTATAGCACGAGCACATGCTTCTAAGTCGCCTAGAAAAACGACATCACTTTTTCTAAATTCATGAGCTGTATTACTCGTATTCGTGCCATGAGAATCCAACTCGCCGATAATATAACCAGGATAGGCTTCCAGCAGAGACTGATGTTCTTGTCTCGAAGGTTCATTTTCTTGTCCCATAAGTTGAAAGAATATAAAATATAATTTGGGGCAAAATTTGGGGCAATTTAAACAATAAATTACTAAAAAAGCAAGCTTATTCATTTATTGGGTTGAAACTTTTATTAAAATTAATTAGTGTACTGCAAGTGAAACCAAATATAAAAGGTTTTAAAAATTTAATTCTTAACATATTTTCTTTATGAAAAAAATGTTTACAAGACTTGCGTCCATCTTTGCGATTGGGTGTATTGTCGTAAGTCAGGCCGGACTTGTCTCTGCGGCAACCGCGAGAGAGAAGATGCAAGAATCCGCTTCTTCTATCACCGTTAATAGCGTGCTTAGTTCAGAGTATCTATTGGTAGATGAAGGAGGAATTTTGGATGGAGCGAGAATATCTTTGGTTGCTGAAGATATCGAAGCCGTTGAGTCTGAAGATCAGACTGCGGATGTTCTGGGCATGGTTTATTACAAAGAAGCGGTTCCTTTTCCATACGGTATGTTCTCAGGAACTGTTGCAGTTAATGATGATGGAAATTATGAATTGGAAGCGACATGGGTGAATGCTTACTATGCCATGGAAGGCGTATTGAGCATGACTTTTGAAGTGGCAGAGGCTTCAGGCGGAGCTTATGAGGTGTATGGCGACGGATATCTTAATGACGATACTTTTACATTTGGAGAAACGGCAAGAGGTAAATATATACAAAAAGAAGCTGAAGAATTATCTGAAGAAATTGCGTTATACATGAGCGGTGAAGCGACTTATAGTCCCGGCAAGGAAATTCCGCCGATTGGAACTATGTTTGATACGGAATTTGTGTTAAGTGACGGTTATAGATTTGTAATGATGCATGCTGACGAAGAAATGCTCGCGCAGTATAATATTGATCCGAACTATGACACTGTTGGTGTTATATACTACAGAGGAAGCGTCCCAACTTTTGATTCTGTTATGTTTGGCAATTTAATTGAAATGGAAGATAGATATACATTTGATGGAGCTTGGGTGCAAGCCAGTGGCAATTCAAGCAATATGTATGTTGATTTCAAAGTAAGAATGATGACCGATACCAATGATCTTGATGGCGATGGCAATACAACCGAAGGCAATTACTATATTACAGGCAATGGGGATTGGTGGATTTCTTATGATTTTGATTTGGATCAGTCTGATAATTTTGTTCTTGGTGAAAGCTTTCGAGCTAGATACGCGAAACATGAAGCGCAAGAATTAGAAGAAGAGTTATATGCTTATATTGAAGATAATGAAGAAGAAGTTGAAAATGAGCTTGAAGAAATTGGAGATCTTGAAGAAGAAGACGTAGAAGATGTGGAAGATGACAACACAGAAAATGTAGAAGATGTGGAAGATACAGATGAAGATAGTGGCGAGTGCAATCCATTCAAGGATGTTAGCTCAAGTTATGAGTATTGTGAATCTATAGAGTACGTAAAAGATCAAGGAATTGTAAAAGGTTATCCTGACGGAACTTTTAAGCCTACAAATACAGTTAATCGCGCTGAATTTGCAAAAATCGTTATTGGAGCGACTTATACTGAAGAAGAAATGACGGAATGTTTGGTTGCGCATAGAGGGGAAGATTTCTCAGATGTGCCAAGAAATCAATGGTTTGCTAAATATATATGCGTAGCGAAACAGGAGGGTATCATTGGCGGATATGCTGATGGAAGTTTTCAGCCAACAAGACAAATAGCCTTGTCCGAAGCCGCAAAAATAATTTCTTTGGCTTTTGATCTTGAAGTGTCCAGCGAAGATTCTGATCCGTGGTATATGAAATATATCAATGCTTTGAGCGCTGAAAATGCTATTCCGCTTTCATTTGATACTTTTGATCAAGCGGTCGAAAGAGGCGAAATGGCTGAAATGATTCAAAGGCTTCACGCGCCGGATTCTTCAAAAGACTCTGAGACGTACGAAAGTCTTGCTGGTGTTGTGACTGAGGATACCGAAGCGACAACTGAAGATGAAGGTACAGATACTGAAGATACTGATGCAAGTTCTGTGACAACTTTTGAGGCAAGTTTACGCTACGCCAATTCAAATGTGACAACTCAAGCTATGGGATATGGCACATTTAGTTTAGAAGGAAGAACGTTGAGCTACCAAATTGATTTAGATAATTTATACAATGAAGTGTCTGGAGCTCATTTCCATAATTATTCAAATTATGACGCCGTTGAAGCGACAATAGTAACGTTTGAAGGAGATAGCGGTAGTGGCAACTGGTCTACAAGTGGAGTTTGGGAAAACTTAACAGATGCACAAATTGAATATCTTATGGAAGGTGCGATTTATGTCAATGTACATACTAATGCATATCCAGACGGCGAAATTATGGGACATGTATTATATGTAAAATAGTAGTTAGTTTAAATTAGATAAAAAAAGTCCTTTGATAGACATCGAAGGGCTTTTTTGTTATATTTCAATTGTATTAAAATTAACAAAAATAGTGTGAAAATTGTTTCTTGGAATGTGAATGGTTTGCGTGCTATAGCTCAAAAGAAAGATTTTTGGAATTTTCTTGATAATGAAAGTCCTGATATTTTTGGGATGCAGGAGATAAAATCAAAAATTAATCAATTGTCCATGGAACTGTTTCAGCCAGCCGGTTATTTTGCATATTTCAATCCGGCGCAGAGGCCAGGCTATAGCGGAGTCGCGGTTTATACAAAAAAAGAAGCTTTATCTGTAAAATATGGCATTGGAATAGATAAATTTGACTGTGAAGGAAGAATTATAGAGCTTGATTTTGGTGATTTTGTCTATTTTAATATTTATTTCCCGAATGGAGGCTCAGGCGATGAAAGGCTGAAATATAAATTGGAATTTTATGAAGAATTTTTGAAATATTTAGATAATCTTCGTAAAAATGGGAAGAAAAATTTTGTAATAGCAGGTGATTACAATACAGCTCACAAAGAAATTGATTTGGCTAGACCAAAAGATAATGAGAATATTTCAGGTTTTATGCCATGTGAAAGGGTTTGGATAGATAAATACATCAATGAAGGGCTTGTTGACAGTTTTCGCTATTTTCATCCTGACAAGTCTGAGATCTATTCATGGTGGAGTTTTCGTACTGCGGCAAGAAATAGAAATATTGGCTGGAGGATTGATTATCAGATGGTTTCAGATGATTTGATGAAATACGTAAAAAATGCGGATATCATGACTCATATTATGGGCAGTGATCATTGTCCTGTGTTGTTAGAACCTGTCTAAGATCTCGTAATATTAGCACTTTTTGTGTCTTTTTATATCTGACTTCGTTGTTCATCATTTATTTAGCGAAGCTAAACTGCACTCTTCACGCCTTGTCATATATAAAAATCCATCAAAAATTATCTAAATTAGAGATCTTAGACAGGTTCTTAGGCTTAGTAGTTTGATGTAATATCTCTTGACGATATTATTGAGATGCGTTAATATGTAAATGGCGTGGCGAAAACATTTTAATTTTTTGATTTGTTTATGATAAAAAATTTCGCCTGCAATCAAGCTGAAAAAATATTTAATAGAGAGTTCTCTGAAAGATTGCCTCTTGCAATACAGAGAGTAGCTACAAAAAAATTATGGATGATTAATGCGGCAGAGAATATAAATGATTTGCGTGTTCCGCCAGCCAATCATTTAGAACAGCTAAAAGGAGAAAGAAAAGGACAATATAGTATTAGAATTAATGAAAGGTGGAGAATATGTTTTGAATGGAAAGATGGCAATGTGTATGAGGTAGAAATAGTTGATTATCATTAAATTATGAAAAAATTTGAGCCAATACATCCCGGAGAAATATTGCAAGAAGAGTTTTTGGAGCCTTATGGTATAAGCCAGTATAAATTGGCAAAAGATATTGGCGTAGCTCCAATAAGAATTAATCAAATAGTTCATCAAAAAAGAGATATTACCGCAGATACTGCTCTTAGATTAGGAAAATATTTTAATATGTCTGCTCAGTTTTGGTTGAATCTTCAAAATCACTATGATATTGAGCTAAAATATGATGAAATTGCTGATAATCTAAAAATTGAAGTAAAAGTTTTTATTCCTCAAAAAGCGCTTAAAATATGAGGGATTTCTATTTTCATATTTATTATACGTGTTTTTGCTTCTTTTAGGTCTATATCGAAAACATTCATGAGTTTTGGTACGTTGACATCTTGTATGCCAAGTTCATCTTGATAGCCTTGTTTGAGAGCTTCGGCTCTTTTTTCGTCGCCGTGTACAATAAATACTTTTTTTAAACCTTTTATGTTTTTGCCAAAATTAAGCAAATCTTTTCTGTCGCCGTGAGCTGAAAAGAAATTTGTTACTTCGATTTTTGCTTTTACCTTGTATGGTTTGCCAAGTATGTTTACTTCTTTCATTCCTTCCACGAGTTTTTTACCTAAAGTATTTTCAGCTTGATATCCAACTATCATAATTGTGTTTCTTTGATCTCCAATATTGTTTTTTAAATGATGCAAAATTCTTCCATGTTCGCACATTCCTGATGCTGAAATAATTATCATTGGTCCGTTTTTGTTGTTGAGAGCTTTTGATTCTTCTGCTGTTGTGATATAAGTCAACAAATCAAAACCAAAAACACCAAGTTTATCTTCCATGAATAATTCACGTGTTTCTTTGTCGTAGCATTCTGGATGTCTTTTGAAAACATCGGTAACATTTACTGCCAGAGGACTATCTACATAAACCGGAAGATGAGGTATAAGTTCTTTTTCCAATAATCTATGCACAGTGTAAACTATTTCCTGAGTTCTTCCTACAGCGAATGCAGGTATGATTATTTTTCCGCCTTTTTTTGCAGCGTTGTTGATAATTTCTGCGACTTTTTCATCTGCAGTACTGATGTCATCATGAAATTTGTCTCCATAAGTACTTTCTGTAATTAATATGTCGCTATATTCGGGATGTTGTGGGTCTTTGAGTATCGGCAAAGAATCTCGACCAAGATCACCTGTGAAAGTTAATATCACTTTTTGTCCTTTTTCCTTGTCATCAATATCAAGTACCACTATTGCTGAGCCTAGTATGTGTCCTGCATCCAAATAAGTACAGCTAACGCCATCTGTGACATGGAATTTTATTTCATAATTGATTGATTTGAATTGTAGCATTGCTTCTCGCGCGTCTTCTTGTGTATAAATAGGTTCTATATTTGCTGGTAATCCTGCCTTTAACTGCTTCTCGTTTAAATATTCCGCTTCTCTTTCTTGAATATAGCCACTATCTTGAAGCATATAGCTACATAAGTCTGTTGTTGCATTAGTTGCATATATTGAACCTTGAAATCCTTGTTTTACAAGATTTGGCAGATTACCGCTGTGATCTATGTGTGCGTGTGACAAAATGACAATGTCCAGTTCTTTTGGATCAAATGGGAAAACTTTATTTATTTGACATTCATCGCCTCGACAGCCCTGATATAATCCACAATCCAGTAATATTTTTTTGCCGTTAACTTCTAGTAAATGTCGTGAGCCTGTTACGGTACCTGCTGCTCCTAAAAAATGAATTTTCATGATAATAGTATTAGATTTTCATCGAATCTAGTTAGTATATCATATTGAGGAACGAATAGGCAATAAGGATTAAACATTTTTCGGTTTGATCCAAAATCAGATAATCCAATCTTTATTATTTTTTTGACTCTTTTTCATTTCTATACTACAATTCAAGTTGTAAATGTTACTTTTTTTTACTCTAATATGGCAAAAATACAATATGTAATTCCAGATGGACGCAAAGAACTTGCGGAGCAAATTCTTGAAGCTCAAGGGTTAACACCACAAGTTGCTATTAACATGCTTTATATAGAGGTTATAAATAATGGAGGATTACCATTTTATTCTTCAAAAATTGAAGTTCCAAATTATTTAACTGCAAAAACAATTCGTGATGCTGACAAAGGTGTAGATCTTATTGAAGTTGAAAATGTGGATGATATGTTTGATAAGCTAAACGATGAATAATGAGAAAAGTATTTTTTACAAAACAATTCAAAAAAGATTATAAAAAAATCAAAAATTCAGGTAAAAATATTTCTTTATTAAAAGAAGTCATTACAAAATTAACCAATGGAGAATATTTGAATTCTGCTTATCACGATCATGCTTTACAGGGAGACTGGCAAGATTGCAGGGATTGTCATATACAAGGTGATTGGATCTTAATATATAAATTAGTTGAAGGTCATATGATTTATTTCGAAAGAACAGGATCACATTCCGAACTTTTTAAATAAAATGCGGTATCAAAAGATTTTAAATTTGAAAAAGATAAATTCTCTTTAAACTATTTTCCGCTTGATCCGTCTTTGTGGGAAAATTGATATTTATGATAAGGAAGAAAAAGTTCTTATAGAAAGGAAAACTTTTGTTAAGCAAATTTATGAAGGTTATCTTTGGCAATTGTATGCTCAGTATTTTTGCTTACTTGAAATGGGATATGAAGTCAAAAAGCTTTTTGTCCATTCATTAAACAATAATAAAAGATATCCAATTCCACTTCCAGATAAAAATTCCACAGAGAAATTTGAGAAATTAATTGATGATATCAATAATTTTGAAGTTAACATTTCAGTTTTTCCTATAAGTGAGTCCAAATGCCAAAATTGCATTTACAAATCTTTATGTCACTAAAAAAACAATATGATACAGCTACCTGATTTTAAAGAAAAACAGATTATATTTATAAGTTCAAAAGATTATAAGCTTATTATGAGAGCTAATAATTTGGCTTTGGTAAAAAATGAAAAAATTGTAAATAAACTCATTATTAATAAGATTTTTGTAATTTTTGTGCAGGGAGAGGCTACATTTACAACTCAGGTCATTAAAAAATGCTTAAATAACGGAATTTCAATATTTTTTATAAAAGATAATTTTGAGCATTATGCTGCTTTTGCGCCAATGACAGAAGGAAATTATATTCTCAGAGATAAACAATATCACTTCAATGATGAAATAAATTTCTCAAAAAATCTTATTAAAAATAAATACTATAATCAGCTTTGCACTCTTATGGAACAAAAAGAAAATAAACTCAGTAAAGCTAAAATAAAAATATTGATTAAAGAATTTGATGATAAGTTATGCAAAATTGATAGCAATAAAGAAATTCTTGGAATGGAAGGTTCATTTTCAAAAGATTTTTTTCAAAAATATTTCTCAAAAATTGATTGGTATAGAAGAATGCCAAGAGCAAAATGCGATATAAATAATATTCTACTTGATATAGGTTATACTTATCTATTCAATTTCATAGATTCAATCCTTCGTCTGCATGGTTTTGATACTTATAAAGGGATATATCATAAATTGTTTTTTCAGAGAAAATCTTTATCTTGCGACATAATGGAGCCTTTTCGATATATTATAGATAAAGCTTTGCTTAAGGCTTATAATCTCAAACAAATAAATAAAAAAGATTTTAAATTTGAAAAAGATAAATTTTCATTAAGTTATGACAAGCAAAAGACATATACGGAAATTTTTTTGAAAGCGATTATGGAGCGAAAAGAAGATATTTTTAAATATATTAAGGAATTTTATTTTTGTATTTTGAATGATAAGAAGGATTATCCGTTTTTTAAATGTTTATAAAATGCTTTTGGTCTCTTATGATTTCGCGGAAAATAAGATAAGGAGTAGATTTGCAAGATTTTTAAGCCAATATGGTTATAGGATTCAATATTCAGTTTTTACTATAAAAAATAGCAAAAGAGTTCTGCAAAATATAAAAAGTGAAATCAAACTTAAATACGAGAAAAAATTTGGAGGAGCCGATAGTATCTATATTTTTCAAATTTGTGCAGGCTGTATTTCAAAAATTGATAAATATGGCTTTGCAAAACATGAAGATGAGGATATAATTTTTTTGGATTGATCTTTGAAAATTATAGATTCTTTCTAAAAAAAGAAGAAGTTCCCTGTGTATATTTGAGTGTCGTCTGAATAATTTCAAAACCTAAGTCTTTATTTTTTAGGTTTATGTGTTTAAGCCAACAAGTCGTAGCTAATAAAAAATGCTATTTGCATCTTGATGGCTTAAATACTTATTTTTTGCTCTCAAATACACCCACACAATTTCTACTTTTGTAGATGGAATTCAATTCATCTTTAGGGTCTTGGCAAAAAATAAGACACCTCCCTTGCACTATCTTTTGCTTTATCTTCTTTGTTGCAAATGTAGTCATTTATCTCGATAAACTCCCACATCTGAACGAAAGAATCTAAAACAAAATCTAGCACAATTTAGGTGCCTTATTTTTTGCCAAGACCCTTATTTTATACAATCCCCAAAATCTCATCCAGTTTCCCATCCCTATCAAGCGCATGAATATCATCACAACCACCTATCCACTCTCCATCAATGACGATTTGAGGGACAGTTGTTTTGCCTTTTTTTTCTAAATCTATTTTTCTTTCCGGATGTTTTTTCTCAAGTTCGATTTCTTCATATTTAACTCCTTTTGAATCAAGCAATGTTTTTGCTTTTGCGCAGTATGGGCAGTAGTATTTTGTGTAAATTTTGATTTGTTTCATGTTTTTTTGAATAATTTAAAAAAATGTCTGCAAATTAAATTAGTTTTATGTTATAATTATAAGATTTTTTAATTTTAATTGCAATTCAATGCTACATAAATTATATAGTAAAACTATTTTTGGTTCAACTTTGCTATGGATTATAATGACAGGTATTGTAATAGGTATTGTGATTTCCAAAGCTGCTGTCCTGCCGACATTTACAGGCACGATCCCAACTCTTGTCATTAATTCCAACGGCACAAGCACTGATACTGTTGACCTTGATGATTATTTCAGTACAAATGACGAAGGACAAGTTTGCACATATTCCGCTCCAAATGGATTCTCCGGAGGGACTATGACTCTTGATACTGATGGTACCGTGGATTTTCTTACGTCTTCATCATCTAATGGTTATTTGACGGTTAACGATACTACAAACGTGCTTTTGCTGCATGGTGACGGAAGCAATGCTTCTACAACGATTACCGATTCAAGTCTTACGCAAAAAACAGTAACAGTTGCAGGCAACGCGCAAATCAGCACATCTCAGAGTAAATTTGGCGGATCGAGTATGTATTTTGATGGGAATGGAGATAATTTAAGTATAGCTGCAAGTGCAGACCTATCTCCAGGAACACAAAGTTTTACTTATGAATTTTGGTATCGTACGCCTTCTTTTGCCGATGGTACGCAGCAAGCACTTATGAGTTATGGCACCGATCAAACATTTTTTGTTTTTGCAAGAAACGGCGCAGGTAGTTTTTATGATATTCATACAAGAATAAACACAGTTGAATATGATTCAAGCGCTCTAAGCTGGGCTATCGATACATGGTATCACATTGCAATGACATATGATGCCGATACAGATAAGTATATTATTTTTCGAGATGGTATAAATGTAACTCCGGGTGGTTATCATACTATTACAAATTTAAACCTTAATACTTCCGCTTTACCTTTCAATATAGGTAATGCCGCCAGTACGGTATATGTGAATGGATATTTAGATGAATTGCGTATAATCAAAGGGTCAGCATTGTATACTGCAAATTTCACGCCTTCAACGTCAGCTTTTGCTGATCCCGGGATTATATCAAGAATTTTTGACGCAGGATCGTCTACCTCTTGGATCACTTTGGCTTGGACACCTATTGCGCCATATTTGAAAAACTTGCCGAATAGCGCGGGAACTGAAACAGCTTATAGCGCAGGAAATGCGGACATGACAAATAATGTTTTAAATATACATTTCAATGAAAGTACCGCCAGCAATAGTACTACCCACAGTGATAGCTCTGGACAATCACATACGGCAACTTTGACTACAGATAACACCACAAACGAAAAGATTACAACAGGCAAATTAAGCAATGCTATTGATTTGGATGGCAGCGGTGATTATTTGACGATTGCGGATCATGCTGATTTTACTTTTGGATCGAGTGATTTCAGTATTGAATTTTGGGTCAAATTTGATTCTGTTGCGGGAACGGATCAAGTTATGGACCATTGGATTGGAACAGGAGCTTATGGTGCTTGGACAATATTTCGAAACGGCACTTCATTGGTCTATTATATCAGCGACAATAATACTTCTTGGAATGTTGCCAGCGCTACAGCTATTGGCACAGTAGCCGCAGGGCAGTGGTATCATGTAGCGTTAGTACGGTCAAGCAATGTTATTACCGGATATTTAAATTCCGTGGCAGGAACGAGTACAAATTATACAGGGACGATGTATGATTCTTCACAAAGTCTTTATATAGGTTATCGTCCGAGTGGTCCAAGTGATGAATATATGGATGGCATATTTGATGAAGTAGCTATTTATAAAGGAGAAGGATTAACAGCTACCGAGGTTCTTGATCATTATAAACGAGGAGCTTTGAGTCTTAAATATCAAGTGCGGTCATGCGATGATTCAGCTTGTAGCGGGGAAAGTTTTGTTGGCCCGGGAACAACAGTCGCCAATAGCAATATTTCACTTGATTTTGACTTGGCTGACGAAGGAAATTATACGCAAGAAGACGCGACTAACGGTACGGATTTTTCAAGCGGACTAGCTCAATTGCATAATACAGATCCATATACAAAAATGTTGATACAAGGCAATGGCAGTAATGGAGATGCAATATCTGACGTTAATTCAACTCCATTGACTGTTGGATCCTCAAGTACAGTAAATACAACTACAAAAAAATATGGAACAGGTTCCATCGTGGCCGACGGCACAGCGAATACAAAAATTTTGGCTAACACTTCCGGTTATTTTTCATCCGGTTTGTCAGGTCATTCATGGACACTTGAAATGTGGCTTAATCCTTCCGTTAATGGAGGGAATATCGGCAGCTTCATGGCTTCAAATTATGATACGGATTATGGCGCTATTTCTCTATGGAGATCCGGTGTTGATATAAAAATCAACGTGAGCACTAACGGTTCATCATGGGATATAGCTAATCCTCACACGGTTGGTTCGTTAGCCAATGGTGTATGGGGACATTTAGCACTTGCTTACGATGCGCTTAACGATACTTTAAGCGTTTATTTAGATGGTACAAGGACAAATTATTATACAGGTATTACAACTTTTCCTGATTATAGATATTTAAGTTTATTGAATTGGAGAAATTTGGGTGAATGGAATGGATACGTCGATGATCTGCGATTAACGGTATATGACGGCACAACAGTACCTCAATATAGCGGAGCTACTATTACAGTACCGGCATCGGAGTTCGCCTTGAATCCATATCCAACCTCTCAAGCATATTATGTGACAACAAGTGCGAGCAATAGTTTTTCATTAAGCGGAGTTGAAGCGATAACATCATTATCCGTTACAAAAACAGAGCCAACAAATACTACGATAAAGAGTTTGGTTAGTTTCGATGGAAGGACCACTTGGAAATATTATAGTAGTGGATGGCAAACGGCAACAGGGGGACTTGCTGATTTGCAAACAAGCGGAATGACAATAACAGCATTACAAAATGCATTCGCAAATTGGACGCCAAGTGGACAAACAAGCTTGGATTTCGCCTTTGATTTGGCAAGTACCAGCAGTATGGCAACACCAAGTGTCGATTTGATTACAATCAATTATAATACATTAAGCAACACGTCCGGAACCTATTATTCAGAATTAAATAATAGCACTACAGGTTTGCCATCAATATCGCTTGGCAGTCCGGTATCCAACAATCGATATTTTCAATATAAAACATTTTTTAATACAAATAATACAACATATTTGCCGGGTTTAAGCGACGTAACTATAACAGCAGGTAATGGGACATACTCCGACACGGATAATACATCAAGCGGATTTGGAGGAGGAAGCTCAACTTATTTGACATATACGCCTAATGTTACAACGGACACGGTAAGTTTTAGATGCACTGATACGGACGGAACAGCTACTTCAAATACGGTAACAGTAAATTTGGCTGCAGTGCCAAACGCCCCCACAATCACAGCTCCAACGTCACTAGCGACAGGAGTAGCGCTTAATCCTACAGCGACAAGTTCGGCATATTCAGGATCATCGAGCCATACAGGAAGCGACTGGCAAATAAGCGATAACAATACTTTTTCAAATGATTGTTCTGACACTAATATCGTATGGTGTAAATTAAATGACACGAGTAATTTGACAAGCATGGTTGTGAATACGACAAACGGCACATTCCAAAACGCATTAAATGCGCAAACAGCATTAAGTTCAGGAACAACTTATTATATAAGAACAAGACATATAGACGCTAACGGATCATCAAACTGGTCAACATCTATACAATTTCGAACAACTAATAATGGTACTTTTGTCAGCAGTCAAAGCGGTAACTGGAATATTGGCACAACATGGGGTGAAACATGTACGAGTTCATGCGTCGAAGGAACAGATTTTCCTGGCGCAAGTTCAATAGCTACAGTTTCACTTGGTCATACAGTAACAGCGCCAAGCACTGTTACAGCTAATTTTACGACTTTAACAGTAGCTGGGACATTAACAGCTAATGAAAACATATCCGGAACGACACTTAATATATCAAGCGGCGGCGCTCTCAATTTGGCCACAACGAAAACAATTAGCGCAACGACTATAAATGTGACAGGTAATCTTGGATTAACAGGTAATTTGGGGACGGTAACTAATCTGAATATATTGAATGGAGGTATTTTGACGCAAAATAATACAACACAGCAAGTTATTACTGGAACGCTTGATGTGCAGCTTGGAGCTATATTAACGCATGGAAATAATACAAGTACTCAAGCCTATGAAGTTGATTTTTCGGCAGGAACGATCACGATTGCGGGAACAGTACAGGGCAATTCTTTGGGATATGATGCGCAATCAGGTACAGGGGCAGGATCAACTACGGTTGGCGCGTTTCATGGAGGATATGGAGGATATTGGAATACATCAGCCAATCTAGGAACGTATGGGAGCATAACACTACCTGTATTGATAGGATCAGGAGGCGGTAATACAAATCTAGCTTCCGGAGGAAAAGGAGGAGGATTTGTTAGTCTCGTATCAAGCGGCAATACAACAATAAGCGGTACGGTAAGTACTAATGGAGGAAACGGAGGGTCTACCAGTGGAGGCGATGGATATGCCGGCAGTGGCGGATCGGGAGGATCTGTATATGTCAATGCGACAGGTAATTTGACGGTCGATTCAGGAGACATCTTAGCAAATGGTGGTAATGGAGGAGCCGCAAATGCTAGATTTGGAGGAGGAGGTGGTGGTGGTAGAATCGCTTTGATATATGGAGGGTCTTATTCAAATACTGGACTTCTTATCACAACTTATGGAGGAACCGCTACAGATCCGGCGTATAATGGAGGAGCTGGCAGTATTTATATAGACGGGCCTGCTGATAACGGTATTTTGATTTATGATAATAACAATGGTGATGGCATAGGCGCTTCATTACCTGTAGCTAGTCATACTATAAGCACATTGCAAATAAGCAATGCGGCTAATTTGACAATTCCAACAGGGGCAACGCTTACAGCAAGTCAAAATATTTTTTCTAATATAGGCACAAGCGGAACATTAATAATAGATGGAATATTTAATCCGGGCAATAGTACATTCACGTTTCCTGCCAATATGAATGTCACATTTAACGCTGGATCAACATTATCAACCGTATCAACCGGAACAATAAATGGCAATGTGACAATCAAGAGCGGACTAACAGAAAGTTTTGGTGATATTACGATTGGCAATGGAGGAGTGCTAACCATGGATTCGTATACGAACGCAAGTGTGGCTTTTGGATTAAATTCATTAACAATTAATAGCGGAGGACTTTTAACTCATAGTACTAATACAACAACTTTGGCTCATAAAATAAAAATCGCAGCCGCTACTGCCACTATTAACACTGGTGGATCAATAAATGTGAACGGAAAAGGATATTTGGGAGGACAAAGCTTGGGAGTAAACGGATCAGGAACAAATCCCGGATATGGACTTGGAAGCGCAAGCGGCAGCGGTGGAGGAGCAGGACATGGAGGTGGCGGAGGAGCTGGAGGAGCAGGAAGCGCTGGCGGAGGAATATATGACGTTATGAGCGCTCCTGTTGATCTGGGAGCGGGAGGTGGAGCCGGTAATAATAGCGGAGCATTGGGAGGAGCTGGAGGAGGAGCAGTGCAAATTAGTACAAGCGGATTGTTTACGATGAATGGTAATATTTTGGCAAATGGAGGCAATGGAAGCGTTGGAGGAGGTCATGCCGGAGGAGGAGGCGCTGGTGGATCCGTATATTTAACAGTTGGATCATTTGGTGGCACTGGTACGGTAAATGTATCAGGAGGCAACGGCGGAAATGGGACTACAAGCGATGGAGGAGGAGGTAGCGGGGGACGGGCATCGGTATCAGGTGCTGCATTTACAGGTATATTTACATTAACCGGAGGTCTTGGGCCTGATACTGCGACAGATGGAATGCTCGGCGCGTTTTATCCTGCCGGAGATTTCAGCTCGTCTAATATAGCTCCATCAACATCTACGCCATTTATAGGTAATTCAGTAATATACACCGCCACATTATCTAATTCATCGGATGTTGACGGAACAGATGTAGTGTTTACAATGACACCACCATCAGGCACAACGTATGTAACAAGTTCAATGAAGATTAATAATATATCTAAAACGGATACAAGCGATAGCGATGAATGTGTCTATAATAGCGTAACTAATACGATAACAGTAACAATGACGGAAATAGTCGCGGGAGGATCGGCTACTTTGACATTTAGCTTGTCGGTAGTAGCAGGACAAGATCATGGAACAGTGATAAGTCCAACAGGCATAATTAGCACCGAGAGCGGCGAAACAGAGGTTAGTACGGATATTACGGTTACTGGAGGTAGATTTACAAATGTGCCAACAGGACTTGGAGTGAAGCTAGCCAGTGATACAAATATAGACTTGAGTAGCACTCGCAAAACAGGAGAACAATTGGTTGATTTTACAAAAGGTTCGAACAGTATTGCGAAATTTAATGTAGATTTGAATGCTGAGAGAGCTTTGGATGGTATTGATTGGGATATTAATACAACAAGTAAAAAAGCGTTTTTTCATGGATTTAATGACCTAGCGGGAGTTGTAGATAGCAATTATACTTTATATATACCTCATACGGATGGGGATAGCGGAGCAACTGTTAGGCTTTGCTTGGGGGCTGAAAGCATTGATCAAATCGTCGCAGGATGTGATGAATTATATACAAACGTAACAGGAGAAAACGTATTTTCAAATGGAGAAACTTGGAATGGAATAACATGTAATATAAACGAAACCACAGATGAATGGGAATGTTCCGGAGTTAGTGGCACAGGTGGAGGTGAAATACCTTCAACTAATAACGCGCCTGTTTCAACAACGCCTGCATTTGTAAGTCAAGCAACAGACGCAAGTGGCTATATAACATTGACAACAGCGGTAAGCGATGCCGATAACAATGATACAATGTTAAAAGTGGAATATAGTGAAGATGGAGGCACAACATGGTACGATCCGTATTTGGTATCAGCGACACCAAGCGCAGGAACGGTTTCATTTGATAATACGCAAAGTTACCAGATAGGAGCAACTGATTTGATAGATAGCTCAGGCGGATCAAAAACATTGACAATTGTTTGGAATACTAAGAGTGCAAGTAATGCCAATGGCGCTTTATCAGGAGATCAAAGTGATATTAAAATACGAGTTACCGCTAATGATGGTTATGTAGACGGTGCAGCGACAACAAGTTCAGCATTTGAAGTTGATAATGCGGTGCCAACGACACTAGCAAGTCTTGCAATGAGTACTTCTACAGTAACAACAGCAACTCTTACGTGGACAGCGGCAACTGAGACAAATTTTGATCACTATGAGATTTGGTATGATGACGTGGCTACAATAGATAGAGGGGTAACTGATACGGAATGGGATAATAGCGATGATGGGACTTTGGCGACAGTAACGACATCAACAACAACAATAACAGGATTTTCTGAAAATACGACATATTATTTCAAGATATGGGCGGTGGATGATTATGGCAATGAGACAACAATAGCGGAAGCAAGCGGAGCAACGCTACCATCAAATAATGTTCCGGTAGTCGCAATACCGTCATTAATCAGTCAAGCGACAGATGGAAGCGGATATATTACTTTCACAACACAATTGAGTGATTTAGATAATCAAGATACAAAGTTAAAAGTTGAATATAGCGAAGATGCCGGAATTACATGGTATGATCCATATTTAATTTCAGTGAATCCGAATGCGGGTACGGTATCGCTTGATAACAGTCAAACGTATCAAATTGGCACAACAGATGCTGTTGATAGCGCAACAGGAGCAAAAACTTTGACAATAGTATGGGATTCTCAAAGCCAGTATAATGGTAATGGGGCAATCATTGGCGAACAAAATGATATTGAGTTAAGAGTAACAGGAAACGATAGTATAGCCGACAGTTTGGCGCAAAGTACCACAGTATTTAGTATAGATAATTTAGCTCCGCAAGGTGTAGCTGATTTTGTTGTGACAGCAGATAGCGCGACGACGTTAAGTTTTGCATGGCAGAGCGCGACAAGTGAAACAAATTTTAATGAATATTTCCTTTGTTATAGTATAAACGAAATTGATGTAGATGAGAATTGTACATCAGGGATAAATTGGGATAGTGATGATGATAGCAATTTAACGAATATAAGTGCTAATTTAACTACAATAAATGGGCTTCAAGAAGATACGACATATTATATAATGTTAATTGCGATAGATATATTTGGTAATAGAACTTTTTCTTCCATTGGAGGATATAATAGCAATGGTATACCGGTTGTGTCAGGAGTTGCTGCCGTTCAAGATACAAACGGCTTGCATGAAGTAACGATAACATTTAGTATAAATGATTCTGATGGAGATAACACTATCGGAGCCGCGGTAGAATATTTTGACGGGACTGCGTGGAATTTGCCGACATTGACATCGGTTACACAATCAAATTCAGCTACTGCCGATGTTGAGCCTTCAATTAATAATGGGTCAGAATATAATTTAGGCGATAGTGATGGTTATATCCATACATCTGAAGGAAGTAATTTGATAACAGCAGTTTGGGATACCGATTTAGATTTGAGTGGAACAGAAAGAAGCGATATTAAAATTAGAGTCAAAGCTACCGATACAGTTGATACCACTATATACAACGAATCAGGCGAGTTTATAGTTGATCAAGTGGATCCAAGTCAGGTAGTTATAAGTTTGAATTCAAGAACCTCAACAAGTTTAAATTTGGATTGGGACGCAATAACTGAAACAAATTTTTATAGATATCTGATATATTACGCAAATAATCAAAGTACAGTTGACAATGAAAGTTCCAATTATTTGGATCAGACAGACGATGCTAGTTTAACACAAATGCTAACTGATAATATTGAAATAGATAATTTGACAGAAAACACTATTTATTATTACAAAATAGTTGCCTATGATTTATTTGGCAATGCTAGTACAAGTGCAATATCTAATTCAAAAACGAATTATAAGGCTGTAGTATCTGATATTAGTGCTCTACAAAGAACAGATGGTAGCGGAATAGTAGATTTCTCATTTAATCTTAACGATGCGGATAGCGATAATATCAAATTAAAAGTTTTATATGATCTTAATGAGGGCGCTCAAGCTAAAACAACTATCAATGATAATGTTATAGCTTCTGGTCAAAGTTCAGATATAGGTGTTGGCAATGGAGATGATTACCAAATAGGAACGCTTGATAATTACATTCAAAGCAGCTCTTCAGATAGGCTTATAAGCGCGCAGTGGGATAGTATTTCAGATCTTAGTATTGAAGATGATGGGTATAGAATTTGTATTATGCCTAATGATTTGATAGAAGATGGTAATGAGCTTTGTAGCGCGACATTCAATATAGACAATATAATGGGTATTACTTTTAATTTATTGCAAGTATTTACCAATACAAATAATGCAATGATTACATTAAGGTGGACTGTTGATATAGATGAAACAAATTTTGAAACATATAAAATAATTTATGGAGAAAATGAATCGGATGTCCAAAATAGCGAAGGAGACATAATAACGTTAGACAGTACTGATATAGAAGAATTATCTGATATTGATACTCGCAATGTTGATGTTAATGGATTTGATTTGGAAACAGATTATTATATCAAAGTAATAGCCCTTGATGAAACAGCTAACGTTTCTGAGACGGCTGTTGCAAATTTTGAGATACAAATGATCGAAGACAACATTGGTGGTGGCGGAGATCTGAGCGTGTCTAAATTCTTTTCAAAAAAATCTTCTTTGTTAAATAGCAGTGATTCCGGAGATTCTGATGAGGATTTAAGTGTTATTGACAGCAAAAACAGTGATTTGAATAATAGCACTGAAGAATCAATTAATAATAATGAGGCAGAGGAGGAAGAAGCAATTTCTAAAACCATAAAAAAGAATAATGAAGATAATATTTCAACAACAAATACAGATAACACTGAAAGCACATACAATTCATCAGGCACAAATGATGAAACAAAACAAAAAATACTTGCGTGGAAAACTAAAAAATCAAATGCCGTAGATGACTCCGCAGAATCATCGCAATATTTAACATCTTCAAAAGAAGAAGAGATTATATGGGCGAATGAAGAAATCAATCAATTTTTGAATTTTTTATTTAATGAAGGTTCTATATCTGATGATGAATTAAATGGTAGATACGTTGCCGCGCCAGAAGGAGCTGAGGATATTCTTTTATCTGAAGACAAAATGTTTGATTCGATATCGCGCGCCGAGCTTGTATATTTTATAACAAAGCTCTTTGATATGGAAATTTTTAACGCTCCCGGAAATCAAAATTTATATATTGATGTAGGGACAAATCATCCTTATATAAATATTTTAGATACGGCAATTATTAATGATTTTGCTCATGGGTATGGATACGCGGAAACAGACAGTGACGTTATTGATTATGAAGATTTTGCTACTAGATATTTTAAGCCGGATACTATTCCAACAAGAGCTGAAGCTTTGAAGATTATATTAAGATCACTAGGAGAATTTCCGGATGATTCAGACGAATCGGATTTTAATCCTTTCATTGATGTGCTTGAAGATGCTTGGTATCTACCATATATAATTTATTCCTACAAAAATAATATAATATTTGGTTACTCTGACCAAACTTTCAGACCTGATCAGCCAATAAATAAAGCTGAATTTGTATCAATGCTTGTGCATGTTATGGATTATGAAGCTTTAAAAACAAATTAGAGAAATTTAATAATGATATTTTTTGCCTGAAATTATTGTGTATCCTCTGTATAATTGTTCCAAAAAAATTATTCTTACCATCTGATGAGTGAATGTCATTTTGGAAAGGGATATTGAGTAATTGACTATTTTTTTTATTTGATCAGATAAGCCGAACGCACCGCCAATGATAAAAGTTAATTTGTTGCCTTTTTGTTTTTCTATGTTTAGAAAACCTGAAAATTCTATTGAGTTTAAGTTCTGTCCATTTTCGTCTAAACTAATAATTTTGTTGTTTTGAGGAATTTTTTTAAAAATTTCAATTCCTTCCAGTTCTTTGTTTCTAAAAGCATTGTCAGTTTTTGCTTCCGGAATAATTTTGATTTCGATGTCAGCAAAAATTTGTAATCGTTTCAAAAATTCATTTTCTAACTGTATATATTCGTTTTTAGTTTTGCCTACTTGAATGATCGTAATTTTTTGCATGTTTAACTTTATAAACAAAAATTCTCACCGAAGTATTTGTTTTCAGTCTTATTTGCTGCTGTTTGCCATAAATTTTCTTTATCTCCCAAAGTTTCAAAATAATTTCTCAAATCTCCTGTAATATTGATAAATTCGTTAATGGTTTTAACATTGTTTCCTATCATTTGCGATTTAAGATTTGAGTAATAATATATTAAGCCTTCTTCGATATTTTCTTCGCAATTTTCTGTACAATTATTATATATGCCACTTTTTGCAAAAAAACTGTCTTCATAAAATGGTTTTAAAAGATTTTCATCAATTTGTTCTTTTGTAAGTAAAACTTTGTAAAATTGGCCTCCATCTGGACTCATTGGATCAAAATGAAAATAAGCTGACTGTCCACTCTCACATAAAATAAGATCATATTCTTCTTTTGGTCTTAAGTCTGTCGGATAAAAATAATATCTAAGAGCTATGTTTTTATTATCTACTTTCTCAATATTTTCCAAATAAGAATTTGCGAGTAAAGCTATTTTTGCGGCAGCTCCTCTTGATAGCGGATCCAGTGGTGCAAAATTTGTTGTTCCGCTATATCCATTGATAATTCCTAAATTGTATAATGTCATCACATATTTTACGTCAATTTCTTCAATATCTGAAAAAATATTCAAAAATAAATTTCCATTTTTTTCTGAAGTTAAGCATTTAAATATTATATAAGCCGCTTCTTTTCTTGTGATGTTTTTGTTTGGAAAATATACTTTAGTTTCATCTGATGAAATAACGCCTAAATGTGCAGCTGTTTCAATATAATTATAATACCAGTCATTTTGCGAAACATCTGTGAATGTAGCTATGTTGATTTCGTTTGAATCTAAAATTCTTTTCTTTGTAGCATTCAAAGCTATTTTTATAAATTCTGCTTTTGTGACTTCTTTGTCAGGTTTAAAACTATTATCAGGATAACCATTTATAAAACCTTTTTTGTAAAGTTCCGTGACATAATTTTTACTCCAGTGATCGTTTAGATCTGTAAAAGTTGTTTCTTTCGGTAGAATTTGGAATTGGTGGCTAAAGTTTGTTTTTGGGCTGTATTTGTTGTCATTCAAAGTAAGTGTGAGAGTGTAAGTGCCTTTTGGCAATTCCGAATCTAAAGTCGGATCATACAGAATGATAGAATTACTTGTATAATTTTCAATTGTTTTTATTTCTATATCATTTTGATTGCATGACGTAAATATTTTTTCAAATACAAGCTGTTTTGAATAATAATCATATATTTTTACTAATGGATAACATGAATCTGTATAAGTTTTGTAAATTCTTTCTCCGTTGTTTTGTATAGTAAATATACCTTTTATCATTTCGTTGGATTCAAATATCGGTTCTTGTTTTTCCAAATCAATCTTCATATCAATATTTCCTGCAAAATTGAACGTTTGACTTATTGCGTAAGTTTCATATCGATATCGCGCGCCATCTGTATATATAGCTGGTTTAAGATAAATCCAGAATTCGTAATCTCCACTATTTATGCCTGCTACTTCTTCTAACTGCATTGTGTATTTGAAAAAACGAAAATCTCCAGGTTCGATTGTATATTTTGTGCTTTCGTTTACGCAGAATCCTTCATTTACATCGTAGCTTATGTCCTTGTTGATTATTTTTGCATTGATTGGGCATGATCCACTGAAAACAACCTCCATATCATTTTCAAACGGATTGTAAATATTTATAGTTGCATTGATTGCGTCGTGCCAATTATAAATTTCTTTATCTATTTTTACTCCAATGACATTGTCTGCACTTTTCATTTCTTCTGCAAAAGCAAAAGAAATAATTAATAAATTAATAAAAAATGATAGAATGATTTTTTTCATTGTAGCTTAAATGTATTTAAATTTTATGATAACTTGCTTACTGATATTACTTTAGCAAATCATGAATATAAAAAAAGGGCAAAAAGTACTGGTAAAAATAGAAAAAATTGCTTTTGGTGGAGCTGGGATTGGGACGATATTTGAAAATTATAGGGTTTTTGTTGAGGATACCATTCCCGGGGATTTGGTGGAAGCAAGTTTTACAAAAATAAAAAAGAATTATGCAGAGGCAAGATTTGAAAAATTTGTGAAAAAATCAGATTTGAGAATAACGCCGCGTTGTGAATATTTTGAAAGATGTGGGGGTTGTAAATTACAATATTTATCTTACGAAGATCAATTAAAATTTAAACAGCAACATGTAGAAGAAAGTTTATTGCATATTGGAAATTTTAAAGATCTAAATATTTTGCCAATAATTGGATGTCGTGATACTTGGTTTTATAGAAATAAAATGGAATTTAGTTTTGGTGACACTTTTGATCGGAATTATGCTTTGGGGCTTCATGCAAAAGGTAAAAGATACGATCTGATAAATAATGAAAAATGTTATTTGCAATCAGAGCTTTCTTCTAAAATTTTGAATAGTTGTCGCGAATTTTTTATACAGAAAAAACTGCCTGTTTATAATTTCAAAGATAATTCTGGTATTTTACGAAATTTAGTTATAAAAGAAGGGAAATACAGCTCAGAGATTATGGTAAATTTGATCATTTCCGGAGAATTTTTTTCTGAGGATATAAAAGAAGAATTTGTTGATTTAGTTAGGAATATTGATCACAAAATTTGTTCAATATGTTTAACGCAAATTATTTCAAAAAAGGGGGAACGCAGAGGGGTTAATGAGCAAGTATTATTGGGTAAGGGATTTATTAATGAACGAATGCAAATTCAATCCCCTAAATCCCCTTTGTCAAGGGGACTTAAAAAAGCCCACTTGATAAAGGGGGGAAGGGGGGATTTGCTTTTCAAAATTTCTTCAAAATCTTTTTTCCAACCAAATACTTCGCAAGCGCAAGTTTTATATGAAAAAGTTTTGGAATTTGCAGATCTAAAAAGTAATGAGGTGATTTTTGATATGTATTGCGGTACAGGAACTATTGGTATTATTTTTAGTAAATTTGTCAAAAAAGTTTATGGATTTGAGATTGTTGAAGATGCAGTAAAAGATGCTAAAGAAAATGCAGCTTTGAATAATTGCAAAAATATTGAATTTTTATGTGGAGATGTGAAAGATACATTAAAAAAGGTTTCGCAATTTCCAGATTTGATTGTTTTAGATC
>CAZEDK010000012.1:36354-36924 GCA_964511025.1 uncultured Candidatus Peribacteria bacterium | reverse complement strand
AAAATTTGTGATAAGCAAGGCTATGGTTTTGATATTTCATATGGCAAAGTTCATGAATTATCACATAATCTATACATTCCTTAGAAGTTCTAATTAACTTTGGATTGAGTAATACCTTCTTTTTGCTCAAAAAGCTTCCCCATCTTTTATTCATTTCTCGTAATGCTAAACTAGGAAGGAAGTCATAATTGAATTTTTTAAGCATTATTTTTATCCTTTCTTCAAAAACTTCTTTGGCTCTCTTTTTATACCAATTATTAATCAAATTCATATTATATAAAGTATCTTTATCTTTTTGAGTCTCAAGAACTATACGCCCCTTGTGAAGAGCTACATTATCTGCATCTGATTTATTAACTATTAATTTATATTGTCTACCTAAATACCAAAATGACTCTCCAGAAACATATTCTTTATTAGGATTTTTAATTTTAAATCTTTTTAAATCTTTAAGTTGAGTTTCAATCCAGTGCCATTTTCTTTTTAAGAATTTTTCAATTTTATCTTCACTATAATCAATCGGACATTTCAAAATTATCTCTAAATTTGTTTGAATTATCAAAGTTATTG
>CAZEDK010000012.1:0-36344 GCA_964511025.1 uncultured Candidatus Peribacteria bacterium | reverse complement strand
TTTTCTCTCTTCATAAAACAAATAATAATTATATTTATAGTCGCCGTATTTAAATATTTTTTTCTTCATTAAAAAATTTCGTAATTTTCTAAAGCAAGGTTAACAATATGATCCAAAATATAGCTCAACTGCTCCTGAGAAATATTAATATCCATATTAATCTTTATTTCATCATACAAATAATCATCTAATATATTTTTAATAACTCTTTGTTTGTCGGGTTGACGATGCCAGTCAATAATCGTTTCTTTTTTAAGAATATTCCAAATATCTAATATTACTTTGCAAATTCTATGATCATCTAAACCAATACTATATAATTTATCTTTCAAATTCCTATAAAAAACACCCGCCTCCTTGTGAGGTTTTAACATTTCAGGCAAATATTCATCTTCTTTATTTATTACTTGTTCGTAGAACTTTTTCAAATTTTTCAAAGCCTGAATATCTGCAATTTTACCTTCTCTCATTTTTTTCAAAATATCATGTATTTTTTCTGAAAATCTACTATAAAATTCAGGATCACTATCGGCTTTTTCACTTATAACACGATCTATTTGTGAAGCTATCGCTTCTGCTTTTGATTTATCTGAACCCAATGTAGCCAAAGCGTTAGCAAATGCCTCTTTGTCATTAATGTTAATTTGTCCAGTTAGAAACTCAACTTTTTCTGCAGTTATATAATCACTTAGAATTTTTACTAATTGCACTTTATATTCTGATAAATCCCTTTTATCTGCAAATTTAAGTTGAGCAGATTTTCTAAGTTCGGCATATTTCTTAAGTTCCATTTTATAAGTATCCAAATGCTTAAATTTTTCTGAAAAATCATGGAGAGACATACACTCATCAAGGTTTTTCAAAAAATTATTAAAACCTTTATAAAAAATATTCCTTCTTTGTTCACCTGAAAATTCATCACCCAAAAATTCCAAATAACTCTCGCTATCTTTTTTATTTTTTACTTCACGAAATTGATTATCAAGTTCAGCAAAACTTTGCTCAAGTTCGTGAATTTTTTGATTTGTATCAATAAGAGTATTTTTGACATCGTCCCCGTCATAATTTCCAAAAAGATCCATCGCAGTCTTAATATTCTGAGCATTTTCTGAATAATCAACAATAAAGCCAGATGTTTTGGGTTTCTCAGCGTTGTCAAAAAGCCTGTTTACACGTGCAATTGCTTGCAAAAGATTATGATCTTTCAAATCCTTTGTTAAATAAAGAATTGTATTTCTAGGTGCATCAAAACCAGTGAGCAGCTTATCCACAACGATTATTATTTCAATGCCATCAGGATTATCTTTAAAACTTTCTATAACTTCTTTTTCATAACTTTCCAAGCTCTTATAATTTTCAGTAATTTTTTTCAAATATTCTGACACTTCTTTCTTGTGATCATCGATTTCTTCTTCATATGTTTGAGTCTCAGAAATTACTACGGCAGTGTTGATTTTAGAACTCTCTTCAAATATTTTTTGAAATAAAATTGCAGAATATTTGGAGGGTGCAACAATTTGAGCTTTCAGTCCTGTATTCTGCCATGTTTTAATAAAATCTTCTTCAATATCCAAAGCAATTTCTGCAATTCTAAAAGGATTACTCTTAATTATTTTTTTATTAATAAATTTTTGCAGTTCTTTTTTCTCCTCTTCGTTTAAATCTTGTGTAATTCTATCAATAAAACGATTTACCTTCTCGGCATCTTGTTTCAAATCCGTATATCTACCCTCATATATCAAAGGCAAAATAATTCCATCATTAAGAGCATCATCAATAGTATATTTATCTATGAAACTGCCAAATCTATTTCTGGATTTTTCATTTTTGAGAAGTGGAGTGCCAGTAAATCCAATAAAACAGGCATTTGGAAGCATGCGACGCATTTGTTCACTTGCAATTCCATATTGGGTACGATGAGCTTCATCAACCAAAACAAAAATATTTGAATCATTGTCAATAAACCCACCATATGAATTAGATGCAGCATCAAATTTATGTACAAGAGATGTTATGACTGCAGGATTTTTTTCTTTTATAAGCTCAATTAAATGTTTACCTGTAGATGCTTGAATAACCTTTTTCTTTAAATTGCAATTACGAAATATTTTAGAAATCTGCTCATCTAAATCTATTCTATCTGTAATAATAATCACTCTTGCATTTTCTATACTAGAACTTTCAATCAAAGCTTTTACAAACAGCACCATAGTTAGTGATTTTCCTGATCCTTGTGTATGCCAGACAACGCCACCATCTCTTTTATTGCTATCTTTTTTCAATTCAATTCTTTCAAATATTTTATTAATTGCAAAATATTGCTGGTATCTCGCTATTTTTTTCAGTCCTGCATCAAATAAAATAAAATTCTTTGTTAAATCGAGTAGTCGCTTGGGTTTAAGAAGTTCGTATAGACCTTTATCTTGTGCTGTGTTTAACCTATCTACAAGTTGAGTATGATTAAAAGTGGTACCATTAATATCACTGCAAATCTGCTTATACACTTCATTATCTATTGGCTTTTTTATTAAATATTGTATTTCAGATTCATGGGTACTACTATCAACCATTTTTTCTTTCCAAGCTGCATAAAATTTATTTGCTGTACCAGTAACGCCATACAAGCATTCTTCAACATTAGTTCCAATTAACAATTGCGGATACACAAAAAATTTAGGACAATAGTCTATCTTTTGGTTGCGGTTCATTTGTGTTATGGCTTCATATATATCAGTCCCCGATTTTTTATTCTCAATAACTACAAATGGGATTCCATTCACAAAACAAACAATATCAGGGCGACAATTTTCATTTTTACCATTTACGGTCAATTCTATTACTACGTGGAATGAATTATTTTCAGGATTTGCAAAATCAATAAATCGAAAATTCTGTGCAATTTCTTTGCCATTAATACGTTCCTTGAAAGTTCTTCCTCCACTTGTCATAATTGTCTGATAAACTTCCTTAGCGGTATCTTGAAGTCCATTTAAAGGCATATTTTCAAGATCATCAATCGCTTCAAAAATATTTTTATCGCTAAAATCATATTTTTCCCCTTGATATTCGAAATGATTAATTTTTTTAAGAGCTTCAAAAGCTATATCTCTCAAAATAAATTTACTATTATCACCACCTCTCAGCTTCTGAACTTCTGATCTTGATAAATATTTATAGCCCATATTTATAAGAAGTTCTACAGCTACCAATTGAGATTGTTTTGCTTCATCAAAGTTTGCTTCCATTAAATTTGGGTTAAGATATTGAGGAGTTTTGTATTTAAATAATAATTTGTATTTTTATATTTTTTCAATTCCAACAATCCTATCTTTACTAATTTTTGCAAATGTTTAGATGCGGTTAATCTGCTTACTTTTGTATTCAAAATTATAAATTCAATTTTTGTATATGGATGAGAAAAAATAGTATTAATTAATTCATGAGAATAAAGTTTTGGCTCTTTATCTTTTAAGATTGTTTTATACTCAGCCATAATAGCCTTTATATGTTCAATAGTAATAATTGTTTGTCTCGCTGTTGTTTCTAAGGCTTCAAGCATAAAAACTATCCACTCTTCCCAAGATTCTTCATCACGCACTTTTTGTAAAAGACTATAATACTTTGCTTTGTTTTTGGTAATATATCTACTGAGATAAAGAATAGGAATTTCCAAAATATTTTCAGCAATTAGATACAAAATATTTAAAATTCTTCCAGTTCGTCCATTACCATCAAAAAATGGGTGAATAGATTCAAATTGATGATGAATAATTGCCATTTTAACTAATGGATCAAAATCACTCATTGCTCTATCATTAATGAACTGTTCTAAATTCTTCATCTGCTCTAAAATATCCACTAAATTTTGAGGTGGTGTATAAATTACTTCACCTTGTCCATTCTTTAGCACTGTACCTGGAAGATTTCGAAACCCTGATTGCCGTTCTGTAATAATTTGCATTATTTCTATAAGCAAATTATTAGTAATAGGTTTTGTTTTTAACATTTTAAATCCATGGAAAAGAGCTTCATTGTATCTATAAACTTCTTTTGTCGCTGAAGATAATGATTGAGACTCTTTATCATATTTAAACAACTCATCATGAGTAGTAACAATATTTTCCACCTCAGAACTATCTTTGGATTCTTGCAGAGCTAATGTATTAATTAGAATAACTTGATTTGGAATAGTTTGTGCTAAGCCCTTTAGCTCTGCAATAACTTTGTTGGCAGCAATTGCTTTTTTTAAAATTTGAGGGGTCTCAATAATTTTTTTGAAAGGCAAAGTTGGTATTGTGTAATCCATATTTTTGGTATGTATAGAAATTGTTTAAATTTTATCACTTCTTTTAATCTATGTAAAGTTTTTAGCATTTTCTATACATAGCTTTTAACCTATGGATAGTTTATTAGCATTTAAACCTTTAAATTTTCCGGAGTCCTAATTTTTCCAGTAATTAGGTTATTTAGTAAATATTTCTTTTGTTGTTCAAGGAGACTTAGTTTTTTCTGTAAAGCTTCAATTTCATTGTCGGAGGTGGTGAGGATTTGGGCAATGGCGGATTGTTCTTCTTTAACGCTTGGAATATAAATGACAAGATCTTTTAAATATTTAAAATGTCGATTATATCCAGTATTAGGAATTGGAATAATGTTTAAATAATAAAATAAATATTTAGTATCAAAATTATTTTTACCATAAAAAACTTTTGTTCCGTCATTCCCTAATACAAATGGTCTATCTATCAGCTTTAAAACTCTCGTATGATCACCAAAAATTATTAATGGTAAGTTTTTTGAAATAATAATTTTTTCATTATTTGAATAGCCAGCAATTTTAGATTGAGATTGATCAATAATTGGAAAATTACCTTTTTCTAAATAATTAGATTTCTTTTCTCCTTCTTGTTTATTTAAAACAAAAAAACAATCAGAAAATTCAAATGTTTCCCACTCCCCCCCACTAAACCCCTTCAATCTCACTTTCCCAGTCAATAATTTCTGCATCAAACTTTTTTTGATGTTTTTCTTAATTTCAATTTTGCGTTTGAGTTTTTCAATTGCTTTGTCCCAGGTTTCAAGGATTTGGACTATACGGGTTTGTTCGGGGAGAGGGGGGAGGAGAATTGTTTGGCTATGTATATCATTTCTATTTAAAGTTGGGACACCAGACCCAGAACTAAATCTAGTCAAATCAAAATGTAAATAAAAATAATAAATATATTTAGGAAAATTACCCTTAAAATCTGTTACCCAAAGAGAAGTGTTATGTGGCCAATAATCTTCAGTAACAAATGTAACTTTACCTATTGTTCCAGAACGACCAGTCACGACACCAGGAGCTTTTGCCTTATATTCATCATGAGTTTTTAATATTCCATTTGAAAAAACTACTGGATATTTACCTGTTTTTATTTTACTTATTGGTAAATCAAATCCACGCTGCAAAGGTGCAGTATTTTGAATTTTCATTTTTTTCCATTCCTCCGGAATTTTTGTTTTAGTTGGCATTAAAAATTTTATTTATTTAGAAATAATTTATCTGACTTCCAATTACGTGGATTATTTCTGATATATTTACGAATTTTTTCCAATGAATTTTCATTGCGAATAATAATTTCATAATAATTTCGCTGCCATAATTTTCCATCAAATGATTGCCAATTATTATTTTTTACACCATTAATATATTCATGCGTTGCAATTGATTTGAACGCACCAATAATATCGCCAATCGTGGCATTTTGATTCTTCCTATCCGTACGGGCTGGCTTTATGCCTGCCCCTCCTGCCCCTGCATTTGAATTACCACCATCATTCCCATCAAGGGCACCCACAAGAGGTGCCCCGACGTGTGCCCCAACAAAAATTTCATCATTTACGATAGATATAATTCCATGAAAATGATTTGGCATAATGACATATTCATCTAATTCAATATTTTTAAATCTATTTTTTAATTCATTCCATTGAATATCAATCATTTTTCCCGGATCATTTAATTTCATATCGCCATCAATAATTTCACCAAACAAAGATTCCCTATTTTGAACGCAAATTGTAATAAAATATGCACCATTTTGTGAATAATCATATCCTTTTAATCTAATTGATCGCCTGTGATGTATTGTAGGATTGTATTTCATTTAATGACTTTAGAAATATAACGTAACAAAAGACCAATTTGATAGATGAAAAATTCATTATCATATTCTTCCAACTCTCCATCATTATGTTTAGTATTTTCATTAAAATATTGATCTAAATAATTAAAAATTTGACTAATAATATTACGAATTTGAGCACCAGCTTTTTTTTCTTTTAAAGTTTTTTGAATAATTTCTATATTTGCTTTTAATCCTTTATCATTAGTTAATTTATATTTTAAAAATTCTTTCAATGCTCTTCGTAATTGTTCAGCAGATTGAATATAATTTTTCACTTGATATAGCTGTAACGCATCAACAAAATGTTTATTGCTTTTCTCATCCAAAAAACTCATTACTTTATTAACCAATTTATCGTCAAGTTTTTCTTCTCCACGTGGATATAAAACTACCTCTTCATTATCTAGCATTATTATAGCTAGATTTATATTTGAAAGCTCAATGGAATCTTTAATTTTTTGATACAAAATGTGTTTACTAAAAACTGCTGTATAGGATTGTGAAAATCCAGAACTGCGCAATGGAATATTAAGAGACAAAAGAATTTGTAAAAGTTTATAAAACTTAATATCATTTTCTTCATTAGTGAATGATTTAATTATATTTTGACTCAAAGTATCACCCATATAAGTTTGATGCCAATTTTCTTGAATTCCTAGAAATTTACAAAATTTGGATACGCTATTTTTCGTAACATATTGATCTATTCCTTTAATATCATTCAAAATTCTAGTTTTAAATCTTAAAAACTCTTCTTTCGGATTATTTTTACTACCTTGCAAATTGAATCTTTGATCAAATTTTTGCATAATATTTTTCAAATAAAGCATAATTATAAATTTATTTAAATTTAAATCTTTAGAACCCTACTCCTCCACCTCCAACCTCCCCACCCCATACTTCTCAAACTCATCCCAATATCTCTTCTCATAATCATACATTGCAACACCCAAATACCCTCCACTCTCCTCTGCCATTTTTTCTATTTCTTCCTTTGAATGATCTCTACGAAAATCTCTTTTAGCAAGTTCATTCGCCAAAGAATCGAACATTATATTTTCATCATAATCGCTAATAATTGTGCTAATTTTCTCTTCATAAACTTTATCATCAAAAACATTTTTACCTTGAAATTGATCCACCCAATCATCACAGCCAAAATCACTCGCATATTGCAAAAAATATTCTTCCAATTTTTCCATTTCATTAGATTTTTCTTTGTAATCGGTATCAGGCAAAGCATCACCAAGAATACCAACCACGCTATTTGCAATAGCACACATTTCTATCAATTGTTTATATTGCTTATTTGTTATATTGATTTTCATATTTTTAAATTAGTTATTGTTTTAATTTTTCAACACTCGAATTACGAAGTAGTGATTTTAGTTGAATAATCGCAATTTCATTCAATTTCATCAATCTTTGTAATTGTCCAAGCCCTTGCCTTATAAACTCGGCATTCAATGTTTCTAAATTTGCCAAACAAATTAATTGCACAACATCAGAATAATCCCGAATATTTCCTTCCAAATTAGGGTTTTTATCACGCCATTCTTTCGCTGTCATTCCAAATAATGCTTTATTCAAAACATCTGCTTCATTTGCAAAAATAATATTTGCTTGCGATTTAGTAATTTCCTTTGGTATTAAATTTTTCTGAATAGCGTCAGTATGAATACGATAATTTATTTTAGTCAGCATTCGTTTAACATCCCAACCATATTCTAATTTTTTATTTTCTTCCAATTTAAGCCTTTGAAACTCTTTTATTAAATAAAGCTTAAATTCCGGAGACAGCCATGTAGCAAATTCAAATGCAATATCTCTGTGAGCAAAAGTTCCACCATATCTCCCCGCAGCTGATCGAATGCCAATCGCATTTGTCTTTTCAATCCACTTAGAAGAGGACAAAATAAAGCCATGTGAACCAGCCTCGTTTTTAATGTTATGGAATTCCATAACATTAAAACTTGGATTTTGCACCTGCTCCCAAGCTCCCATAAATTGGATTGTATATTTCGTTGATAACCAATTTGCAATTACAATACCAGTTGCTTCACTATCCTTGAATTTCGCCATATCGGTTAATGAAATATACTCTTCTTCATTATTTTTAATAACAGATATTTGTAAACCGTTGGTAATAATTTTTTTCATATTTTAAAATTAATTATTAATTAAGAAATATCCAAAGCCTTCAAATACCCCTCCATCTCTCCCTCCAATCTCTCAAGCTTTGGCTCAAGTTCTGCCAACTCCTTCAAATTAGCACTAATATCTATTTCCTCCTCCTCAACAAAGGTATCTACATACCTAGTAATATTTAAGTTAAAATCATTTTCTTTTATCTCTTTGAAATCTACTTTTCGTGAAAACTTTTCAATTTCTATTCGCTCTGCATAAGTATTATAAATTTTATCTGCATTTTCATCGGTCAATATATTTTGAGCTTTATTAGCCTTAAATTCCTTACTTGCCTCAATAAATAAAATATCCTTTTTGTTTTCATTTTCTCCACCTACTTCACGAGAACGATCAAGTATCAAAATCGCAACTGGTATACCTGTAGTTTGAAAAAGTCCTGCAGGAAGACCAATAACAGCATCTACCAAATTATCCTCAAGTAATGACTGCCTGATTCTACCTTCAGCTCCCCCGCGGAAAAGAACACCATGAGGAACGATCACAGCAACACGACCACTTTTGGGTTTGGCTGTTGCAATCATGTGCAGAATAAAAGCAAAATCACCTTTATCTTTTGGCGGTATACCTCTCAAAAATCTTTTATACGGATCTGAACTTGCATTTTCTTCACCCCATTTTTTGAGAGAAAAAGGTGGATTGGCAACTACAATATCAAATTGCATTAATTTATCATTCTCTACAAGAAGTGGATTATTTAAAGTATCTCCCCATTCAAGCCTAGCCGAATCCTGTCCATGCAAAAACATATTCATTCTAGCTAATTGAAAAGTACTTCCCGTTGATTCCTGACCATAGAGAGCATAGTTTTTGGATCCTTGTTTCTCTATTTCTTCGCCAGTCATAACAAGAAGTCCACCACTTCCCATTGCAGGATCACAAATCCTTGCACCATCTTTTGGTTGAGCAAGTCTTGCCAGTAACTTTGCAACCCCTCTTACGGTAAAGAATTCTCCCGCCTTTTTTCCAGCATCAGCACCAAATTTTTCAATTAAATACATATAAGAATTGCCAATAATATCATCATCTATCTTGGATAAATCAATTTTATAAAAATCATGCATAAGATGTCTCAACATTTTGTTACGTTGATCTATTCTGCCCAACTTATTATCATCATTGAAATCAATTGAAGTAAGCAAGCCTCCAAGTTTATTTTTATTATTATCTTCTATGTTATGAAGAGCCTTATTTAATTCGTCTCCAATCTCATCTAACTCATTTTTTTTATAAAGCTCATCAAAAGATGCACCCATTGGTAAATAGAATCTATCAAGCTTCATCTTTGCTTGAATTCTTTCTTCGTCATCTTGGAATCTTTCTTTATATTTTTCATATTGAACTTTGAATAAATCACTTAAATACTTGTAAAAAAGCATGACAAGCACATAATCTTTATAAACTCCAGCATCAAGTGAAGTCCTTGATGAATCGGCAGCTTCCCAAAGTACTTTATTTAAATGTTCTTGAGTAATAGTTGTCATAAATTTAAAATTTTATAAGTTTATTAATAGCAAAATTTGCAATATTTTTACTAAGCTTAATTTTTGAGTGAACAGTCTTTCTCTTTTTTGAAAATTTCCATATATAGCAATAACTTTTGTTTGCTCTTCTAATGAAGGTATAGGAATTAATAACTCCGCCAAATCTTTACTTAAGATAGTTTTAATAGTTGATCCTGTAAACATTTTGCGAATACTATTTTGTCCTAGCTCTGAATTCAAATATATAACAAGAAATGCCGGTAAAATGATATCAATTTTTATCCTCAAAACGTCTACAGAAGATGAAGCAATAACATTATTATCAGATTTAGTATAAACTCCAGCCCTAAATATGCCACGAATCGAAAAAATAACGTCATCTTTTTGTACAAAAGCTTTTGTCTTTGGGTCTATCATAAGAATTGTAGGCAAACTACAATAATCTATCTTCCCACTTTCAGTGATATTTTTAGCTAAAATAACTCTTATATTACCATTTTCATCATTTTTTAATGCTTCACGAAAAGTATAGCCACTTATGATTTCCACCAAATTGTTTAACTTTTTCGTTTGCATGCTTTACGTATACTGTATAGAAAAATCAATGTCAAGTTTTTTTCTGCACACGTTAAATATACTGCTGATAGATGTGTCTTTCCGTCCTTTTGAAGAATGTGAGGAATTTAAATTGGAAAAAATTTTGAAGTATTTATTTTGTATTCCAATTTGGATCTTATTTTTGCTAAGATCTTTTTACTTTAACGAAAATATGAAAGAGCAAAAAGAAAAATTTGATTTTGCGGTCGGTGGACAGGCTGTACTAGAAGGTGTCATGATGAGGTCGCCAAATTATGTGACAATTGCTGTTCGTAAATCCAGTGGTGAGATTGTACTTCGAGAGGATCATTTTGTTCCTTTTTCAAAAAGATTGAAATTATCCAAAGTTCCAATTTTGCGTGGAATAATTGCGATGATTGAATCTCTTTATATAGGCACAAAAGCTCTTAATTTTTCAAGTCAAGTTGTCATGGACTCTGAAATTTTGGAATCTAAAAATTTTTTAAAAAAAGACCAGCCCGAAAGACTCGTTCTGGCGGGAAAAATTAAAAGTAAATCCTTTCAGGAAACTTTGAAAAATATGGCTGCTTTTTTGTTTATTCTTTGCAGTTATCTTGTTTCAATCGCGCTTGGACTTTTTCTGTTTAAATATCTACCTCTCTTGATAGCCACTCTAAGTGAGAAATATTTTCCTTTGATTGCAAATCATTATATACTTTTTAATACAATTGATGGTATAACCAAGCTTTCGATTTTTTTGACTTATATTATTTTGATTTCTTTTATCCCTGATATCAAGCGAGTTTTTCAATATCATGGAGCAGAACACAAATCGATTATGACATACGAAGCTGAGCTTGATCTTATACCAGCCAATGCTTTACATCAAAGTCGTTTCCATCCAAGATGTGGAACAAGTTTTATTTTTTTTGTACTTTTCTTAAGTATTTTTATATATACATTAATTCCTACTAACGATAATTTTTGGATTAAGCTTGCGGAGCGTATAGCAATACTGCCGTTGATTGCCGGTGTTTCGTATGAAGTTTTGAAATTAAGCGCTAAATATTTTAAAAATCCATTTGTTAATCTGCTTACAAAACCCGGTCTTGCTTTCCAAAGAATTACAACAAAAGAACCTGACGAGGCCCAGCTTGAAGTTGCTTTGGTTTCATTAAGAAGAGCTTTGGAATTGGAAACGCAATTTCAAAAATGTTCATAGCCTTTTGGCATTGATTCCTTTTTACTGTTTTCATATATTAGATGTACGCCTTTTGATTTTGGTAAAATCTCGCCAACGATGATTGGATGTATGGCATTTTGTAGTTTTTTATAATTTGCAGGTGAAATCGTAAAGCATAATTCAAAATCTTCTCCGCCGGATAATGCCCATTTGTAAGGATCTTTGTTTAAAAATTGCGCCATTTCTTTGGTCTCTTTTGCTAATGGAATTTTGTCTTTGTAGACAATTGCACCGACTTTTGATGCTTTGCAAATATGTGTAACTTCAGAAGCAAGTCCGTCTGATATGTCTATCATTGAGCTGGCATGGTTTTTTAGAATCTGAGCAGCATCTAAGCGACAGTGTGGCTCTAAATTTTTGAGGGTGCAAAAATTTTGGTACTTGGTACTTGGTACTTGGTACTTCGCATTTTCCTTTATCCTCAAATATTCTAGTCCAGCCCAAGATCCTCCTAGATTGCCTGTGACGCAAATTAAATCTCCTATTTTTGCTCCGGATCGCATTATGCAGTGTTTTTTTTCTATTTCTGCAATTGCTGTGACGTTTATGCAAATCAGATCTCCGTGTGTTGTATCGCCTCCGATGAGGGATGGTATATGGTATAGAGTATATGGTATAGAGTATTTTCCCTGAAATTTGTTTAAAAATTTATTCCAATAATTCATTCTGGATTTGAAGCCGTTGTAGAATTCATTTATGAATTTGTTTTCGTTTACTTTTTTTGAGATGCAGAGTGATACGAGTAAATATTTTGGCAGTCCTCCCATCGCTGCTATGTCACTTACTGTTGCCTCGAAAGCTTTTATACCTATTTGTTTTGGACTGCTCAATTTAAGTGAGAAATGATCTTCTTCGATGTACATGTCAGTTGTTATGATTTCGTAAAAATTCCCTCTATCAACAATTGCACAGTCATCACCAATGCCTTTTATAATTGATTTATCTGTAACAGGAAATTTTTTTGATATTTTCGAAATTATATCGAATTCGGACATGGTTCGGTAGGATAAAGAAAAAAGGATAAGGGATAAAGTTAAGAAGTTGATGTTATTTTAGTCTATTTAATTATTTTCTGAAATAATGAAATTTTTGATTTTTTCATTTATATAGCTTATAATAATTTACGAACTTAATAATTTATTAAATTAATATGGAGTTAGTTAAGATGACATCCAATGGAACGGTAAGTATTCCTGCGGAATTTAGGAAACAAGTCAAAACTGAATATTTTCAGGCTTTTAAGCAAGGTGCTAATATATTATTTGTACCAATTTTCCTCTCTGATCAAGCTCCAAAGCAGTACAAGCAAAAAAGAATGACAATAGAAGATATGGATAAGCTTGTGTATAGGGGGCCAATAAATCCTGATACTATTGGTAAAAATCATGATGAAGTTTTGGCTATGTATTACGACGAAAAACAGAAGAGATGTGACCCAAGTATTCTTGATCATTTGTTTAAATAATTATGTACTACATCCTTGATACCTCTGTTTGGGTAGCATATTTTTTAGAACAAGATTCTTGTCATTTAAGAGCTAAAAGTATAATTGCTAAAGTGATTTCTGAAAATAAATCTGATTTTGCTAAAAACCTTTTTATGCCTGCTGAGATTATTATTGAAACAGTTAATACGATTAAAAGACAATCGAATAAGTCAGTTGCAAAGGAATTTCTTGTGTTTGTAGATACGGCATCACAAATTTCGACTATGCCGATGAATGTTGCCGATTGTTTTGAAAAAGCTTCTACTTGGTACTTAGAGCAGGAAGGATCTTTGTCTATGAATGATTTGCTTTTAGTTTCGATGGCAATTTTTCATGACATTGAACTACTTACTTTTGATAAAAAGCTTTATTCTTTTTACAAGGCTAAGTTAAATGACATGATATGATTCATTATATTCTAGGCAGAAGTGGTAGTGGTAAGACTCAGCAAGCTTTTGAAACGTTTGAAAGTTATAAAAAAGCTTTGTTTTTGGGCTTTCTTAGGGATGATGTGGATTTTGAATTTTTTGATAATTTGAATCTGTCTAATCTTGATTCTGAATTAAAAATGAAATCAGTTATTAATTTGATAGATTTATATCGTGACAATTTGAATTCTCTTGATAGCTTTATTTCACGTGTATTTATATTGATAGCCAAAGCTATCTCTATTGGACTAGACGCAATTTTTTTGGATGAATTTCAACTTTATTGTAGTGATGAAATTGTTGATTTGATTTTAAAAAATAAAGATAAAATTGATTTCTATATTATTCATCAATTCAAAGAGCAAATTGATGAGAAATTTTTTCAAAAATTACAAGCAATGAATTTGTAAAATCTAATATCGAAACTCAGCACTTGCATCAAGTATTTTTTGACTTTGTGTTTTTGCAAATGTGTTTAGTTTTGCAGACAAATTTTCTTCTCCATTGCCAATGATTCTTAATGCCATTAATGCTGCATTTGTAGCGCCTGCTTTTTCGAAGGCAATTAATGTTGCGTGTGTATCGAAGTTGTTTAAAAATTGATTATGAAAATTGATCATATCTGAGTCGTTTAATTCGCAAGTATAAATTAAAATTGGATTTAAGTGTTTAGGCTGATTTGAGTGTAGCCAATTTTCAAACGTTTTTATCTCATCTGTGCCACAAAGTTCTACAATGCTTACACTGGAATTATTGAGAAGTTCATCAAAATTTTTGACAAGTTCAAAAGATTGATATGCAAATTCATTTAATTGATTCTCCAGTTCTTTTAAATATTTTTTTGCATAAATATTAATTTTATTTTCATTGTTTTTTTGTGTTTCTGTTTTATAAAAATCAGCTAATTTTAATTTATAATATTCATCTTTTGCACCCAAATAAGACAAAGCTGCTAATGCTGAATTCTTTGCGCTTTGATGTCCGTTGCCACAGGCGATAGATAGAGGAGCGCCTCCAGGCATTCTAACTTGTGATAGAAAAGCATCAACCCCATTCATGACAGAACCTTTTATCGTAATGCCAATTACAGGTTTAATAGTTTGAGAAGAAACTGTGCCTTGTAAATGAGCACTTCCACCTGCTGCTGCAATAATCAGAGATGGAAAAGTTTTTTTATTATTTGCTTCGATAACCGCATGCATAATTTCCGGTATTCTGTGAGCTGATGCGACTCCTGTTTCTATTTTGTCGCTACTTATATTTAATGATTTAAAGAGATCGGTAGCTTGTGAAACTTGATCCCAATCGTTATTTGAGCCAGTTATGATGCTTATTTGAGATTGTGATTTTTCAAAAGGGTATGACATTTGTTTAAATTTACAAAAAACAAAACTAATTAAAATCTAACAAAGAAAATGATTTTTAAAAAGTTCTTTTGATTATATTATTCTTGTAAAATTATTAAATCTAAATTAGACTATTATTAGATAATAATTTTATTATAATTATATGCTTAAAGCTGTATCAATTACAGATGTTCAAAAAAAAGGAGCTAATGCGATAATATCAATTAAGGATTATGCTGTGATTACTCGTGGCAGTGAAGAGCTTGGAATGATAATTAATAAAAATATAGCTGAATATCTACTTGATGAGGGGATATTGGATCAGGTTTGTGAGGAGCTTTATGAGTTAAGCCAAAAAGAAATTGTAGATACCGTTAGGCTTGCCAGAACAAGAAAGTTTAATAAAGAAACAGTTCAATTTAGAATGGCAAATTATTTATAATTTTATGAATGTATAATACTGTTATAGTAAATCAAAAACTTTTTAGAAAACAATTGGATAGAATTCCGTTAGATATTAAAAAAAATATACTCAAAAAAATTGAGAATTTAGTTAAGTTTCCGGATTGCGATTTTGATGTTAAAAAACTTAGAAATTTTGATACTGCAGATTTTCGTATTAGGATAGCTGATTTTCGAGTTTTGTTTAATGTCGATTCTGAAAATAAAGAAATATTAATAATTGCTGTTTTGCATAGAAAGGAGAGTTATAAAAAATAATTTACATTCAAAAGACGTTGCCAGTTTTTTTATTTATTGCTACACTAGTAACGTAATTAATAACGTATTTGAATATGTTTGCAACTGGGAAAAATACGACTGTAGTTTCTTCTACAGATATGAAGAGAAATTATAAACAAGTTCAAGATCTTTTGAGTGAAAATAAGATTATTGTTGTTACAAATAGAGGAAGCGAGAATGAAGTGGATGGAATATTTATTTCTTATTCAGAAAATTTGATAGAGAAACTTGAAGATATGATTGAGGATGTAGAGATGGAAAATAATAGGAATATTTTGGTTGAGGAGTTTAAAAAAAGTTATGTTAGTGCCAACAAAAAAAGGATTAAATTATCTGATTTGTAAAATATATGCATTATGATTTTGAATTTACAGATTATGCTGTTAGGCAATTCAAAAAATTACCTTTGTCTGACCAAAATAGGATAAAGAAAAAATTACAATTTTTGGAAACTTGCGAAGATCCAATTGTTTTTGCTAAGCCTCTTGTGAATTTTGGATTAGCGACACATAGATTTCGAGTAGGGAATTTGAGAGTGATTTGTAGATTTGAAAAGAAAAATATTGTGATTTTGGTGTTGAAGGTTGGGTATAGGCAGAGCGTTTATAAATAATAAACATTTTTTCTTGTCATGAGTTATTTCTATCATCATTCCATTTCAAAGGATTGTCTTGGATATATCTTCTTACATTAAATAATTCTTTTTCGTTTCTGATAATTCTGTCATGAAATCTAGGTTGCCATGAAAAATCACGCATTATTTTATGTATATATTTTGAATAACTGTTCTTCTGACATTGAAGATTCGCTTTTCATTGGGCACATATCGTCTCCGCACATTCCGCAGGCTTGACCTTCGTAACCAGAATCAAATCTGTAGTGTGCGAATTTTTCTTTATCGAGACTCATTTTGTGCATCATGCCCCAGTTGAAGGATTTGCGGTATTTTGACATTTGATTTTCTCTGTCCCATGCTCCTGGAATGTTTTTTCCAATGTCTCCAGATCTTGCGGCGATTTTGAAAGCTATAATGCCTTCTTTGACATCATTGCTATCTGGAAGTCCCAAATGTTCAGCTGGTGTGACGTAACATAACATATCTGCTCCATATTGAGCTGCTACAGCTCCTCCGATTGCTCCTGTGATGTGATCATAGCCTGCCCCCGAATCAATTGTAAGAGGTCCAAGAACATAAAAAGGCGCATCATGACAGTATTTTTTTTCAAGTTCCATTTGTTCTTTTATCATGTGAATTGGTACGTGGCCTGGTCCTTCTACCATTACTTGCACTCCTTTGTTCCATGCTCTTTTTGTTAATTCTCCCAAAAATTTCAGTTCTGAAATCTGCGCTTCATCATTGCAATCATGCAGGCAGCCTGGGCGAAGAGTATCACCAAGACTAATTGACACATCATATTCTGACATAATATCTAAAATTTGATCATAAACTTGCAGTAGTGGATTTTGTTCGTTGTGATATTTCATCCATTTTTGTAGAATACCACCTCCACGGCTTACAACTCCTGTGATTCTTTTGTTTCCTTCAACAAGTGGCAAAAATTCTTTTTTGAATCCTGCGTGAATCGTGAAATAGTCAACTCCTTGCGCAGCTTGTTTCTTGATAATTTCCAGAAAATCTTTTGCTGTAAATCCAAGGATTCCGTGTTTTTCAACAACTTCATAAATTGGTACTGTTCCAAGCGGTATTGTAGAAGCATCAATCAGTGCTTGTCTTATCGTATCAAGTTCTCCTGAAGTTGATAAATCCATAATTGTATCAGCTCCATATTTTTCTGCATTTTTTAATTTATCAATTTCATGATCAATATTTGAATCGTAAGCTGACGCGCCAATATTTGCATTTACTTTTGTAAAGAGTCCTTTTCCAATCCCCATTGGTATTAATTTCTTTTGTAAATGCACTTTGTTTGCAGGAATGATAATTTTTCCTTCAGCAATGAGTTTGCGTAAATTTTCAGGATTCATTTGCTCTTTTTGAGCAACAATTTGCATTTCTGGAGTAATGATTTTTCTTTGAGCTGATTGTAGTTGGGTTGGCATGTATTATTTGATTTTATTTGAAATCTTTGTTATATTGTAGTTAATCACTACGGAAAAGACCCTGATATAGTTCGTCTATATTGGGGGTTTTTCTATTTTTCTATTTTTAGAATTGATTTTTTATAATCAAGATCCCAGCCAAATTCTTTCATGGCATTATTTAAGTTTGCTCCGTCTATATAAGCTATATTATTTTTTATTGTCAATTTATTTTGTCGCGCTTGAAGTAATTGGGTCATGTAATTTACTATTAATTAAAATTTGAAATCATGGGAGATAAGTTTCTAATATTTCGATAATTTTTCCATTTTGTAATTTGAATCCAAAAAGTTTTGTTTTGTTCTCTTCAAATTTATTTATAAAATCATCAGTTGTTATTTCTGCAGGCTCGATTTCTCGATCTTTTTCGTTGAAAATATTGACGGAAATTTTTGCATTATTATCTAATTCATAATTTTTAGTAGTTGTATCATTGTTTTCTATATAATACCCATTTGGAGCGCAAATTCCGAATTTCCCATAACCTAAGTCAAAGAAATCAGGGTCAAGATTTTTTAAATCTTTTAGTGAATCTTCTTTTGATCCGTATTCTAATGTGCAGTCATCATTTATGATTGCACTTGTAATAGCATCTTCTCCTCCTAAGAATTTTACATCATCTATCTCTAAATAATTTGATGAATCTTTTTGTGTTGCTGATTGAATATATCCTTTAAAATAGGTTGTAAATGAATTTTCAAAATTAGGTTTGTCCATTTTTTTACTGATACAATAATTATTTATGTCATATATAGAAATTCTGTCATTAAATATCTGATTATTAGACAGCTCATAATCTATAATTAAATCATTGTCAGAATTTAATCCGATATTAGATATTTGTTTGTCAGTATCTTTTCCCAACATCTCACATTTTGATGTGACATTATTGATATAATCCAAATTTAAACCAAGTTCGGTAATTCTGCTTGTATTTGCCGAGAAAATATATTTAGAAGACTCGGAAGCATTATTTGTTAAGACACTTGTTACAATAAAAACTTTACTTAAACTAATTGGTAGCACTTGCATGGTTTTTAAATCTACTATAATATCTCTATTTGATTCATAACTGATTTCGTTTAAAATTAAATAGTCTTCATTTCTAAAATCAGAAGTATATTCATAAACAAATTCTGGGTTGTAAATATTTGAATCGTTAATTTGTAAAACAATATTTTTTATATTTTCATCTGAATAAATTAAATTCACTGTTTTTGCAGATTCATTTGTAAGGATTTTGATGTCTTTGCCGTGAGCACTTCTTTGATAAATCAATTTTTGATTTGAATCGATGTTTTTTAAATTTACATTAGATATTACCGCTTCACTAAAATCACTTATACAATCAATATTATTTTCATCTAATCCCTGTTCAAGATTTTCTGGTGAGGCTCTTAAAGTAAATGCAATTTTGTTGATATTATTTATTTCATTTTTTGCTATATCTATGTATATTTCAATTCCAGGATTGTAAGTTGAACTTTGTTTGATGTATTTGTTAAAATTTGTAAAATCATTTTCATTATAATTTGTGTAAATAATATATTCTTTGGCATCGTTTACAAAATCCCAAGCTAAATCGAATCTTAAAGTGTAAAAATTCTCATCTTCTTTCTCTAATCTTTCGTTTTTTATTATTAAATTAGTAGGGCTTGTTAATTTTGTGCATGCTAAGTCTTGCATATCATTATTTTTTTGACATGAATTAAATATTAGTAATGTGCTGATTATTAAAATAGAGATGAGTGTTTTTTTCATGATCACAATTTAAATTGTAAGCGCTTTTATTAAATTTGGTATTACAGACTGCTTTTCATTTACCTCTCTCACCATCGCAACATTTTTGACTCCAGTTTTTAAAACTTCATTCAAATTTTTAGAATCTATCCCTCCGATTGTGACAACCGGAATATCTTTGATTTCTTCAATTACTTGAGCAACTGTATCAAAGCCTACCGGCGTGTAATCATCATGAGTAGGTGTGAAATAGAATGGTCCGATGGCAAGATAATCAGGTTTCATTTTGTAGGATCTCATTGCTTCTTCATAAGAATGTGAAGAAAGTCCTACAATTTTTTTATTTCCAATTCTATCTTTTTGTCCGCTTAAATATTTTCTAAGCGAATCTAAATCTCCAAAAATTGTGAAATCTGTTTCTTTAATATCATCTTGTCCCAAATGTATTCCGTCTGCATCTACTTCTTTTGCAATTTCAATTCTATCGTTAATTATAAATTTTGAATCAGTTCCCCATGTTAATTTTCGTATTTTCCATGCGATATCGGCAAAAGACTTATCATCAATGTTTTTGTTACGAAATTGAATCATTTTAACGCCACAATAAATCCAATTTTTTATAATTGGAAGTGGATCTACGCGATTATCTGTGATGCAGTAAAGGCCGAAGTTGGGGAAAGTATTTTGTATATAGTATTTTGTATATAGTATGAATTGCGGGGGGAGCATTTTTACGCTAACGTAGACGTTTCTTCCATTTCCATTTTTTTCATAGTTTCAGATTTTTGTATTTCATTAAAACCTAATTTTGCTAATGCTAGTTTTGCTGCTTTTATGCCTGACATGAACATTGCTCCAAATGTAGGTCCCATTCTAGGGGTTCCAAAGGCTTCCGCTACTTCCATGCCTGCAATTATCATTCCAGGTACTATTTCGCATGTATTTGCCACAACAGCGTCTTCAGCCATGTTCATATCAAGAGCTTTCATCCCTGGGATTTTCTCAATCAGTCCTATTTCTGCAAGTCTTTTTACTCCTGTTGCGCCAAAAGGGCCATCATGTCCGCATGTGGAAATGACGACTTTTGATTCCATTACTTGAGGATCCATGCAGCTTTGAGTGCCGTGAGCTTTTGAAACAAGAGCCCAGTTAGTTACAACTCCGTGTACAATTCCTTCTTTTACTATGAAATCTTCAACAGCAAGAGCGTTAAATAACTTAACGCCATTTTTTAATAATTTGCTAAGAATTGTAGATGTGAAAAGTGCCGCATGTTTTACAACTACATAATTTCCTTTGTCATCATATTCGATCTCTAGTTCGTCAAGAAGTGAATTGGCAGGTTTTCGCACAATCATACTGGAAAATAGCTGACCACCTAACCAAGCACCTCCACCCGGTGCAACTGAAGCTTCGATAATGGCAATTTTTAAATTTGGCTGTTTGCTCAATTCGTAAGCTGCTGACAGTCCTGCAGGTCCTGCTCCGATAATAATTATATCACTTTCTGCGTAGTCCATCATGTCTTTCATGTATCTTGATGTCATTTCTTTCGAAACTTCCGATTCTTTGATAGCCGCAAAGCTTATATTTTGCATTGTTTAAAAAGTTAAAAATCTTACTTTAGTATAAAGGATAAAGGATAAAGTTCCAAGGGAATCACTTTACTAACTTAAATTCAATAAAATTAAATGAATTTAAAAAATTAATAGTAATTAAAGCTTTATTCTTATCAAATTCTCTAACAATATAATTGAGACTTTCATATTGCCATAAATAAGGCACTAAAATTTCTATTTTACTGTTCCGATATGATTGTAAGATAAAATCTGCGATATCTGCATTCTCTTCGTGAGTATTTACTAATTTTAATAATACTGAAGTATCTAAAACTATTTTTTTGCATTTATATAATTTTAATGACTTGCTCTGTCTTTTCTTAACCACTCAACCACACTTTCTTTATTTTTAAATTTTAAAGTTTTTCTAAATTTTAAAAATTCATCAATTGTTGTTCTCTTTTGTTTTTCTTTTAGATAGGATTGAATTGCTTCATTGACAGTTCTGCTTCTTTCGTTTATTGGGATTACTTCTATTAGAATATCCATAGTTTCTTTTTGTAATGTAAATGTTGCTTTTACTGTGTTAGCCATAATGGTAATATAAATAGTATTACTTTAGAAGAATACTATGAATAGGGGATTTATGTCAAAATTTTAAACCGTTTAACTTAATATTTTTATATTTACTTGTACATAAATCAGATATGCTGAGATTTGATTTTTCGTATTTATTTAAATCAAATTTTTTTGCAATTTCTTCTATTTTTTTTGAATTATTTGCTTCGAGTTCTACAAAAACCGGTACGTTGGGATATTCATCTATTTCAAATTTTACACCTTTGTATTCATATTGTATGCGTTTTTTTTCATAATAAATTGTTTGTTTGAAATCAGCTTTTTCAAAAATTTTAAGCAAGGTGTCAAAATTTTCAGAAATCACTTCGTATTCATCAAAAACTTTACAGTTATCTTGAATTCTTGGATTTGCTTTGTAACAAATTTCCACTTTTCCGTTGCCAATATCTCGCAGTCTTAATAATTCGTTTCTATCTTTTATTCTATTATCGCCATGATCCAAATAAGCAACTTTCATAATCCCTTCAAAAGTTTTTTTTGCAGCTTTTTCTCTAAGCTTTTTTATAAGCTTTTCTTTGTTTATTTCCAAAAATTTAAGTTCGATTTCTTGCATGTAGTCTAGGATAAACGATAAGTGATAAAGGATAAAATTTTGTGCGTTATCCTCTATAAATGACGTAACTATCTTCAGTTTCCCATAATTTGATTTTATATAATTCTATTCCTTCGTATTTTATATCTTTTTTAATTTCCTTTTCGTCTGCATTTATCCATTTTTTTAAATCTTCTGGAATGTTTGGATTCTTTTGTTCATCTTTTAATAATGAATGAAAATTTTCTAATTGATTCCAAATCCAAATTGTAATATTTTCTGCGCTTGGATTTTCAAAAATATCATTTAAGTTTTTATGGTCTAATTTTGCTAAAATTTTCTCATTGACAATTTTTTTCAAAATTCCAAAATCGACAGAAAGTCCGTTGTCAAAAACTGGTCCTTTCACGGTGATTTCTAATTTATAATTATGTCCATGCAGATGTTCACATTTTCCGTGATACTTCGTTAGTGCGTGAGCTGCTGCAAAGTGAAAAATTTTTGTTGTGTAAATTGTTTGCATTGTACTACACTGAAGTTTATTAATTAAATCCTAAATATTGGTCCAAACGCCATTTGATTTCATCAAATATTTTATTGTCTTTTATTTCTCCGATTTTTTTTAATAATCTTAATTTGCTTACTGTTCTAATTTGTTGAATTATGATGTGAGAATTTTCTTTTAACTCATAAATTTTTGGTAAATATACGTATAATGAAGGCAACCTAGATGTTCCAGTGCTTATTGGTAAAATAGTAACAGTTTTTAGTGCAAAATTAGATTCATTTTCGCTTAATATAAAACATGGTCTTTTTTTTGCAATTTCATGTCCTATAATTGGATCTAAATTAACGATCCAAACATCTCCTCTTTTTACTGCATCATTCATAAATAAAGATTATAAGCCATCTGCTATCCAGCCAGCTTCTGCTAGCTCCATTTGTTCTTCGAGAAATGCTTTGTCTTGCGATGCTTTGATAATATCTTCATGATATTGTTTGTTTCTTACGTATTTTTTATACTCTTCAATTACTTTTTTAAGAGTCGCGCTTTGTGATATTTCCCATTGTTTTGACTGTTCTGTTAGGAAGTTTACAACTGATATATCCAACCTGTATGTTTTTGAAATTACATTTTTCATAATATGGTTTGCATTAAATATTGTAATAAAATTATATTACGTTTTGTATTGCATTGCAATGAGAATTTTTTAAAAAAATAAAAATTTGACATTTTTAAATAAATTCATATTATATAAGGGTCTTGGCAAAAAATAAGACACCTCCCTTGCACTATCTTTTGCTTTATCTTCTTTGTTGCAAATGTAGTCATTTATCTCGATAAACTCCCACATCTGAACGAAAGAATCTAAAACAAAATCTAGCACAATTTAGGTACCTTATTTTTTGCCAAGACCCTAATCACTTTAGACAAAAATTAATGAATAAGCTTCCACTTTTCGTTGCAAAGAATAGTTCGTCTATGATGATGCAGATGACCAGTTTCGTGTGGAAGCGAGTTTTGTAGTTTGCATTAAAATCTCAAAATATATAACCCGCCTCCACAAGGGGCGGGTTTTTTAGTTTTTAAAAATTTTAATATGAATACTAAACAAATAATAAATGCCGGATCAAAAATAACTGGAGATGCCAAGGTAATATTTGGACCGTATGGAACTCTTTTAGAACATGAGATCCATGCACAGCTTGATATCAAAGCAAATAATTTATATAGAACTAGCTTTGCTCAACTTAGTGGAGATGCTAGAGCGGAGATTGTTAAAATTTTGGGTTGCAGTTTAGAAGATTTATCAGCTGGCGCAATACTTAGAAATCATGGACTGTGTGCTTTGGAGTCAGATATTGCGAGATTATACGCGTCTTGTATAATTGAAAATGGTAGTTCTGTGCTTGCCTTGGGTAATACTTTTAGGGAAAGAGGACTTCTTCCTGATATTCATGCTTTTTTGGAGGCTTTTTCATTGCATATAGAAGCTTTGAGAGAAGGTGTTTTTTCGATAGTTGGTGAAAAATTAGTTCTAGGGACTTCTTTTGGACCAAAAGGAGATTGTTATAGTTTGGAGCGGTCTCCAGCAACTGTAGCTGAATCTAAAGATTTTCACGAGCAACAGATAGTCGCTGTAGTTAATGAAAATTTAGAATTTGATTGGCACGAAACCGTGCCATCGACCAAAGAAGCCATTGGTATCGTTTTGGCTGCAAAGGCTTTGCAAAAACCTTGCATTGTGAATTTGAATCTAGATTATAGAGGTTTTCTTCGAGATGGAAATTCTTTGAGAGAAGCTTTGCTTGAGATTGACGCCGCTACAGATCGCTATGCTATTGGTTTTGGCTTAAACTGTTGTCCAATTGAAATTATTGATCCTGTTTTAAAATTTTGCGGCGAGGTTGCCAATAGAGTTATTTCAATTTATCCAAATGCCTCATCGGTTCCGCCTGAACATTTCAATGAAGATAATGGTGTTGTCCATGGGCTCATTAATCCTTTCGCAACAGCAAGGTATTTAGCTTATTTAACAAAAAAATATAATATTAAATTTATTGGTGGATGTTGCGGATATACGCCAAGAGATATTGGGTTGATTTCGTATGCAGTTAGAAATAAATTATTTTCCGAAATAGTTCCTCCTACTGATGTCGATAGAAATGCTTTAAAAGATTCTAATGATTTACTCTTGGCGGCTTAGACAGATTTTTGGTTAGGAATCAATTCCGTAAAAATACTTGATTATATGGATTCTATTCTTTATAATATAGATGTTATCTAGATTAGATTCCTTATGAATATTATTGAAAACATATTTTTGTCTCAAAAAAAAATAATAAATAATTTACCTTCATTTGAGCGTGGATTAAATAATGATATAAATTGGGATTTCAAGCTGGTTATTGGAATTATAGGTCAGAGAGGTGTGGGAAAAACAACTTTGATGCTTCAAAGATTGAAGAAAACAAAAAAAGGAATCTATTTTTCATGCGATAATATAGAAATAATAGAATTTGGTCTGTATAAATTAGTATATGAACTCTATAAAGAATATAATGAAACTATCTTTTATATAGATGAAATACATAAATATCCAAATTGGACACAAGAAATAAAAAACATTGTAGATAGTTTTGCCGTCAAAGTAATCATATCCGGCTCTTCAAGTATAGATATCATAAATGATGGATATGATTTATCTAGAAGACTTCTTATTTATAATCTTAATACGCTTTCTTTTAGAGAATTTTTAGATTTCAAATATCAAATAAAGCTGCCAAAAATTTCCTTAGAAGACGTTTTGCAAAAACATAAAATTTATAGTTTAGAATATTTTAGTTGTCTAAAGCAAAACTATTTAAAAGAATATCTGCAAAACTATGAATATTTTTTCAGGGCTGATGTAAGAAACAAAGAGCAGTATTATAAACTTTTAAAAAATGCTATTAAAAAAACTATATATGAAGATATCTCAAGAATTTACAGCATTGAATCTAAGAATTTGCTGAATATAGATAAGTTATTATTTTTATTATCAAATATTTCCCCTTCTGAAATGAGTTATTTAAAAATATCCCAGAAATTAAAAATAGATCCCAGAACTGCAGAAAATTATTGTCATATATTAGAAAAATCAGGATTAATTTTCGTAATAAATAAATTTGATAATATAACAAATACGCTCCTTAAAGATAAAAAAATACTTTTAAGTAATGCCAATCTTGTCTCTTACTATAATTCTCTTTTCAAAGATTATATAAATATTGGTTTACTTCGAGAAGTGTTTTTCGTTGAATCGATAAAAAGGACAGCTTCAGGTATATTTTTGCATACAAAACAAGATTTTCTTGTTGAGCATAAATCAAAAAAATATATATTCGAAATCGGTGGCAAGAATAAAAATACACCCAAATCAAAAAATACATTTGTTGTAGCAGATGATATAAGTATTTCTGAAGGCAATAAAATACCATTATGGCTTTTTGGATTGATTGAATAAGGTTTGAAAAATTACAGCTCCCAAATATTCATTATATCTTTATCTTCACTATTTTCAGAGTTTAGGGTTGCAAAAATTAATGGTATCTTTGGATATTTTTTTGTAAATTTTGAATATTTTGATTTATTGATAATTCCAATGCTGGATTTTATTTCAATAGCTAACTTGCCATCAACGATGAAATCAATTTCGTCCTGATATTGAGTTCTCCAGAATTTGATATGTGAGCTGTCATGTGAGTTTATCAGATTTTGGAATGTTGTGTTTTCAAGTAAAGCCCCTTTGTCTGCGCGAAGCTCTATCGGATCGAAATTTTGTGTTATGGCGTTTCTGATTCCTGTATCATAAAAAAACACTTTTGGCATTCTTGTAAGCTCTTTTCTTGGATTTTGAAAAAACGGATTTATTCTTGTTAAATAAAAGATTTTTTCTAGCGTATATATGTAGTTTTCAACAGTCGGTCTTGCAATTTGTAAGGTCGCAGAAATTTCTTGAAGATTTGTCAAATTTCCTATCTGAAAAGATAGAATTTTTATAAAATTATAGAAATCATTTTCAGATCTTATATTCGATTCGAGAATATCTCTTTTTAGAATTGCATTAGTTAGTTCATAGAGAATTGCCTTTTTTTCTTTGGTGTTTTTTTCAATCACAACTCGTGGATATCCGCCATATAACATGTAGTCATAAAAATATTTTTGTATATCTTGCTTTATTAAAATAGGGATTTCTTTTTTTGTTTTATGCAGAGTATTGTATGGGATGTACTTTGCCAAATCCTCCCTATCATTGAAATAAAGAAACTCTTCAAATGAAAGCGAATATAGATAAAAAAGTCTTTTCCGTCCTGCAAGCGAGTCTTTGAATTTTTTGTCTATATAAAAAGCTGAAGACCCTGTTGCTATTATTTTTATTTTGTCAGCATATTCGTCAAAAATAAATTTGAGAAAATTTGAAGGGTCATCAAGATATTGAATTTCATCGATGAACAAATATTGTTTTTTATTTTCAAGAGGAGATATGAATTTGAATATATTTTCAGGATTTTTGTTAAGCTCTGAGAGAATAGTATGATTTTCTAAATTCAGAAAATGAGTTGTAGCTTTCAGATTTTCAAGCTCTTCTCGAACTTGTTTTAACAGGGTTGTTTTGCCCACCTGACGCGGTCCAACTATTATTGTATATTCTTTTGCTTTTATGTGATTTAGAGCTTGGTTGAAAAGTTTTCTTTTGTTCATATTACGGTAATATCAATAGTCCGTTTGTAATTTTACCGTATCCATGTAATTCTATAAAGTATTTTTGATATAATCCCAAAAAGTTTTGTATTGACAAAGTTGTCAACCTATGGGATACCTAATTCTTGTAAACCTAACATTTTACTTTTATGTCTGAAACTACTACAAATCAATTCAATCAACTACCAGCAGGTTATGAAGGTGAACAAAAAAGACGTACTGATTTTGAATCGGAAAAAGAAAAGCTAGCTTACGATGCAGCAAATTTAGTAGAACTTGCGCAAAGAACTTACGGCGAGAAACATGTAGTTACTGTAAATGACGCACTTGATGTTAGACGAAGAGAAGATGAAGATAGCAATGAAAAGGCTTTACGAAGAGCGATTGCTGCGGTACTTATAAAACCTTCAAGGTTTGAAATGGCAAAATATGCACCTCAACTTACTCCTACAGAAGTTGAATGGGTATGTGAACATATTGATAGAGAATATGATCGTACACGTTTAGTTAATGCGCCACTTCGTTTAAATAACGTACCATGGTTGCAGGAGCAAGGAGTGCCAAAATTCCCTGCTAAAGAAGCAGCACTTAAATCAGCCTTGAAACAGCTAAGTTCAGGACAGGTTGATTATATGATGAAAAGCCCTAACCCTTTCTCATTCCAAATTAAACTTGTTAGCCCAGCAAATAGACTAGACCTACAAAAGAAACTTATTAATGATCAGCCAAAAAGAATGAACATGGAGGGTCAAAAACAACAGGATTTGTATATAAATCCTTCAGTAGAACAACATATAACTAGTCAAACTAATACAAAAATGGAGTGGAAATGGGAGTTTGGTCAAGGTGAACAAATTATGCAGCCAGAAGCTTGGGATGATCTTGAATTAGCACTTGAAGTTCGAAGACAACGTTTCAAAGGACAACTACCAGAAGGCATGAAAGGAACAGATTTTTTCACATGGCTTACCAGAATGGCAGATAGCTTGGGAAAAGGTCAACCGCTTGACATTAAATTTGAAAATGATGCAACTAACACAGACAAATTTAAAGAATGGTTGGTCACAATAATAGACGAATTAGGCGAGTTGACAGAAGATCAAGAGTTGACAGAAGATCAAATTCGTTATCTGGTTTTCGGCGCTTTCAATCCTTACTTTCGAAACGCTGGGTTGGATAGGAACCTTGCTTATGGGCAGTTTGATGCTGCTCGTTTCCGTGCCGCGGTTGATGGGTCTATTGAATCTTAAAATTTGATCTTTTTCTTCCCTTTTCTTTTATTTTTATTTTTTTGCGAAGCACGCGAAAATTTTTTGACCTTTAGAAAATATACTTATACAATCAAGATAATGGTGAATAGCAACCCAGATTATGCTGGGCTACCATGAACTCAAGTCCATAAAACAGGTCTATTGTACTAAGATAAGTACGATCTGGGATGCGAGAGAAAAGTATAGACCCATCACGTAGAGCTGGATTTAGCTTCACATCTGAAGTTAAATAAAAAATTTGTAGTTGCGACTGCAAAATATAAAGGAAAAATCCAGTCACAAGGCTCGTTATCTGGTTTACGGCAATTTCAATCCTAACAATCGAAACGCTAAGTTGAATAGGAACAATGCTAATAAGCAGAATGATAATGCTCGTTTCCGTGCCGCGGTGTTGGTTACATACTCTGTACAGATTTAAGCCAACCTCCGAGCATTCTACCAATCTCGGAGTTTTTGGCTTGGAGTTGAAATATCTTTGTCTCATTTGCAAGTTTTAGTTCAAGCAACAAACGCATTTTTATAGTGAGAACTTCCAAGATAGCACTGGATTTGATTAAGTAACCAGCTTTCAATGTTTTTGGTGCATTTTTAGCCATTATAATATGCTCTAGAAAAGAAAGTATGCTATCTTCAATACTGTTACCAAGAGTAAATCGCCATCTCTTAGTGAGATTATTATTCAAATCAATAAAATCCTTATAGAGTTCGTAACTTTTATTCGCAATGGGAAGTGAGTCCATAGATTTGCGATTAGGTAATGTTTGGAACGCATGGTTCGCCTTTCGCAAAGGCAAACGTATGAGTAATGAAATGCACGAATTTCAGTATTATTTGGAGAAAAACCTTTACTCTCTTTATGAGGATCTCAATTCTCAAAGTTATAAGCATGGTACTTACAGGCATTTCACGGTTTGTGATAATAAACGTCGTGAAATCTCTGTTTCTTGTATTCGAGACAGAGTAGTACATAGGCTTATTTATGATTTTTTGCTTCCAATTTGGGATCAGATTTTTATTTATGATGTTTGGTCTTGCAGAAAAGACAAAGGGCTTCTTGTTGCAATTGAACGAACTCAATCTTTTCTGAAAAGCTATCCAGATCATTTTGTGTGGAGAGTAGATATTAAGAAGTTTTTCGATAATGTTGATCAGGAAGTACTTGTAGAGCTTATTAAACGGCGTGTTTCTGATGAAAAAGCCCTTTGGCTGCTTAAAGAAGTAATTCATAGTTATAGCTCTCATACTGAGGGTAAGGGTATGCCTATTGGCAATCTGACCAGCCAAATCTTTTCGAACATTTATCTTAATGAGCTTGATAGGCTGGTGAAACATAGTCTTAAACCAAAAGCATATTTGAGATATGGCGATGATTTTGTTTTGTTTGAACAGGATAGAAATAAATTAGAAAATATGAGAACAAGTGTAGTAAATTTTCTTAATGAAAGTCTCAAGGCATCAGTTAATCCAAAAAATGATATTCTTATCAAAGCCAGGCATGGACTTAAGTTTCTTGGTTTGAATTTCTGGTTTTCTGGAAGACGACTTAATAAACGCAACAAAAAGAGAATTGTTGAATGTCTCAACTCAAGAAATGTTGCAAGTTATCATGGCATGGTCGCACAGCATGAAGTGAAGAAAATTAAGAAATGGTTTGATTGGTTAATATATCAAAAAGTCTCTTTAGTCTATTAAAAAAATTTGATAAAAAAATTTAAACGCAATTTGCATAGTCTATTAACTTTAGATATATTATTATCCTAATATATATAATTTCCAAATGATCTTGCAAAGTCAGGCCTCAACTATCAAAATTACCGTTGATAAGTCACACTTGATTACAATTGGAGAAAAACTTTATAGTGAAAGTTTGGAGCTTGTTCGTGAGCTTGTTTGCAATGCTTATGATGCCGATGCTACTAATGTATGGATTGAAGTTGCGATTGATAAGATTTCTGTTAAGGATGATGGGGTAGGTATGGATGAAGGAGGTTTGAAACAATTTTTTACAATAGGTTCTGAAGAGAAAAAATTTAATCCAAAATCGCAAATTTATAAAAGAGACAGGATAGGTCAGTTTGGCATAGGTAAATTTGCTGTATTTTCAGCGTGCAATTGTTTTAGGTTAATCAGTCAAAAGGATAATTTTGCGGCAGAAATAATTTTTGATAAAGCAAAGTGGGGAAGCGATTTCAATTGGGAAATTCCAATTAGGTATTTTGATGCAAATGTTATCTCTGGAAATGGAACAACTGTAATATTAGAAAATTTGACTAAAAATTTCACCATTCCGCAAGTAGAAAGGCATATTAGAGAACGTGTACCTCTCAAAGCTCCAAATTTTAAAGTATTTTTGAACGGCAAGCAAATAGAAGCGATTTCTATTCCGGGAAGGCGTTTTCCGATTAATTTATCAACAGAATTTGGCAAAATTATAGGTGAAGCGATTGTTCCTTTTTTCAAATCTTCAGAAAAATTGCGCGGTATTGAGTGTACTGTGAAAGGCGTAATGATAACGCGTGAAATGTTTGGAGCGGAAATGAGTCATAATAGAGGCATGCAAAATATCACAGGAACAATTAGCGCCGATTTTGTCCCGATAACAAGCTCGAGAAGCTCTTTTGTAAACGATTCGCTTCAGTATCAAATTTTTTATATGGTCATGGAAAGGGAGATAAGAAACATAAGCAAAATAATAGCTAAAGATCAGAACATAAAAGAAGATAAAAAAACTGATGAGCAGTTAAAAGAATCATTGATAAAAGTTCGCAAAGCCCTCAAACAAAATCCATACCTTGCGCCTGAAATATTAGAGCCGATGGGGCAAAGTGATGAAAATGCAGATCATTTTAATTCCGCTTCTTTTGCTCAGGACAAAAAAGAAGCAATTGGTAAAATGAATACTAAAACTGGAGAGTTGATAGGTTTTTCTGATGAAATGATTCAAGCTGAAGGCAGGCTTGAGTTGGGAATTGAAGAATTAGAGAAACAAAGGGATGAAATTCCAAAAAAAATAAGAGCAAAAGACAAAAAAGGGCGTGAAGTGATAGCGCGCAAAATAAGTATTGGTAATTTTGGAGTGATTTGTAAGATTGAATATCTTGGTAAAAATGAGGAATCTTTGCTCTTGTATTTAACAACTCTTATCACACAAGAAATTGTAGCTATGCAGAATCTCAAAACTCCGAGAGAAGCATTTGATATTCAAAACAGGCTACTTACTGATGCTCTTGGTTAAATTTTTAATTTTTGCTTGATTTTCTTGCGGATTGTATATATATTTGCAGTATACAAAATATACTATTTTTTTATATTGCTAATATATGTTATCCTTTGATATTTTATCGCAAGTTGTTGAAGATCAAATGAAGATTTTTTTGAAAAAAGATGTTGGAATTATTAGGCATATCAATTTTAATAAATATTTAAAAACCAAACAAATTGTAGTTGTGTCCGGCATAAGAAGGTCTGGTAAGTCGACATTGCTTTGTCAGTTTTCTAAGAGACATAAAAATTTTTATTATATCAATTTTGATGATGAGAGGTTGATTGATTTTGATGTAAATGATTTTAATAATCTTATGATTGTTTTCAAAAAAATGTATCAGTCAAATACAATTTTTATTGATGAAGCACAGAATGTACAAGGATTTGAAAGATTTGTGCGAAGACTATATGAAGAAAATTTTAAGATTTATTTGACAGGATCTAATGCAAAACTTTTAAGTTCTGAGCTTGCTACACATTTAACCGGGAGATATGTCAAAATCGAACTTTTGCCGTTTTCTTTTCAGGAATTTTTGGATTTTAAAAAAATAGACTTTACAAAAAACGATACTGATACAAAAGGTATGATACTGAAAAACTTTGAAAAATATCTGCTCAATGGTGGATTGCCTGAATTTTTGAAATATAAAGATGATGAATTTCTCAAAAGAATGTATGAGGATATTTTGTATAAGGATTTGCTTGTGAGGTATGCCATAAGAGAAGTGAAGGCTTTTAAAGAATTAATTTCTTATGTCTTTACTAATTTTGCTTCTGAAATAAGTTATAATGGATTGAAGAATATATTGGCTTTCAAAAGTCCTGTATCGGTTAAGGATTATCTTGATTTTGTTGAAGGTTCATATCTGATTTCTCAGCTTTATAAATATGATTTTTCGTTAAAACAGCAATTTATTGGGGCTAAAAAGATATACGTTATAGATAATGGGCTTCGTAATAAAATATTTTTTTCTTTTTCTGACGATAAAGGTAAAAACTTGGAAAATCTTGTTTTTGTTGAACTGAAAAGGAGAGGTTATGATTTGTTTTATTTTAAGGATAAAAATGAATGTGATTTTGTGTGTTTGATGAAAAATAAAATATTTTATGTGATACAGGTTTGCTACGATTTAAATAATACAAATTTCAGTAGAGAAATAAATGGCTTATTAAACGCTATGGATAAATTAAAGTGTCGAAAAGGTCTTATAATAACATTTAACAATAATTATTCTCAAAAAATAACAAATAAAAATATTGAAATAAAAAATGTTATTAATTGGCTACTGAATAAATAATCTAATAACTCTATTTTATTTTATGCAACAGGGTGATAATAATTCAAAATTAAGTCCGGAGGATTTTTTGCGCTCTCTTGGTTATCAGGGGCAATTGGATGAAGTAGGCTACAAAGAAGCTATGCAAAAAGCTATGGATAAGATGTTTGATGACAGTGAACACAATGGTACCGTGTGTCATCGTTTGTGGTGTCAGGATATGGCAGAATGTTTGTGGGTTACATTGCGTGCTGTTCAAGAGGATTTTAATGATTTATTTTTTGATGGCGAGCTAAAAGAGGAAGATTTTTTAATAAAAGACAAAGAAATTGTGAGATTTCTTGATGAAGGATGTAATTTGCCTGAGAGTTTTTATGAAAGCGGAACATTGGAAAATCATACGATTGATTTTGTGCTTCAATTGTTGCAGGCTTTGCAATTTACCAATTCAAAAGGTATTAATTTTGATGAATTTATAGAAAGTGATGGCGCAAAACAATTTGCTAAAGATTTGTACAGTTTGCTTAAATTTACATTGATAGATTTAGATGCAATGAAAAGAAAAAAATGTTTGCAACAAGTATCCGCTTTTATATCTTCAACTGAATTTCTGGAAAAAGAAGATAAAGATGATTTTCTTATTATGCTTCGCTCTAATCTTGACAAAATGAAATATATCTTGTAAGATAGCAACTTGTTTTAAATTTGCAATTAAAACAACAAAATATTAATATAATATCGTCTTATTTTCAGATTATGAATTATGCAGATTTACAAGTGGTCATAAAAGAAGTTTGCACTCAAACAAACTGTCCGGGTTGTAATTTACAATATAAAGCTGATGAAATACATATCGTTGGTACTACGAAAAATGAAGGTATTTTTATGGCAAAGTGTCAAAAATGTGGATATAATGTAGTGATAAATGTTTCGGTGACTCGTAAAACAGAGACTAATATCAAAGCACACGTAAGAGATTTTAGACCAAGCAAAATATCTTCGGATGAAGTTTTGGATATGACTAATTTTTTGAGAGCATATCAAGGTGATGTTTATAGTTTACTTAAATAATATTTAATTAAATATGCAAAAATTTTATAAATTATTTCTAATATCTTTCCTATTATTCAATATTTTTGGTTGTGCTAAGGTTTCTGAATTTAAAAACAAAATAAATGGAGTCGCCGGTGAAACTCAAGAGGCTTACGATAATGTCAAAAATGAAATTGTTGAAACGAAAACTCAAATTGAAAACGCCAGCCAGCAAGTGAAAGAGGCGGCGGAAAGTGTTAACAACGCTCTTGGTGAAACCACAGAAGCACTTAATGCTATAGATAATGTTGGAACAGATGAAACTAGCAATTAATACTACTCTTAATTTTGATCAGATAGTGCTTTTTCATGATAGCCACATTTTGGCGCAAAAATCTTGGTTATCTTCTAAAGAAGAAAGTGATTCTTTTATACAAAAAATAGATGAAGTTTTAAATTTTGCCTCCAAGTCAAAGAATGATATAGAAGGCATATTTGTTCTTAGCGGACCTGGTAATTTTACCTCCTTGAGGGTTGGTATTGTCATTGCAAACGCTTTTGCTTATGCCTTGGGAGTTCCGATTTTTTCTTTGAATTTATTTGATTTTGTAAAAGAGGCAAAAGGTCAAGAAGTTGTTGATTTGAATCATTTACAGATGGAATTTCCATTCGCACAGATGCTTCTGAATCTTGATTTTGAAAAACTTAATAAAAAAGATATAGTTGAGCCAGAGTATTTTCGCGAAGCTTTGTGAGCACTGAGAATTTTAAATTTAAAAATGCTGTATATCGTTTCAACGCCAATCGGGAATTTGGAGGATATTACTTATCGAGCTGTGCGTGTGCTTAATGAAGTTGATTTGATTGTGGCTGAAGATACAAGACATGTACGTAAGTTGCTTGATAAATACGAGATCAAAACCAGAGTTGATAGTTACCATTCTCATAGTGATAAAAGAAAACTTGATAAAATTTTAAATTTTCTCAAAGAAGCTAAAAATGTCGCATTAGTATCTGATGCCGGTACTCCATGCATATCAGATCCCGGATTTTTACTTGTTAGAGGAGCTATTGATAATAAAATTCAAATATCTCCTATTCCCGGACCTTCGGCTTTTATCTCGGCACTTGTGTGTAGTGGTCTGCCAGTTTCAAAATTTATTTTTTTAGGATTTTTGCCATTAAAAAAAGGAAGACAGACATTGTTCAAAAGTTTGATTTCAGAAGATAAGCCTATTGTTTTTTATGAATCTCCTCATAGAATAATCAAAACATTAAAAGATCTTGAGCAATATTTTGGCTCTGATCGTCAGATTATTCTTGGGAGAGAATTAACAAAAATCTTTGAAGAATTCTTACGAGGTACTATAGCTGAACTTAGGCAACATTTTGAAAAAAAAGCTCCAAAAGGCGAATTTGTAGTGATTCTACAAGTTCAAAATTGAAAAATCTGCATATCCTATTTTCAATTTTCCATTTGTAATCAAAATTTGATCTCCGGCATTATTTTTGTCTATTGTGCTTTCCAAAATGTAAGTTCCTTCCTTGTTTTTATGTAATTCGCCAAGTTCTATAGCTGAAGCATTGTTCTTCGATGTTAAAAACACTTTGTATCGCAGTGAGCTTTCTGGAAGCATTGCAAATATTTGACATCGAAAAGTTTTTTCATAGCTTTGGCAAGATGTATTGCCTATGATGGTATCATCTGTAAATGCATTTATAATGGCACTTTGATTAGCAAGAAGTTTTTCTGTCTTTATTTCGTTGAAAATTTCGTTGAAATCTGTAGAGCTATTTGCTAAATAATTACTATAAGTATTTGTAGTTTTATTAAATGCAAAGCCTATTGTCAGTAAGAAAACGAAAGTTAAGAAAGACTTAATTATGTTTCTTTTTTTCATTTTTATTTTTACAAATCTTTATATTTTATCAGAATTTGAGTTTTTTTGATAGATTTAGTTTTTTATAAGATCTATAATAAACTTTGTTGCTGGCAATAGACTTACTGCACAATAATATTTCTACTG
>CAZEDK010000011.1:0-38544 GCA_964511025.1 uncultured Candidatus Peribacteria bacterium | reverse complement strand
GACTCAGAATATTTTGCTCGCGTGTCAGCCAGCATCATTTCCAAATTTTGAATGTGATTCTCTTTATCTACTATTATATTTTGTGACTCAGAATATTTGTGTGTATAATATTTACTATATTCTTCTAAAGAAAATAAATTATAATGATTAGCAATAAAAATTTTCTCATCTACTGCAAATGTTTGTATTTTATCATGATCTTCAAGAAAATAATGATAAAATATACATTCTGCAAAATTCAAAACTTTACAATCAAAAAATATAATTTTATTTAACAAATCATATTCATACAAAGATTGCATATAAAGATGTGACACGCCAAAAGCTTCTAAACATATTTTTTTTACCATAAAACATCCCTCCGAACATTCACGATAAAATGGCAATGGTGAATGCTGAAATAATTGTTTATAATATAATTTTTTAGTATCAACATTCATACCAATTTGGTTGTTTCCGTAAAAATGTAAATCTACATAATGCTGACTAAAATTGACAAAATCAGCATCTTTATTTTTTTCTAACAATAAAAATAAATTGTTAAAAAAATCATCTTTAAAATAAATATCACTATGTGCAAAAATTACATATTCTCCCCTGGCAAGATCTGCACCTTTTTGATACAAAAGACCTCTTCTATCTGTTTTTTCATTAAATATATAGATATTATGAACATCAAAATTTTTAGCCATTTTCACTGAATCATCTTTTGAACAGTTATCAATAAAAATTACCTCAAAAAGCGATTCATCATTTTGCTTTTCAATACTTTTAAATAACTGAGGCAAATATGCAGCAGCTTCATCGTTAATAATTACCAGTGATATTTTTGGATTAAACATTTTGACCATTAACAATTAAATTACAGATCTCTCGCACGCATCCATTGCCACCCTTATTAACGCATAAATATTTAACAACATTTTTAATATCAGAACTTGCATCAGCAGGACATGATGAAAAATAAGAAGACTTCATAGCTTCTAAATCATTTATATCATCCCCAATATAAGCAGTTTTTTCAAAGGAATAATTTTTATATTGTCGAAAAAACTTGTTTAAAAAATCCAATTTATTTTCAACTCCCACGCACACATAATCAATTTTTAGCTTATTTGCTCTTTTTTTAACGTGTCCACTATTCTCACCAGTCAGAAACATTACTTGAATACCACGTGTTTTGATTAATTCGATACCCTTGCCATCTTTTGTATTAAATTTTTTTAATTTTTCTGCATCTTTTGCGTAATAGATAGCTCCATCCGTTAAAACTCCATCGACATCACAGATAAGTAAATTTATATTTTTGAAGTTAGATAAGTTTTTAATATTATTTTGTATTTGTTTGAATTTTAAATTTTCCGCAACGATCCAATCATTCAAGCTATCAATTTCATAATAAGAATCTTCATGCATTTCAAAATATCCAATTTTTCCAGAAATCCTGCATTTATATTTTAGTAATCTTTCTCTTGAGGTGAGATAAAAAGCCCCATTTTCTACTAAAAATCCTTCAAAATCTTGTCTTCTTGGTCTTTTAAAATAATCATAATTAACTGGCTCTAAAAATTTATTATTTATTTTCCACAAAAATCTTTTTTGTCTAACTACAGATAATATGCTATCAAATTTATTTTTTTCATATCTTAAAATTGCATTATTTAAATCCTGAGATGTCAATAATGGCGATGTCGCTTGTATCAATATAATATTTTCAAAATCATGCTTTTCTACAAACTCAAGCATAACAGATTCTGTAGAAGCTATATCGGTAGAAACACTATGACTTCGAGAAACTACTTCAACTTTTGGCAGATTAAAGCTTTCTACAAGAGATTTAATCTCTTCGTTATCTGTTGAAACATAAACCTTATCAACATATTTAGAGTCGTTAGCTGCTTTTGCTGTCCAATAAACAAGAGGTTGACCACAAAAATCTTTTATATTTTTGTTTGGAATACCTTGACTGCCAGCTCTGACGGGAATAAAAGCAATACATTTATTTTTCATGTACTATATTTTTTAATTTTTCTCTATTAGGTTTTTCGCATTCCAAAATATCTGCTTTTTTATAAGTAAGAGCTTTATATACATTTTTTAAATCTCTATTCACTCTTCTAAGTCCATCAGGCTCGAGACTTGCAGCATGGTCAGTCCCTCTCCACGCTCTATTTAAAGTAAAATGTCTTTCAAAATATCTAGCCCCCAAAGCCAAAGCTGCAACATCAGCAGCAATACCAAGATGATGACCTGAAAATCCAATACCTTTGACATTCCTTCCAAACTTTTCCTTTAACCTTTCTACGTCCAAAAGTGACAGATCTTCAAATTCTACAGGATATCCGGAAACACAAGAATATATGATCAAGTCTTTATTTCTTTTAGCCTTTTTAAACAAGTCAATAATTGCTTCTTCTTCTTTTGGCGTTGTCATACCAAAAGAAAGATGGATTTCACCGGAAAAATTATGCAAAAGATAATTTAACATTGGAAAATTCAAATTGCTTGGCGATGGTATTTTTATAAATTTTGGATTCAAAGATACAATTTCTTTTGCTGACGGCAAATCCCAAACTGAACAGCTGTATTCAGTCCCAAATTTTTTACATAATTCTTGCAATGCTTTGTGTTGAGCTAAATTAAATTCAAGAAATTCTCTATGTTCACCATAAGTAGTACCGTATGCATGATAATTATCAGGATGCGGAGAAGTATATTGCTGCTTTGACAATAATTCTTTTGGATTTCTTTTTTGAAATTTAACAGCATCAACACCACAAAACTCAGTGGCAACTTTTATCATTTCTTTGGCTATATTCAGATCTCCTTTATGATTACAGGCAATTTCAGCAACTACAAAAGGTATTTGAAGCTCCTGTTTAGATAATTTAGACATAATTATTTATTTAGAATTTTTTTATAACTCAGATCCATAACTCTTTGCAGTGCCTTACCATCATTTTTAAAATTAACATATTCAGCTGCTTTTTTCAAATCGGCTTCATCTTTACTATTTGTTAAAAATTCTTGAAAAATTGAAGAAATGTGATCTTCTGAGTATGCTCCAAAAGCTGCTTGCATATTAACAAATGGTAAAAAATCCTTGTCATCACCCAAATTAATAAGCATAAGCGGCTTTTTCATAATGACAGCATCGAGAGCTGTAGTAGAAAAAAAAGTTATTACTCCGTAAGAAGCCGCCATTAATTCTTCAGTATCTTTGTATTTTATCACTATTGAATTATTGCCTTCTATATTATTTAGAATCAGCTTCACGTGATCTAAATCTTGTGAAGGATGTACTTGAAAAATAAGCTGTATTTCGGGATATTTCATTGCTTCTCTGCAAATTTCAGAAATGCCAACTTTGATTTCTTCTTCCGTAGGCATTCCACCTGGTCCTAGACCTTGAGTAGTAAAAACTATCCATTTTTTATTTGGATCAATTTTTAATTCTTTGGCAATTTTATTTTTATCAGGATTTAAAGAAAGAGTTCTGTCAAAAGGAACGCCTCCTGTAAGTATAATCTTTTTCCCATCAACTCCATTTTCTACCAAAAAATCTTTTGAAAACTGTCCCCATGCAGCAAAAATATTCCCTTCGAATGGAGCAAACGCATGAAGCGAGTATCTGTTTGGCGTCCCATGCTGAACTATCACCGTTGGGATATTTTTTTGCTTACAATATCGAACAGCATTTCTGAGAATATAATTCACTTCAATTGCCATAAACAAGTCAGGCTGTATTTGCTCGATAGCATTAATCAAAGGCTCCAAAGCCCAGCTAAGATCGAAGTCCACTACTCTCTTCTTATCAGTAAATTCATCTAACACTTTATACTTAATATTATATTCATTAGCTGTAGTTTTTTCATCTTTTGTCAGCACAAAGACTGAAAGATCAATATTTTTATCTTTTTCAAATTCCTTAATTATAGGAATCATTTTTTTGAAATGACGCTGAAGGTATGTGAATATAAGAATTTTTTTCATATTGTTATTTTTTTAAAATCGTAACATTCAATTTTGCTAAATTTTTACATTTAGAACACTGTTTTAATAAAAATCTTTTTAAATTCTTTCTGTCATTAAGGATATGATGAATATTTTTAGTTATATCATGAATATTTGCATCTAAATTATAAAAATCATAAATAGGATACCGCCACTCCAACAACTCAAAATCGCCTTGCATTTTGTGAGTGTTAGCAGAAATACCTAAAACAGGACAGCCTGACATAGCTGCCAAACAAGTACCATGATGCCGACCACTCAAATGCATCAAAGCCTTTGAAGATAATAAAAAATAATCTTTATAATTCAATTTCCCATAAAACATGCCATCTGCCATATCAAAATTCCTTAAAAAATCATCTCCACCGACATCAGCAAAAAAAATTTGGACATCAAATTGTTTTCTTAAAAGCTGAGCTAATCTATAAAAAGAAGAAAGGTCAGCTCGTCCATACCATTGTTCGTAAACTGGATTATTTAAAGAAGAACCTCCCAGCATGATAAAATCCTTATTTAAATCAAATCCTACGGGCAATCTATCGTAAAATTTATTATCTTTTATTGTTAATGCAAAAATTGCATCTGGACTTACTAAAACATTTTTAACGCCCAAATGTTCCAATTCTTTCTTGGAGAATGATTCTCTTACGACAACTCCATCCAATATTGAATAGACTTCTTTGGCAATTTCTTGAATGCTCGATACGTCTGCAGTATGATTTACTAAATAAACTGATTTATGAAAATATTTTTTTGCTAAATAAGCTAAAAAAAGCAAATAACGACATTTTGTGACATCTTTATAGATAGAACCTTCACCATTAATAAGTACAACATCACACCTATTCATCTTATTGACTTCAAAAGCAAATATATCATTTTCAAGTTTAAAAACATTTTGCGCCAACAGATCAAAATCAAAAAATTGTAATGGTATTGTGCCTTTTATCGCCTCTCTTTCTGTGTGAAACAACTTTATAACACCTGATATTTCGAAATTTCGTAAATGTTTATCTATCAATGCATACAAAGCTTTTGTCGTCGCCTTGCAACCAAGATTATTATCATCAGACGTATCATTTATAAACAAAATTTTCTGTTTTTTTGATTTAAAAATCATAATTATATTATTGAAATAAATGATCACATTGTGTACACATCCTTGGTTTCTTTTCATTTTCTAAAGCTTCTCTAAAAGAAAGCATTCTTTCTCCGTTCCAAATTTCATCAAAAGAACTATCAAACATATTACCAATAGTTGTTCTTAAATTTGCAGGAGTTTCATGTATACAGCATGGCTCAGCCAAACCGTTACAATTAACGAAAAGTGTTTTATATGGGCGTCTACATATTTGTTTCGAAAAAGTCACACCCCCCATGCTATTGATTGTTAAATTAATGTCTTTATCCAATGCGTATTTTTTTATTAAATCGATTTTATTATCATAATTATCAATAAAATCTGCAATCTTTTCATTGGTGTTAGTATGTATACCTAACAAATTTAAATTTGGTATTCCTAATTCATAACATAACGTAATCATATCAATTAAAGAATCAAAATTTTTATCTGATACTGTCATTTGAATCGTAAACTGAATTTTTTTCATACTATAGACATGCCCCTTTGCTATTAATTTTATATTGTATATTAATTTATCAAAATTTGCACCTCTGCGAATTTTTTCATAATCATTCTTATATGGTGAGTCCATAGAGATTGTAAACCAAGTTATCCCAGTTAAAAGAATATTTTTTAGCATATCTTCATTTAATAGAGTTCCATTAGTAACTAATAATACAGGCGCTTTCTTTGAAGCATAATCTAAAATTGATATAATGTCGGTATGTAAAAGCGGTTCACCTAAACCATGAACTGAAATCATATCTATACCTTGTGGTAATTTATCAATGACTATTTTAAATCTACTTAAAGACATATCTTCACAGTAGTTATTTTTATAATCAAGGGTTTCTCTAGGACACATGATGCAACTTAAATTACATCGTCTAGTAATTTCTATTTGGACATGCTGAGGTAAATTTTCTGTTTTAAATTTATTATGTATCATATTTTTTAACACTAAAATATTATTAATTTTTCAACTCATTGCCATTCCACACATGGAAAAAATATCGTTCTTTCTTCCATTGGACCAAAAACAACATTCCCACTTTTTATTTCAAATTCAATAGTTCTATTTAGAGCAAATCTAATTTTTGTACTTTTATCCCATATTGAAATTCCAGGATAATATTTGCCAGGGGTTAACTGAACGTTTTTTAAAACAAATACAATTTTATGTTCTCCATTTATCAGACCTTCATTTTTAAATTTTTTATTATACAAACTTTTGCTAATTGCAACTGGCATGCCTTCATTTTTTAAAATCAATAAACTATATGAAGGATCTTTTATTGCATATTTTGCAGTATAAATAACTTCAAAAAATAGATCCTCTCCTGTAAAAAATACCAACTTTTTATTAGCATTCAAATCAAATAATTTAAATGAATCTATTTGAACTTCATCCGAATTTTCACAACAAAAATTTTTGTTTTTATTCTCAACGACATAGGTATTAGCGATATTTGTCATCCAAGAAACATAAGAAGAAATAACAACCTCAGATTTACCAATATCTGCGATCATTCCATCTTTTAGCCAAATAGCACGATCACATAAAGCATTAACTGCATGCATGTCATGTGAACAAAAAATTATTGTTTTACCGCTTTCTTTAAAGTTATCAATTTTCTCCATACATTTTTTTTGAAATGTCATATCTCCAACTGCCAATGCTTCATCGATAATTAAAATATCAGGATCAACATTCACAGCAACTGCAAAAGCAAGTCGCACAGCCATTCCGCTTGAATATGTTTTGACTGGTTGATGAATAAAGTCTCCAATATCTGCAAATTTTAAAATCTCATCAAGCTGACTATCTATTTCTTTTTTTGTTCTACCCAAAATTGTGGCGTTAAAATAGACATTCTCAAGCCCAGAAAGTTCAGGATTGAATCCTGCACCAAGCTCAAGCAAAGAAGAAATTTTACCTTTTACACGATAAGAACCTGCAGAAGGAGTCAAAACTCCAGTCAAAATTTTTAACAAAGTTGATTTTCCTGATCCATTTTTGCCTATTATTCCAATGGTTTCGCCTTTTTTTATTTCAAAATTAAGATCTTTTAACGCATAGAAATCATGAAAATATTTCTTACGCAAAGGATGAAGCGCTTCTTTCAAGCGATCAATCGGATCATTATACAAATGATATTTTTTCGAAAGATTGTGTGCTTTTATAACTATGTCATTCATATTTTTTATAAAACATCTGCAAAATGAGGTTTTAATTTTTTATATATAAATATAGCCAAAATCCATATTATCAAAGTTACAGACCAAAAATATATACCTATATCCCTTGCCTCCCAAAAAGGCGCATGATAAATCAGACTTCTTCTATAACCTTCAATTATGTAAAACATTGGATTGAGTTTGAAAAAAAATTGATATTGCTGAGGTACAATCGCAAAATTCCAAAAAATTGGCGTAAACCAAAACCCTATAGACAATGCAATACCCATAATTTGAACAATGTCTTTTATAAATACTTGCAAAGAAGCCAGTACTAGAATTAAACCAAACAAAAATGTCATATTAGCAACGAAATAGTAAACAATCTGAAACCAATATATTGAAAACGAAATATTATGAATAAGTAATGCAACAATTACAACAGCCAAAAGCATAGAATGGGTAATTGCAGAAGATAACAATTTGACTATTGGTAGCATTGATATGCGAAAATTTATTTTTTTTACTAAATAAGAATAATCATTAAACACAGTAATTGACGATAAAACTGCTGTAGTAAAAAAATCCCAAGCAATCATAGCTGGAGCGAGCCATGCGATAAAGGGAATGTTGCCTGGTACTGGTGGAATTTTTAAACCTTTTTCAAATATGAACCACATTATAAGAATCATCATAAATGGATTAATTATCGCCCAAATAAAGCCAAGTGTTGATCCAATATATTTATTCTTATAATCTCTTTTCGTTAATTCAAAAATGATAAACCTATCCTTATAAGTATCGCGTAAAAAATCATACAGTGTTCTTAAAAATTTCATAAAATATTTTAATCAAAAAGAGTATAATTCATTATCTTACTATTATGAAATAGTAATTGCCTAGAATGATTAGAATCTTAAACTTGCTGAATAAACTTAGAAGCTAAAGAGTGTTTTGCATGAATTATTTGTAAAAATGATAGACAATTAGTTCAAATTAACAATCTCTCCTTCTGTAGGTATATAAAATGTGCTTATTAAGATATCTCCTTCAAAAGCACCAATAAATGGCTGCTGTGTTGAACCGTCTACATGCACAACAGCACCTAATGTTAATAAAACATCATTTGGCAAAGTTTCCTCGTTGCCTGTGCCATTAGTCAAGGTTGTTTCAGCACTTTGACCATCAATATAACATTGAATTGCCATTTGTCCCTCTATTTGCTGAACAGTAATTGCTAAGGATACTGTAACCATATCCTCAAACACATAATTACATACAGATGTTAAATATTCGCTCCCATCATCATGAAACCCAAATTCTAATTTTCTAGCATTAACACTACCGTCTTCTTTTAATCTAAGAAAATAATTGAAATCTGTTTCTCCTCTTAACCATTTTGCTACCAACACTTGATTTCCTGTATGATAACTAAGATCATCCGGAGTAATTGTAGTATATATAAAAAGTTGTGTACCAAAGTCTAGTGAATCGTTTTCTTCGGCTACCTGTAAATAGCCTGAAACAAGTTCTATCGAGCCATTTTGGAGCGACACATCTCCAAAAGAAGAAAGATCATTATCGTACAAACCGTAATCTATTAAAGGAAAGCTATTAAATGGGAAAACATAATATGCAGAAGTTAATTCTTGTTTGCCAGTAAGACCATCACAATCATTATCCACTCCATCCAAAATCTCTACCGCATCAGGATTGATAGCTTCATCTGTATCATCACAATCTTCATCATTCTCAACATAGCCATCTGGTTGCTCACAATCAACCATCGACATTCCCGCGTCACCAAAACCATCGCCATCTAAATCTTGATAATAAGTAGCAGTAGCCAACCCATCATCAATCCATGTATCACAATCCTGATCAACACCATCACAAATTTCAGTGCTTGCCGGATTTATTGATGCATCTGCATCGTTGCAATCTAAATTATTTGCCGAATATCCTGTAGAATTTGCGGGACACAAATTAATTGGACTTGATCCTGTTTTGCCATATCCATCTGCATCAGTATCCGTATAATATATACTAGTGACTCCTTCATCTATACTGGCATCACAATCATTATCTTTTCCATCACAAATTTCAGTAGCGCCGGGATTTTTCGCGGGATCGTTATCATCACAATCTGTTTTATCTGAAACATAACCTGTCGGCTGACTACATGCCAAAGATGTCACGGTAGAATTTCCATATCCATCAACATCACTATCTCTATACCAAGTTTTTTTCACCCCTTCATCAATAGCGCTATCACAATCATTATCCGTCGCATCGCAAACTTCAGTTGCTCCAGGATGAATTGCTGCATTAGTATCATCGCAATCACCTGACGTAGTAATATTGCCGCTAGGAATTGCGCAATCTACTGTAGGCGATGCAGTTTTACCATAACCATCCTTGTCAGCATCAGGATATGATGTAATTAGAGGTAATCCTTCATCTGTCTGAGTATCACAATCATCATCTATATCATTGCAAATTTCAGCTTTACCTGGGTTAATATTTGGATTTGAATCATTGCAATCTCCGGTTTGACTGGAATATCCGGCTGGCTGACTACAGGCTTCGGCGGAAACAGAACTACCATACCCATCAACATCAGAATCTTGATAAAATATCGTTTTCACTCCATCATCTATTGTTCCATCACAATCATCATCAATTAAATTACAAATTTCCACTTCACCCGGATTTTTATTTGGATCGGCATCGTCGCAATCACCTGTTGCCTCTGAGTAACCATCAAGGTCATCATCAGTAGTACTCAAACCTTCATCAACCTCTTCATCACAATCATTGTCTTCTCCGTCGCCAATTTCAGGCGCTCCCGGATAAGTATTTGCATTCATATCATCACAATCGTCACCACCAACTTCTTCAGCGTCAAAAGTATCTTCATCAAAATCAGTCAAATCACCATCACGACAATCGTCATCAATACCATTGTATGCCTCTTCAGTCGCTCCGGGATTAATTTCTGCATTAGCATCATCACAATCACCCTCAACCAAACTATATCTCGGCTCGTCAGGACATACTTTTACAGTATTTCCTGTCCCATAAGCATCGCCGTCTTCATCTAAATATTTTAAAACTCCATCAACAGGATCTTCATCTACAGCAGCATCACAATCATTATCTTTGTCATCGCAAATCTCTGACGCTCCTGGATATACACTGGCATCAGTATCATCACAATCCGCACCTACCACAAATCCATCATTATCAAAATCTTCAGCACCCGGTGTTGGAGTTTCTGGAGGTGTTGGTGAAACTTGATCAGGTGTTGGTGAATTAGTTGGCGTTGGTGAATCCTGCTCAGGTGTTGGCGAAGCTTGATTAGGTGTTGGACTTTGCGACTGCAAATCTTCTCCGTCACAATCTTGATCAATATAGTCATCTGGTATTTCCACAGCTCCAGGATAAATTGCTGGATCTGTATCCACACAATCTCCATCTTGCAAGGCTGAATAAGCCCCAACGATTTCACATTCATTTACTGGATCACCCGTGCCAAATCCATCACCATCAAGATCCAAATAATAATCTGTTTTACCTTCATCCAATTCTCCATCACAATCTTGATCAATATCGTCACACGATTCTAAAGCGTTCGGATTTATACTATCATCATCATCATCACAATCTGAAGCTTCAGCATAACCTTCAGGTGCACCATAACCATAATCACAACTCTCTTCATCTGAATCTTCAGCACCAAAGCCATCTTCGTCGCTATCCGGAGAATAATACACAGAAAGGCCATCATCTTTTACTCCATTACAATCATCATCCATATGATTACATATTTCTTCAGCGCCCGGATGAACTTTTGGGTTGTTGTCATTACAATCTTCTTCTCCTACGTCTGCATTTATAAGGAATCCATCATCATCTTTATCACAAACAATAGTACCACCATCCGCATCAGACTCTCTCTCGCCACATTTTGTTTTATTATATTGCTGCGTACAAGCCGCCAAGGTCAAAATGCCCAATGGCAATCCTGCTCTAATAGCCCTAGTAACAAATGCTGTAGACCTTCTATCTACTCGTGCAGCACGAGGCAATTCAGTTTCTTTTCGAGCTGAATTTCTTGATTCAAACAGATGTTTTATTTTTAAAAAAGATTTCATAATAAATATTTATCTTGGTATTGGATTAAAAGTAAAGCCAAGATTGACCATAATGCCACCAGTATAAAAAGTATCAGATCTAGGCGGACTCATTCCTTCTGCTAGAAAAATCGGTCCTGGCGGCGGTGCATTTTCAACATGCATGCTGTCAACATTTATTGATATACTCGCTTTCATCCCAAATCTTGGACTCATTTGAAATTCCACCCCTTCTTCTACTTGCGACCCAAATCCTAGATACCACCCATACGGTCTAGGATCTTTGTCTATGCCACCTATCATGCCATCAGGAAGCCTTACAAAATTATTACTTATAGCAAATTCTGCTCTATAAAACATTGACCACTGATTATTAAAGATTAGCTCTATAAGCTGAAGTGTCAAATGTGCATTTCCACCCCTAATAACTCTTCCATTTTGTGCCTGATTCATCTGCCAATCAGCCAAAGTATGACCGAGTAAATTATCAAAAACTTGCAGACCACCCCCAATACACAAAAAATTTGCATCGCCATCGGAAGTTTGTATTGGACACCATAAATAATCTGCACCAACCTTTAATTCATCAGCAACACCATCATCACGAGTCCCATCCAAACCGATGATACTATTTGCAAAATGCAAAACTAATCTACCTGGTCCAAATGGATCAATTTTTTTTGATTCCGTATCTCCCCCCATCGCCACTCCACCATCAAAAGTCAAAGTCAAACCGCTTTTCAAATCATCTCTAACAGCTCCTGCGCCATCAACTACAGCCTGAGGAGCTTCCACATATTTCAAATTCGGAACACCTGGAACTGCAAGCGCGCCCAGAAGACCTGCCACAGCCAACTTTGGACTTTCTGTAATTGTTTTTTTGAAAACACCCATTATCTATTATAAAAATTCAAGATCTTATTTTAACACTTTTTTTGATAAAATCAAGGCTGATTTTCGCGTTTTTCGCTACAAGACTCTTGTCAATACTACTGACCTAACTTATACTTGTTTCGTCACTACCTTTGATAATATGAGTTTTCTTGAAAAAATATATCAACAAAGTCCATGGCTTCTTGATCTTGAAAAAATCAATGAAGATGTGCATCTAAAAAAATTAAAAAAATATAAATTTATTTGGCGAAACAAAGATTTTTTGGAATATCAATTTGAAAATGGCGTGTATATCGTAACTGGCCCCAGACAAATAGGCAAAAGTACCCATCTGAAAATGCTGATTCAAGAAAAAATCAACACAAATAACACAAATTGTTTTTTATATTTCAACTGCGACTTTTTAGAAAACAAAAAAGATATAGTCAATCTGGTAGAAGAATATTTATATAATTTTAGCTCAAACAACAAAAACCGCATTTATATTATATTAGATGAAATCACCTCTATCAGTGACGGCATTTTGGCGATCAAGTATCTAATTGATAATGGCAAACAAGAAAATATTAGCTATATTCTCAGCGGCTCAAGCACGGTAAATATCAAAAAAACAGGTGAATATTTACCGGGCAGACGAGGCAAAGGTTTTGACTTTATATTTAATCCACTTAGTTTCAAAGATTTATTGGAAATGAAATATGATAAATTGAATTTAAGTAGTACTCAAAATCTTTTAAAACAATTTCTTGAAATCAAAGAAAAGATTAATTTAAAAAAAGAATTGGAAATTTATATGACGTGTGGTGGGATACCGCGAGTTATTAATGAGTACGAAATTAACAAGCAAATTGACGAGGAAATCTATAATACATACAAAGATTGGATCGTGTCAGAAATTGCAAAACACGGCAGAAAAGAATATTTTGCGAAATCAATATTATTGCGAATTATTAAATCTATCGGATCGGATTTGTCATATAATTCATTCATACAGGATCTCAGCATAGGTTCACATAATACAATTCATGATTATTTAGATTTTTTGGAGCAATCTTTTATTGTAAATATCATATACAATTTTGACTTCCATCAACAAAAAATAAATTATAAAAAAAATAAAAAAATATATTTAAACGATCCATTTATTTACTGGACTATAGATAAATGGCTGAATGCAAAACCTCTGCAGCAATTTGAAAATCTCAAAAATGATATAGTAAAAAGTCAAATTATAGAAAATATTTGCTTTAATCATTTAAAAAATCTATTTCAAGAAAATCTATATTTTTATAAAAATAAATTCGAAATAGATTTTATTAATTCTGATCTAAGTTTTGAAATAAAATATCGCAATAACATTGCAGTAAATGACTTTAAGAATATTTTCAATTTTGAAGGAAAAAAATACATTATCTCCAAAGATAAATTTGAAATAAATAAGAACTATAATATTATCCCTGTAGAATTGTTTCTTTTGATGTCCGAATATTAATATTTCAAAAATACAGCACCATTACTCAAACCAAATTTCCGTATTAGGCAATTTAGTTTTTAATTGATCGATATAAGCTTTGTCAATTGGATTAGCAAACAACGTTAAATATTTCAAATTTTTTAAATTTTCAATGCCTTCAGGAAGCGAACTTAAATTATTTTCCTCGAGCCATAATTCTTCAAGATTTGTAAGTTGTTGAAAAATTTTATCAGGAAGCAAATTCAAAGCGCACTTAGATAACGTAAGCGATTTCAAGGCCTTAAGCTGCGTTATTTCTTCCGGCAGGGCACTTATAGGGTTCGCAGTGAGAAAAAGCTTCTCTAGGCTTGCCAATTGCCCGATTTTCGCGGACAACTTATCTATTTTGTTAAAAACCAAATTAAGATCTTTTAAGTTTTTCAGTTCAAATAATTCATCCGGGATTTCTGTAATTGCGTTTACATTCATTCGAAATATTTGAAGATTTTTAAAATTTTTAATTTGTGCGGGAATTTCTGTAATCTCATTCTTATCAAGAATTAATTTCTGGAGATTTTTAAGTTCAAAAACTTCTTTTGGAAATTCCTTTAACTCTTTCTCGCTTAAATCCAAAGAAAAAACTTTTTCAGGTTCTTTTAAAGCTTCATTCAAATCCGTATACGCCAATTGAGTTTCAAGCGTTTCCAATGGCATCAAAGTAGCAATTGGAAAATCAGTCTTATTCCCTTTACACGAAGAAAAAAGAAAAACAGAAAGAAGTATCAAAGTAAATATACTCAACCGTTTAGAAAATTTAGCGTATAATGCTCCGAAGTTTTTGAATTTAAACCGATTTTTAAAGTAAAGACATGGAAATTCAAAAACGTAGGAGTATAAAAGTTTTTTCATATTTTATAATTTATAAATAAATCTTCTATCTTCAATCCTTATACCACTTCGCTTTCAAAAAGTTACAGTTAGATTCTAAATAAATTATTTTAATTTTGAAAGCTTCGAGGTATTAATACTTCGTAGCTTTTGAAGTATTAATCAAATCAGTAAAAACAAAAAGTAATATTTCAAAAGCGAAGTAGTATTAATATACATATATTATTCAGAAAAGTCTCCCTTTATCTGAAAGGGAGATTTAGAGGGATTTGTATTTCAAGTTGAAATACAAACAAGTTTAGCCTACTGGATTCCAGCCTGCGCTGGAATGACACAAAGAAAAACCAGTAAGCAGCTACAAACACAAAAAAAACCCTCCCCGGCTTTCGCAGGGGAGGGTTTTCCGTTCTACTTAATCATTCGATACTATCAACTCTTGAAATTCAATCTCTTAGTTAGTCCTAGAGTAATTGACAGAATCAACACCTAGACTATCAACTTGATTACCGTTGACCCATTGATCAGCTGTTTCTGAGTCGGCGTCACTGTTGTTAGAACCATCTCCCCAGATAAACAATTCACCTCCTGTCTGATGATCAGCAGTTGAGTCAGAAGTGTCATCTCCATCATTAGCACCTTCCAAAGTCAAACTCAAACTTGAAGTGCCGTCCGTTGCTGTGGCCGCTACTGTAGCCTTAACAACAAATGTTGTTGTTGTTCCTTTGGTTACCTTGTATGGAGAAGTGAAATCAAAAGTCATTGAATCTCCATTTATGAAAGAACTGTCTGTAACTCCTGCGTTTGTTACAGCATCTTGTAACGCGCTTGTTTCATCTCCTGATTTGTATAGTTGTGGAACTGTAATTGTTAAATCACTTGTTGCAACTATATCCACACTAACTCTAGATAGATACAAATCTCCAGCGCTATCAGCAGTCGCTGTAAATGTAAATATCTTCTGATTTGCTCCAACGTTTAATTGAGCGCTTGTTGGCTGTACAACTTCAACTGTTGGCATTGTTTTGTATGCCCTGTGAGTAGTTTGATTTGTATCTCCGTTACCTGCATCGCTTACTGTTAAGTCAGTAATGCTTTGTTTGGTAGAGTTACTGATAACGTCTACATCAGCAGAAGCGCTTATATAAAGCTTGATTTGCTGACCTGTGTTAGTAACATTATTTATTGAAGCTACCTGAGCATATACTCCAATAGTATGTGTACCTTCGTCCATGTCATAGTTCACTTGGTTGAAAGTAATAGAACCTCCAGATGACATCGTCCCTGTGCCTATAACTTCACCATCTTCATCTTCAAGAGCAAAATTAGTATATACACCTTCATTAGTAGCTCCTCCGTCAGTGATAACTATATCTTGCAGTTGTACAGAGTCATCAACTACAGTCCATTCAAACCAGCCAACTCCTTTGTAACAGCTGTAATCACTACATGTACCGCTTGAAGTTACTATTGAACTGTCATTCTTGTGCCCTGAGTCATGAACAACTGTGACAGTTCCGCCTGTTGTTACAGTGAAGGTAGCTCCACTTGGAGTACCTGATATTGTAACAGAATTGTTATTGATATCATCACCGTCTATATCTGTAATTGCTGCAATGTTCAACACGTATGTTGTAGTGTTGCCTGCCGCCAAGCTTACATTACCTCTAGCTTGCAATACTACTGATTTACCTGAAGCAATTTCCAGCTTAAGACCTGAAAAAGTTACTTTTGCGCTTGTACCTGTAGAATAATTCTTGTAATCACTGATTTTTTCGCCTGCTGAATTGTACAAAGCAAGATTCTTAATATATTGAACGTCTCCAGTAGAGTTAGCAGTAGCAGTAACACCTATAGAGTTAATTACTATATCGCTTACATCATTAGCCTGAAGAGTGAATTGAGCAAGAAGTATGTCTTCCGAACCCTGCACTACATCTTCACCAAGCGTTTTATCATTTGAACTGCTTTCTGTGACAGTTATTGTCGGATTCTGAACTGTGAACAAAGCGCCTGTTGGCTCACCTGTTACATCACATTCAGTAGAACTACAAGTTACCCTGTCTCCACTGTCAGCATATTCGAAATCAAAATCTGCAGATGAAGTTTCATCAAGATTGTTAATTTGAGCTTGGAAGGTTTCACCGCTGGACGCTTTGTTTTCAACGTCAACAGTTAGGATTATTTTGCTGTCTCCAGCTGCTATAGTCCATTTGTTTCCAAATTCATATTGAGCATCTGCAATTGAACAAAGCGTTGTGGATGTACTCCATGAAGCTGTGCCCATTGTAGTTACGTCGCTTACACTTTCTGTAATACTTCTACCTTCACCATCATACATTCTAAATTTCTTAAATTTCGCCTCGACAGCTGCTTCTGGAGTGCTTGCATCAGCACAAGTAGAGCTTGTCAAAGCGGTACTTCCATCAGCCGTAGTATCCAAAGCATAATCCATGAAAACTGTAAATGTATCAACAGTTACTTCCGTACCTGCTTCAATACCTGAAACAAGAACAACCAAACTATCAACATCTTTTACGATACTTGAATTGGATGGAGAAGTGTCATCAAGATTGAAGTTCAAAACACCTGCGTTAATTGTGTATGTAGCAAGCTGTTTATCGCTTTCATTAGAGAAATCAACATCAACACCATATTGTACAGATTGACCCGCTACAGTAGCATTGATATCATATTCTTCTTGAACTTTCCAAGAAACAGTATCTGCATTGTCAGCCTGAAGTACATCTGCTCTAATTTCGAAGTTTTCTGTTCTTCCATCAAGAAGTTCGTACGCAGTAGTAAACTGGAAGGTCACTCTGTCTTCTGTTGGAGTCATCTTGACTGTCAAAGCATTCCCCGCTTTATCCGCTATATACATATTAGCAAGAGAATTGTAATCAGCAGTTCCCTTGTTTTCAAAAGTGATTGAATGCACTTCGAAATCTTTATCTTCACTAGAGGAGTTCTCTAGTTTGAACTCACCGACAATAGCATCATCATCTCCGACATCAACTTCCGTATCAGAGTCTGCTTGATCAAATTTCACAGATCCGATTTGAAAATCGTTAACTGTTACACTTTGACCTGTAACTGGAAAAGTTCCAACAACTTCAGCAGCATTTGTTTCGATGTCAGCAGCTGAAACAATGCTCAAAGTGTGATCTTGAGCAGCTGTAGCGCCAGAAGCCATACTGTAATGAACTTCTATAGTAACAGTTTCGCCTGCAGCTATCTTGATGTCCTGAGAACCAAAACTGATATAAGCCTCATCATCAACAAAGTTTACATCGTTACCAACTAATTCTCCATTGTATACAACTCTTACATTTTCTAAATCACCATCATCACCAAGTCCACCATGTTTAATAGTAAGACCGCTTACAATAACATCATCTTCAGTACCTGCTTCCATGTTAATTGAAAGAGCTTCTATATCTGAAGCATCTTTTGGAACCGCATGATCTGCAATGTCGTTTTCAGTTACAGTGACAGGAGCATCGCTTACATCCTCATCACAATCATCGCCAGTACCATCTGCATCGCTATCGATTTGAGCAGCGTTAGAAACATTTGGACAGTTGTCTTCTTCGTCAGCAATACCATCAGCATCAGAATCTCCAATCGTAGGTTCATCTACTGTAGTATCGTCATCATCACCTTCACCACCACCCTCATTGCCACCATCTGTAGCTAAATCAGTAGTATCAGCTCTATACAGCATTGTGAAAGTAGCAGCTCTGTTTACTGAATCTTCAGCACCAAAGTTACCATCATCATAACCTGTTACTAAACCGTAATAAACAGCTGTAGCTAGATAAGGCTTGAACCAATCTGGAAGATTTTCTCCGTCTAAGAAGTAATCGGTGGAGTAAACGTCAACCATATCATCATCAAGCATTTCAACTCCGTAAGCTCTAACCATCATAGTAGTCATAGTAGCTCTATTGACGATCTCAGCAGGACCGAACTCGCCATCCTGATCAAATACGCCTTGGTCAGTTAGTCCATTTATATATGGAACTGCCCACGCATGACTTTTATCAAGGTCAGTAAAATACTCATTCGCATCATCACTACCCTCAACACCTAGAACGCATCCTAGAAGTTTTGCCATAGTGATTTTCGCAGTTTCACCGGAACCGTTCAAGTCAGCTGCATCATCAACGCAACCCATCTCTACTAAGTAATCGGCGCCTGTATACCACCAGTCGCTCGCACTTGGAACATCAAAAGCACTTGCTAGACTTGCAAATGATAACGTGTAGAGCATAACAGCTGCTACAGCAAGACCACTTACAATTCCTCGCGCTTTTGCAAAGAAATGTACGTCCATATTATTTAAAGTTAAAAATTATTTTTAATTCGTTTCAACGGATTTTTTAATATCTTTAAGTCTCCGTCGAACTCAAAGAAGTTTTGTTTGATTAAATTTTTTCTCTATTTTTCATCCTGAGTACGCTCTTTTGTTATAAAAAGACCGTATCCCCACTATAAGATCCCAAATTTTAAAAGAGCTTTACCGCTTACAACTTCTATAACGTTACTCTAAAATCAAACGTTACACTTTTTGTCGCTCCACCTCTGGACGCTAGTCGTTAGATTTCTGACTAACGCTTAGTGTCCATACGTAGAACTGGTAGTCTCAACGGGACTTGAACCCGTGTTTTCGCCGTGAGAGGGCGACGTCCTAGACCACTAGACGATGAGACCTAGGCGCACTTCCTCAAGCTTGCAAGATTGTATATAAGTTTACAAACTACAGCAATATCTATAATGTTCTTTTTGCTATACTTTTTGACGTTTTTATTGCGTATTTAATATTGAAAACGGATGATCTATTTGATATTAAATATAGAAGCAATGGTCATTCGTTCGCGATTTATGAACAATTTAATGAGTCGTGGTGACAAAAGTTGCTCAAGATGGACAGGCTTAGACACGGATAACAAATTTCTAACCGATAACTTAATACACAATGGCTGAAAATTATTACGACATCCTAGGTGTAGACAAAAATGCTCAAGATCTAGACATCAAGAAAGCATATAGACGTCTTGCCCAGCAGTATCATCCAGATACAAACAAAAGCGACAAAAATACTGAAGAAAAATTCAAAAAAATAAACGAAGCTTACGAAGTTCTTTCTGATAAACAAAAAAGAAGCAGCTATGACCAATTTGGCACTGCAGGAGTTGGCAATTCTGGATTTAATGGCTTTGACGCTTCTTCTTTTTCAGGAGATTTTGGCGGTGGATTTCAGGATATATTTGAAAGTTTTTTTGGCGGCGGCAGAAGAAACAAACAGCCCGGCAGCGCAAGTAGAAAAGGCAACGACCTTGAAACAAATATTACTTTAACTTTTGAAGAAGCCGCTTTTGGAATTGAAAAAGAAATAAAAATACAGAAGATGGAAGGTTGCAAACAGTGTAACGGCAAAGGAGCGCAGCCCGGCACCGAAATACTTGACTGTTCAATCTGCTCAGGAACCGGAGAAGTCATGGCAACAAGACAAACTCTTCTTGGGCAAGTAAGGACTTATCAAACCTGTGAAAATTGTCACGGTTCAGGCAAAGTTGCCAAAATAAAATGTTCACATTGTCATGGCAAAACTCGGCTAAGAAATGAAAAAAAGATAACAATAAAAATTCCGGCCGGCATTAGCGACGAGTCAACATTGAAAATTTCAGGGGAAGGCGACAGCGGTATCTATGGAGGCCCTGCAGGAAATTTATACGTACATATTTCAGTTAGAAGTCATGAATTTTTTGAAAGAGCTGGCTACGACGTCAAACTTGATCAAAAAATACACGTTCTGCAGGCAATATTAGGCGACCAAATAGAGGTACCAACTCTTCATGGCCCTGTTGCTTTGAAAATCCCAGAAGGAACTGAAAGTGGACAAAGTTTTCGATTACGAGGATATGGAATACCAAGACTTAATAAAAATGACAGAGGAGATCAATATATAACTCTAAAAATAGCGATACCTAAAAAACTCTCCAGGGAAGAAAGGGAGCTTTATGAAAAACTGGCTGAAAAAGTCGGACTAAGTGGCAATAAGCCAAAGGATAGGAGTTTTTTAAAAAGACTATTGGGGTAGTTAGTTAAGAGAGCTGAGAACTGAGAATTGAGAGCTGAGAACTGAGAGCTGAGAATTGAGAGCCCCAAGGGGGTCCCTTTGGGACTGAGAGAACTGAGAGCTGAGAATTGAGAGCCCCAAGGGGGTCCCTTTGGGACTGAGAGAACTGAGAGCTGAGAATTGAGAGCTGAGAATTGAGAGCTGAGAGCTGAGAGATGAGAGCTGAGAAAAAAGTGTAACTACTCACCTATATTTGCATTCCCGATTGTCATTCCAGACCTGATCTGGAATCCAGTAGGGTAAACTTGTTTGTATTTCAGGTGAGAACAATGTTTCAAAGGCTATCGCAACATAATTAGCAGTTCTGGATCCTGAAATGAATTCAGGATGACGCTTCGATAAGGCTGACTAAATTTTGCAAAAAGTGGTGAGCAATTACATTGAAAGTTGAAAAAAGTGACTTGTTATAAAAAGTTTATCTTTGTAATATATTAGGCGTTATTCAAATTAATTAATGGAATTAACAACTGATATTTTTATCGGATCAGTGATAGGTATAATGACTGCCTATAGTTTTATTATAGGAGCAAACGGTGTGATGAGAATCATATTTGCGACTTATCTTGCACTGCTTGCTTCAGACGGATTAAGTGTATTCGTCTCTAAACAAATTTTGACACTAAGTCCTATTTTAACAAAAATAACAGCAACGCTTGGAGCTCAAGGAGCAATGTCAATAAAGATAATTATCTTTATCATTATAATTGTACTTTTTACTATAAAAGGTGCTTTTCGGATAGATTTACCAACAGAAAAATCAATAACGCTTAGATTTATAACTACGGGGTTTTTGGGAATACTTAGTGCGAATCTAATCATTAGCACAATTCTGGTGTACATAACAGGAGGATCTTTTCTGCAAAGCAGACTCGCAAGTGATATAGATTTGATAAATAGCTACGGTCAATCTGTTTTGGCCGCCAAATTAATAGAAAATTTTCATATATCTTTTTTCTTACCTGTCGCAATTTTTTTGATATTGAGCTTTATATATAGTGAAGAGTAGTTTAGATGTAGCTACTCAGTGCTATTGTCATCCCAGACTCCGATCTGGGATCCAGTAGGGTAAACTTGTTTGTATCTCAGTTTTTAGTTGTTAGTTTTTAGAACCAACAACTAAATCTCTATGTGGACATCCTTAACCGCATGTACGATATTTTCCCAATCATAAGGAAATTGATAATTTTCTAGACACCTGACCATTGCAGCAAAGACATGCCAATTAGTCCAATCTTCAAATAAAAAGCTATTACCTTCCTCTTCTACAGGCTTAAACGGGCTAAAGCCCAACCTAACAAAATCACGATGAAGTAATGGGACAAGACCTTTTTCCGCAACAAGCTGAAGATCTTGGGCTGTTATTTGAGGATTTAACGTCAAAAAAATATCTTTTCCGTTAAGATTTTCATAGGTTAAAAAATCAGACTGCGTTATCATGGAAACATCTAAAGCTAAAATTTCGATTCCTTGTACCAGATCATTAAGGTTAATATTTGATGGTAGGTTTCGTGTATCTATAAGTACTTGTGCCATAAAATTTTTATAAATGATTAATCTTATAATTCTATCACATTTATTGAGCCCAAGCAAATTCGAGCTTTTAGCTTTTAGCTTTTAGCTGTAAGGTGTATAGGAAATTATTTAATAGATGGAAAAGATTTTGATATTTGACGGCAATGCTTTTCTACATAGAGCTTTTCACGCTATACCTTTTGGTTTACAAACAAAAAATGGCATACATACTAATGCTTTATATGGATTTTTTCTCATGGCGCTTAATATTATAAGAGAAATAGATCCTAGTTATTGTATATTTGCATTTGACAGTAAAAAGAAAACTTTCCGACATGAAGTCTTTGTAGAATATAAGGCTAACAGAGCAAAAGCTCCTGACGAATTATACGCACAGTTGCCATTTATCAAGGAAGGTTTAGATATAGCTTTTATAAAACATATTGATTTTGAAGGGTACGAGGCTGATGACATCATAGGTTCTCTAAGCAAAAAATACGCAAACGAGGATACAAAAGTAATAATTGCTACCGGCGACATGGATACTTTGCAGCTGATAGACAAAAATATATTAGTCGCATCCCCTTCAAAAGGTATAAAAAATTTAAAATTCTACACAGAAGAAGAAGTTGAAAAAAAATATGGCATTAAGCCACGGCAAGTAATCGATTTCAAAGCTATTTGCGGTGACAAAAGCGATAATATACCCGGAATTAGAGGTCTAGGACCTGTAGCCGCAACAAAAATACTCAATATATATGGAACTTTGGAAAATATATATGCAAATATTGAAAAAATAAATCCAAGCACGTTAAAAGAAAAATTTATCAACGATAAAGAAATTGCCTTTTTGAGCCAAAAACTAGCGAGAATAAACATCGAACTAAATTTAAACATTGATTTAAAGAGTACCCATTTGAGTAATATCAACCTAAATGGGCTTTACGACTTTTTTAAAAAATATGAATGTTATAATTTAATTAACAAAGCTAATTTTTTGGAGAAAAAAGTCTTATTTATTAACAATAACCAGCCAACATTATTTTAAAATTCAATAAAAAATTGGATAAAAAATATGCACATCAAAATCGCGAATACAATATTTTCTCAGCTACTAACCTTTTGAAAGCTGTCAATCTGCAAAAGCAATCAAACAAAAGATTTCCTCAGCTCTTAGCTCTCAGTTCTCAGTTCTCAATTCTCAACTGAACTGAATAAAAGTTTGCGACAAAGTTCAAATTTATGACATATTTTTGAAGAAAATATTTGCTGAAGAAAAAGTTTTATACTATATTGCCCCTTGCACTAATTCCACAAACACTTTTTATGGCAAAAAGCCAAATTATTGCTGCTCTTGACATAGGTAGTCACAAAATCAGAACCATGGTAGCGAGCCTTAGCGATAAGGATAATCACAGTATAAATATACTTGGAGTTGGCATAGCGCCTTCAGAGGGTCTTCGCAAAGGAGCGGTTATAGATGTAGACAGGGTGATTGAGGCCATATCTATATCTTCCGAAGACGCTGAAAGGATGGCTGGTGAAGCTATTAATTATGTATTTTTGGGTGTCGGAGGTAATCATATCAAATCTCACGAGAGTAAAGGAGTAATTGCAGTTGCGCACAAAGAAGGTGAAATAACTGAGCTTGATATAGACAGAGTGCTTGATGCGGCGAAAAATGTTGCTATTCCAAGTAATTCAAGAATTTTGAGAGTTATTCCAAAAACTTTTTCTGTTGACGATCAAAAAGGAATTAAATATCCAGTTTCAATGATGGGCGTTCGACTTGAAGTTGATGCACACATAATCACAGGACAGCTTCCAATTATAAAAAATATAGAAAAATGCGTATATCATTCAGGGTTGGATATAAGAGATATTATGCCAAACAGTCTTGCTGCAAGTAATGCTGTCTTGAGTAGAAGGCAGAAAGAGTTAGGTGTAATATGTGTCGATATAGGCGCAGGAGGAACTTCTTTTGCAATATTTGAAGAAGGTACGATACTACATTCCGGAGTTATACCTGTTGGAGGAGAAAACGTAACAAATGATATAGCTATTGGGCTGCGAGCGTCAATTGATGCGGCAGAAAAAATCAAAATTGAATTTGGCAGCTGCAAGCCTTCAGAAGTCAATCAGCGCGAAACTATAGATCTAGCACGTTTAAGTCCTCTCGATAATCAGGTGGTTTCAAAGCAACATTTATCTGAAATAATTCAAGCGAGATATCATGAAATTTTATGTCTTATCAAGGATGAGCTTAGAAAAATAGGGAGGGATGGCATGTTGCCTTCCGGCGTTGTACTTACAGGAGCAGCTTCCAAAATGCCAGGACTTGTTGATCTTGCCAGAGAAACACTTAATTTGCCTGTACAAATCGGTTATCCGCAGCATGTTGATGGGGTTGTTGATGGTATTGACGATCCTGCTTTTGCGACCGTTATTGGACTTTTAATCTGGGGAAGCCAGTATGAAGAAAATCATAGCGGACTAAGCCAATTCAAGGCTTTGAATATAGGTAAAATGCTAAGCACAATGAAAAACTGGCTACATCGCCTGCTTCCTTAATATTCTTCACTTACTATATATGACAAACCAAGGCTATAATCCATTTCATCATACTCAACATGATGACGATGACAGTAATGATCAAAAACACCCTGACGAAGCATTAAAATCATTGTTTAACGCACCTAAAGCAAAACATAGAAATGTCGAGGTAACTCCTGATTTTCATCGAATTGCCACAATCAAAGTTATTGGCGTTGGCGGGGGAGGATCAAATGCTGTAAATAGAATGGTTGAATCTGGAATTAAGGGAGTTGAATTTATTGTTGCAAATACTGATGCTCAAGCACTTTCACACACTTCAAGTCAAAACAGAATTAATCTTGGAAGAGGAACAACAAGAGGACTTGGTGCCGGAAGCAATCCTGAAATAGGTAAATTGTCCGCGAATGAAAGCACTGAAGAAATCAAAGAGCATTTGCAGGGGGCTGACATGGTTTTCATTACATGTGGTCTTGGAGGTGGCACCGGAACCGGTGCTGCTCCTGTAATTGCCGAAATTGCAAGAGAAATGGATATTTTGACAATAGGTGTAGTCACCAAACCTTTTTCATTTGAAGGCAAAAGAAGAGCAGACCAAGCAAAACAAGGTTATGATGAGCTTAAATCAAAGGTTGATACGCTTATAGCAATTGAAAATGACAGAATTCTTGGCATTATTGATAAAAAAACCACGCTAAATGATGCTTTTATGTTTGTAGATGATGTTTTAAAACAGGGTATTCAAGGGATCTCAGGTTTGATAACTACACACGGTCTTATAAATGTGGATTTTGCTGATGTTAAAGCTATTATGCAAAATGCAGGTACTGCCATGATGGGTATAGGATTTGGATCCGGCGAGACTAGAGCCGTTGATTCCGCTAGAGCCGCAACAACGAGTCCTCTGCTTGGAATTGATATCAAGGGCGCAAAAGGACTTTTGTTCAATATTACCGGTGGTCGAGATTTATCAATGTACGAAATTGATGAAGCAAGTAGAATTATTACTGAATCATGTGCTCCTGATGCAAACATTATATTTGGAGCGGTAATTGATGAAAAATATCAAGGAGAGATGAAAGTTACTGTTGTAGCTACAGGATTTGACGAAGCGCACACCAAATCAACTGATGCGGTAAAAAATGTAATAGGGGGCAATATGGCTAGAGGAGGATTTGGTGGTCCATCAGATGATGAATATGATATTCCTGCGTTTATGAGAAATAAAATCGGGAGATAACGGTTCGCACAAAAAAAATGCATAAAGATTACATCAAACTATTAATTGGTAAATCCATTCACCAAAGTCAAGAATGGAAAGTTTTTCAGCAGTCAATTAATCGCGAAGTTTTTGAAATAGAAGGGATTAAAATAGTAAAAATCAGACTTCCACTAAATCTTTGCTGGTTTTGGGTGGCTAGGGTGAATTTAACTAATAAAAATAAATTTTTCGACGAAATAAAAAAACTAGCTAAAGAACAAAAAGCCATATACATAAGATTTGAAAATTCAGTTCTCAGTTCTCAGTTCCCCGCCTGTACCAATTCGGGCAGGTCAGTTCTCAGTTCTCAGTTCTCAGCTCTCAGTTCTCAGCTCTCAGTTCTCAGCTCTCAGTTCTCCTACCTGCCACAACACACCCTAATTATCGATCTTGAACAAAGCCTTGCTGAAATTCTGACACAAATGAAACAGAAAGGAAGGTATAATATCAAAATAGCAGAAAAAAATAATATAGAAATTGAAAAATATGATTTTACAAACAAAAATTTAGAAAAAATGATTAATGTTTTTTTTCAGATTTTAACAGAAACTACTAATAGAGACGGCTTCGAGGCACACAATGAAGATTATTATTTCAAAATGCTGAAAAATTTAAAAGAAAAAGTTTGCCTATATCTAGCTAAATATAATGGTGAATATATAGGTGGAACTATTCATACTTTCAGTGAAAATACCTGTACATATTATTATGGAGCCTCCTCAGGCAAATATAGAAATCTCATGGCGCCATACCTGCTTCAGTGGCAGGCAGTCTGCGACGCAAAAGAAAAAGGATATAAAATTTATGATTTTCTTGGAATTTCGAAATTAAATAAAGAAGGTGATTATGATAAAAATGATAAATTAGCAAAAGTAACAGAGTTTAAAATGAAATTTGGCGGAATTGCTATTAACTATGAAGCCACAAAAGTATATATCTTTAAACCTTTTTGCTACTGTTTGATGCGAATATATAAAAAACTTACTTTTTTATCCTTTTTACTCTTGTTACGGCTGTAAAGTTGTTAGGATTTGGATCTGATGGGTTTTTGAGCCAACTACCAGGCACTGTTCTATCTACCTGCTTAGTATTTGGATTCAATGGATATACAACTCTAAATTCACCGGTATAAGCATCCATGGTCGCCAAACATTGACTACGATCAAAATGTTTAGGAACTTCTTTGCCGTTGCCATTAATAAAAACAGCATCAACCTCGCAAGGAAAATATCTATCTTCACCCCACCGCGCGCTTTGCAAGGCTTTTTTCTGTTGCTTGGTCAAATACATTGTATCTTCTTTGAATCCAACTATTGTCTTTTCTCTTTCGGAATATTCTTTCGCTTCAATTTGGGCTACCGCTTGATCAGTTTTGTCTTTCAAAAAATCAATCTGAGCAAAGATTCTAAACATATCTTCAACCGTAACTTTGCCTTTCATCTTCAAGCGTAAATCAACTTTTTCAGTATTAACTCTCCCTTCTGCATTTACCAATGTATCTCCAAATGCATTCATTGCTCTATAAATTTCGCTACTTTCTCCGTAATTTGTTTTGATCCTGTCTTTCATTGCAAGTACTTGCTCTAATTTTTTTTCTGACTTGTCATATTGTGTGAAATACCTTCTTAGAGGATCGCTAAATAATGGATTACTAAGCTTATCAGCCTCTTCTTTTGTGATTTTCAAAGCTTTCTCCAGTGTTTTATCTTTCATGTGCCACATATCTTTTCTGATAAAATGCAAGTTCGTGGCGGAAATTCTTTTGAGTAAATCAATATTAGGTATTTTTTTTCCTTCATATAAAGTGTTTCTTCTTATTTCACCTGTATCATTTTCCCATTTTTGCTCCGCAACAACAGGCTGACCTTGGTATTTGCTTCCGGTAATTTCAAGTCCTTTTTTACTCAATATGAATCTTGGCTGAAATCCAAAATAAGCATCATAAATTCTTAAACCTTTTCTTTTGTCCAAATCTCCTTTATTTCCTTGCAAATAATTATTTAATTGCTCTTGAGTCATGCTATAGGTTAAATCAGGATTAGTTTGCGTAATTGTTGACTCATACGTTCCATCTGCCCTGCTTCCTTCAGTTCTCGCTGAATAATTTTGACTGTCCGGTTGCCTGGCATCGTAATCTCCAACCATTTTTGCAATAGCCGCTCGTTTTGCTTCTTGTTTTTTAAAAGCTTTTTGTAAAAGCTGAGATTGTTCAAAATTGGCTTTTAATGCCTGCATTTTTTGTTCCAATTCATGTTTGTCAACTAACGATGAATCTACTAACAATTCCATACCTTTTTCCTCTATAAACTTAAATATTTTGACAGTACCGTCTGAATTTTCTAACATTATGTATTTCTCTTCTCCTTTTTTCACAACGTCACTTTTTTGCCGTTGTCCGGAATATTCAAGCTTCGGAAAAGTAAATTCAACACGTTTGACGGCACTAGGAGAAACACCACTTGCTATGGCTTCTTTGCTAAGATTTCTTTTATAAGTTAAAGGATTGTCTTTAGCATCTTCTTTTTTATGCCTGGTTCTAAAACGCTCTGACATTGCAAATTTTCTAAAAGTAGAGAAATCGTCAACTTTTAAAACCGGATTCTTTTCAATTGTTAAATCCAGATCAGCTTCTCTTTGATCGACAATCAAAATGGGACCTCGATATTGTGGCTTTGTAAAATCTTGTAATAAAAACTGCAAATTGTTTCTCAAGAGTGTATCCTTGTAATATCCAAAAACAGCCGTTTCCAATTTATCTCTTGAGCTTGCATCTTTTGCATTTGGATTTTTTAAACCAAGTGTTAGCGCAAAGTTAATCAGTAGTTGATATAGAGCCAAATTAAGATTGTTTTGATCCAAAACACTATTTAACTCCGGCAAATCAGCTTCCTCAATCCCAAGCGATTTCAATGTCGATCTTGATAGCATGCCATCTTTTGCATCTTCAAAAAATGGACTTATACGATCAAGTGCTTTTAATTTCAAACGCTCCAAAGCTAAATCAATATCTTTCTGTGGATATTTTGATAATTCGCCATTTCCTCTTCGTAGATCTGAAGTTGGGTTTGGATTAGAAATAGAAACTAAAAATTCTGCTCTGGATTTTTTTGCTAAACCATATTCTTGCAATGAAGGATGTTTATAGAAATCTATTTTCGTTCTAGCTCTTTCGTCCAAACTCTTTGCGTATTCTTGCGCTTTTTCCTGCAACATTGGGTTCCAACTTGATTTTTGCAGTTCATTTAATTCACTTTTTAACTGTTCCATATTCAAATAATGATAATTCGAGCTTGTTGCTTCTTGCACTGAATATGCTCCTTTTTTTATTTCATATAAACGATCTTGAGAATCCATAGAATAATTTCTACAATAAATCGTGTAAACATCGGTAGCATTCAAATTTATTTGTAGCGATTGAGTGTCAATATTGAGTTTTGATGGTAACTCCTCATTCAAAAACTTTTGCCATTCTTTAGGATCTGTGATTTTTTGCACGAAATCCGCGCTTGCACTGCTATGACTAGCCGGATTCTCATTATTGTAAAACTCATACTGTGCAAATCTAGCAACGCTTCCAATCACAGAAGGAATATCAGTATTATCATCAATTTGCAGAAATTTGGCGTCTTTCTTTACATCACCTCCAGTATTCATTGCAAAAAGAGAATATTTGGAGCCTTCTATTCTTCTTACCTTTATTTTTAAAGAGTAAAAACTCAAAACATATTCCTGTCCGACCGGAAGTTTGCTTAATAACAAGCTCAAATCAGCTAAATTACTCAGCTCGCCCAAAGAACCTTCTCTCAAAAAATTCAAAGATTCAGATCTGTTAATTGGTTTGGGTTTTAATCGACCACCAGCTCGTTCTTGTCGATAAACGACAACATTTATAAAATCTTCTTCAGTCCTCGGAAAACGCATTGTATTTCCATTTAGATTCAAAACGAGCTGATCTCCTTCCAAAAAGAATTTGATTGATACGTTTCGATAAATATCTGGAGGGTCGGCTTTGAAATTAAATTGATATAAATTATTATCGCCAGCTTTTAAAGATTTGATTTGTGTAAGAATTTGTTCGTAAAAATTACTCTTTGCGTCAGTTAATTGAAGGTTAGCAAATTTTTCTCTTGGGCTTGCAGTCGCAGTAGCAACTTCGGGAATTTCTACAGGCTTTTGTGGCGCTTTTAAATTATTACCGGCATCCAAATGTTTTGTGTTTATAAAAAAATAAGCTCCGCCATATTCAATTTTTACAAATTTTTGATCGCCAACTTTGACAGCGTTCATATCTACAACTTTGACTTCAAAATCAACGCCGGATGGCAAGCTAAAAAGTTTGTTTCCGCTATAATCATCTCTCAATATTTTCAAACCGCTACCTTTTTTGAAAGTCACTTTTTTCCCAAAATATTCAGCACTTAAATCTTCTACTTCACCATTGTATATTTTGTCAGAGACTTCGTCGCTGAATTCCTCACCCAAATCTTCATAGGTTGAAAGTGAAAGTCTTGAATCCAAAGATAATATTCTTTCTCTTATTTGTTGATATTCGCCAACTGTATCTATTGTATTTGCATCTATTTGGGCTATATCTTGAGTTAAAGCCGTTTTTAAATCTTCAGCTTGCCCCTGCAAACCATCAGCCATTGTTTTACCGTCCGCATCGTCTTTAAGCAAATTCAATCTTTCTGTAATGTCAACCAAGGCTTGTTCAGCTTGTCGCCTTAAAACCTGAACATCTTCTGGAGAAATTGTATCCGCTTCTTTGTACTGTTTTGTTTCTACTGTAGCCGGTGTTTGAAACATTTCTGCACCCATTTTATTTTTGTTTTTTAAATTTAAACTTCATTTAAAAGCATTTCTAAATTTTGAGTTTCTTTTGCTTTATCTTTTTGCTCTTTTGTTGATAAAACTAATTTGCTGCCTTTTGCAAGCAAGACCTTAAACTTGGAAATATATTTTTTGAAAATTGCTGATTTTTGTTGATTTTTTTGACTATTAAAATCGTTAATTACTTGCGACTCCTCAATTAAAAAACGATATAAAATCAGCTTATTCTCTTCCGTGGTATTAAAAATTTTCAATATAAAATTCTGCCTTTGCGATTCTGGCATTTGCTGCAAAATTCTTGAATTTTGTATTAATCGCAACAATTCATCACAAGCTATTTTTGCGTCTGTATTTTGCGTATAGCTCATAAATAGCTCATAAAAGGAATAGTTTGCGAACAAAAAATCCTTCTATTATATCACAAAAAGTAGCTTTTTTCTAATGGATTAGATCGTTACCGCTTCTATTTTTTCTCCTGTTTTATATTCATGTAGTCCGCCTTCCATCCTATCAACAAAAAGTATCGCATCCAGATGATCTATTTCGTGCTGAACTATTCTTGCGTTTAAGTCAGTTAAATGCAATAAATGCTCTTTCATTTTTTCGTCAAAATATTTCAGCAAAACCTCATTTGGTCTTTTTAGTTTCGCAAAAACTTTTGGCAAACTAAGGCAGCCTTCTTCCATAATTGTCATATTATCTGAAAATTTAAGTATTTCAGGATTAATCATCACTACAGTGTTTTGATTTTTTTTCCCAGAATTCATGGTTACCAGAACAATTCTCAAATTATGTCCAACCTGTGGCGCCGCAAGTCCGATACCATCCAAATCTAGAGTATCACACATGTCTTTGATCAGATTTTTTATATTTTTATCAATTTTCAAAATTATTTTGGATTTTGTACGAAGAATTATATTGTCTACGCCAGTTTGTATTTTGAGTATCGCCATTTTTTAAGTTATAAATTGCTTCCCTGATTTCACTAAAAATGTTATATTGTAATTGATTTAAATCAATTTTATGATAATAAATATAGAAAAACAAGAAAATGGATTTTTGGCTAAATGTCCTGAGATACAAGGTGCTTTTGCTGAGGGAGATAATGAATTTGAAGCTTTTTATAACTTAGTGGACGTTATAAATATGATCGCTGAGTATAAAAAAACCACTTTTAATATAACAAAACAAAAATTGCATTTTGATATGCCATTTCAAATAGCATGACCTCATATAATTACGATAAATTAACAAAAAAACTAAAAAAGCTTGGCTTCAAATTCTTTAGGCAAGGGAAAGGCTCACATACTCTTTGGGTCCGTGATGCCGACAAAACTGTAATTCCCGTCCCAAATCATGGAAATAAGGATATTCGCATCGGAACTTTGCACGCAATTATCAAAGAAATTGGGCTGAATAATAGGCGCGAGTTGGATCAAATCTAAAACAAAAACTGTTAAAACAAGAAAAACAGTGCATGGTCAAGACGTAAACATTTAATTTTCAAAAAAATCTTTTATACTTTGTCTAGTCACATGTCTAGACAAAAATGACCCAAACAAATTATAGTCGCGAACAGGCTGCCGATCTACTTGGGATTTCCACAAGGACTCTTGATCGTCAGCTTAAATCAAAAAAAATAAAATACAGCAGAATACAAGGAAGAGTTAGAATTTATCAACATGAGCTTGAGAAATTGGCTGATTTATTTGGGAAAAAATTAATTACGGAAGAAAACATAATTGAAAAAGAAAAACCAAAAGCTTTGAGTCTAGCAAAAAAAGATCATGAAGAATTTTATAAAATACTATATGAAGACACCAAAATTGAATTAAGAGAAACTTACAAACAATTGCAAGGGACTAATTACAAACTCGGTAAACTCGAAGAACAGTTAAAAACTGCGGTGCCTCTCCTTGAATACAAAAATAAAAATGAAGAACTTGAAGAAGCGGAAAAAAATTTGGAAAAAAGATCGAAAGAAATTGAAGGAAGACTAAAAGAAGAATTGTTAAATAAATGGATATTTGCCGCGTTATTGTTCGGTTTACTGGCCTTTCAGCCAATTTTATGGATACTTAAAAATTAAAATGAATCAATTTAAACAATTAATTACTGAAAAAAGATTTTTGTATGCAAACGAGAGTCTGACTTCGGATGCTGAATATTCTTCAACGCCACAAATTAATGTTGACGAAGGGCCAAGCGATCAATTCAAGGACAAACGTGGTCAAATGAAAAAAGTTCTGCAAAAAGCAAAAAAAGATGAAGCAAAAGCAAAAAAACAAGAAGCGCCTGATAAATGGGTTAGACTTATAATATATTTAGCTTTTTCCATTGATATTGGTGGAGAAGGAACTATCGAAGAAGCCTTGCATTCAATCAGCGCTAAACAAAGAGAAGCTCTCGACGCTTATGTCCGAGAATTGCAAAAACTTCCTTCAGAAGTAAAAAAAGCGTAAAGTTCTTCTGTTAATTTTCTTATTTCAGGCAAAATAAGCATTTTTTTATCCAAAATATTTTCCCAAAAATAAATGTCGCAAAAGGCGTTACCTTCATGAATTTGAGAGCCTTTTCCTAAACATAGCGGTAAAAAAGCAATTTCATCTTTCTTTGTTGTAGGAATAATTTTGAAACCAAATTCCAAATTTGTCATTTTAAAATTATTATTTTTTGTGTTCCAAATATACCAACAAGGATTTAGAGCGTTTTTTAAAATTATATCTTTTTTAAAAACATTTCTTAAAATAAGAGAAGCACCACGAAGTTCTTCAAGTACTTGCTTTGAATTTGTTGTTTTTAATGTCTTTTGCAATTTGTCATAAGCAAAAACTTTTAAATGCTCTGCTAAAATCAACGTGTCATGACCCAAAGCAATTTGACGCAAAGTAAAATGTGCTACAGATATAGTCATTCTAGGATTGCACTCGATAATAAACACTTTTTCTTTGTCGATCACAAAATCTAGTCCAAAAATACCCTTATATCCTTCGTTTTTCAAAAATTGACCTATTTGCAAACTCTGCTGAATAAGCGAATTTGTAATTTTTTTATCTATATTGTTGATAGCGGAAAAGCTAACGCCACAAGTCCCTCCTTTATAAGTTTGAAGCAATCTATCACCAGTTATCTGAACAAAAGGCTGACTGACGATCGTGTTTAAATCTGTGACACAGCAATTGATTGTCAAGGTATAGCCATCCATATATTTCGTTATCTTCGCACAGAAATCACCTTGCGATTCACATAAATTTTCAAATTCTTCTTTTGAATTTATAAAAAAAGTAGAATTGCCAGCAAATCCTCTCCCAAATTGTATTACAAATTTTTCAGCAAATTTATCTTTTAAATCTTCATAATTTGATGAATTTAAAACAGATATTTGATATTCGGGAATATTAATCGTTTTTTTATTTCCTGCTTTTTGCGCTTTTTTTAAAAAATCAAAAAACTTACATTTATCTTCGATATTTCTACAGAGATTGGCATCATTAACAAGTAACTTAAAATTATTATCTTTTGAGATTTTGGAAATCTTTGTTGACGGCTTGAAAACTAAAATATTTAATTGAGATTTTTTTTGTTTTTGCAAAAGTTTTAAATATTTTAAAACTTCAATATGTTCAAAAAGTTTTCCCGTATTGTTTAATCTGTCTATTTCATCCTGACTCAAATTAAATAAGTCCTCTAAACAGAAAATTTTCGCGCTTTTTGACTCAAAATAGTCGATGATGGGATGTCTATTTGTGCAAATTATATGCAAATCTTTGACTATCTGTTCAAGTCCAAGAGCTTTTGACGGATCCGGTGATATGAATATTAAAGTCAATTTTAAATTTTAAGTATTTGATCAATTTTTTCAAAGTTTTCAGCTTTTAGAAATTCTTTTTGACAACATTCGCTACTCAAATCCCAATTTTTCCCTCCAATGATAGCTATACTGTTATCCATTTTCATTTTGGAAATAGCTGACAAGACAGCTTGGGATTCTTTTGCAATCTGTCTAGACAGGTCGAGACATTTACCTGCAAGCATCTTTAAATCTAGATTTGTGATATTAATTATTTGTCCACCTGTTGTTTTTACAATTTCAATCACTTTTTCAATTCTTCTGGAATTTTTTACGCCTAGGCTAATTTCATCTGACATCACAGCAAAGATTGTTGGAATTTTTGTTATAAAACCTAAATCAAATAATTTCTTCAAACCATTGTAAATTCCAATCAATGAAGACCCGCTAGTCACAAATGTATAAATTGAAAATTTTTCCAAAAACTGACCGCTTTGTTCAAATATTTCATACGCCAAAGTTTCAAAACCTATCAAAGAAATGTCATCGACAGATGGTCTTAAATTTGGGATTTTATATTTTGCCGAAAGATAATTAGCCAATCTCATTGCCTTGCTTGATTCGATAACCACTGCATTTGTTTTTGACAGTTCTGCTTTTTTCGCAATATCTGTATTCGGAGAAATTAAACAAATAAGTTTAATGCCCGCAACGTCACAATATTTTGCTGCACATATCCCTGCATTACCTGATGAAGAAATTACTAAATTTTTATGAGCTAAATTTTTGTAATACGAAACTTGATAAGCCAAAGCTCGACTTTTAAAAGATCCAAGAGTATTTAAGTCTTCTCTTTTTAAATATAGATTTTTGACAGATAAGCTATTTTCCAAATCCTTTCTATTTTCTAAAGAAGTTAATCCTTGTTCCAAATTTAATTTTTCTTTATCCTTTATCTTTTGCAGTGATTTATCTAGTACTGCTATTTTATCCTCAAAAAATTGTTCATAGCGCCAAATACCTTTTTTAGATTCTGATATGTAATCTTGAAAATTATTCATCAAACAAATTATACTAGTTCAGTATATATAAATTTTACTGTATATATAAATAGTTTTTTAATTTTTTTATATGCAAATCGTTTGTCCCGACTGTATGATGAAAATAGATATCACAAATAACATTAAAAATGGCGAAATAGTTGATTGTGAAAACTGTGGAGCTGAAATAAAAATCATCGATATCAATTCTTCCAATTATGAACTTATTGAGGATGAGAAATAGAATTGTTTTTAAGGAGACACAAAATGCGATCCAAACTCATACCTCCTGTTCTGCGGTTCAAAAATTTTGTAAAAAATCCTTCGCCTGCTGGAGATAGTAAGACTACACCACCAAATTTTGTATTTTCTTTTGCAACTTGAAAGGCTTCGAGGATAGTTTTGGCTTCAAAAACGCTAACCCTCCGCCCTTCGGGCACCTCCCTTGTCAGGGAGGCTTTTCTTTCCATAGAGGCTTTTCTTATCAGTATTTTTTTTAATAAATCTTTACATACATTCTCTAAATCATTCATGACATCTTCATTGCGATATCTAATTATTTCTATACCATATTCATTTAATAATAGCGTTCGTTCTTTATCATACTCTTCCTGTTCAGCATGAGCACCTCCATCTATTTCAATACCCAAAAGTAATTTTGAACAATAAAAATCTAAAATAAAATTATTGATTGGTTTTTGACGAATAAATCTATAATCAGCAAAACAACTTCTACTTAATAAGTCATACCAATATTTAGACTCAGCTTTAGTAGGATTATTTCTATTTTCTTTGGCAAGTTCAGTAAGTTTAAAATTATATTTTATATATGGTTTAATAAAGTCCTTATAATTGTCCCCCTGACAAGGGGGATTAAGGAGGTTTGTATCCCATCTCCCCATAACAAATGGTATTAAGGGGGCTTTTAAAATCTTTCCCTTCACAGTCCCATCCATCAAAATCAAAGTATCAACTTTTTCATTAATTACTTTGATTAAATCTTCATATTTCAAATTTTTATCATCCCCTCCAAGTATCAAGGTTATAGACTTTGCATCTTCAAAAGCTTTTATTGCAGCAATAGTAGATACAGGAGTAGTAGAACTTAAATCGTTATAAAACTTAATCCAATCAACTTCACCAACAAACTCAAGTCTCTTTTCAACGCCGGTAAATTGAGAAACGGCTTCTCGAATAACCGTAGGTTTGATTCCTGCGAAATATGTGGCCGCAATTGCCGCTAAAACATTTTCAACATTATGCTTCCCCGGAATTTTGATATCACTTAAATCCAAAATGTATTCATCATGTACAAAAATTTGATTATTTTTTATATAAACATCGGCTTTTTCTTTTATGGAAAATCGAATAATCATTGATTTATTAAGAATTTTTGTCCCCCTGACAAGGGGGATTAAGGGGGTTTTAGTGTCTAGACACTGTCTAGACACGTTATCATCAAAATTTACAATTGCAAAATCTCCTTCTTTCTGAAAGCTCCAAACCTTAGATTTTTGATAAGCATATTCTTCAAAAGAATCGTGCTCATTGATATGATTTGGAGTAATGTTTGTAATTATACCAATATTAGGACTTTGATCTTTAATCAATTTCAACTGCCTATTACTTATTTCCAAAACCAAAAAATCTTTTTCTTCCAAAGCCTCAACTCGAAAAAGATCCTGCACTGCATTGCGATCGTTACCAACATATAAAACGAAGAAACCCCCTAAATCCTCCCGCAATGCGGGATCAGGGGGACTCTGATTTTGTTGTTTTGATAAGGGGGCAAGAGGGGTTGTGTTTTCTTTCAAAATCTCCCAAATCAATCTACTCGTTGTTGTCTTTCCGTTACTCCCGGTTATTCCAATCGTCTTTGCCTTACAAATACTTAAATATAGATTCAAAATTGTATAAAAAGGAATGCCCTTATCTTTTAGTTCAAATAATTTTGGCTTATTAAATTCGTATAAATACCAACCCTGTGAAACAAAAACCAAATCCGCTTTTTCAATACTTTCTAAATAATTTTCTTTAAAACATTTTTTTATTGGCAAAGCATTTATTTTCTCAAAATAATTCTTCCTATCTTCAATTTCCAAAGCTCCATGAAACATAAGGAAATTTTCACGAAATTTTTCTTTATCACAAAAATCATGGGCAGTTAAATTAACACAACCTTTGGCGCGCAAAAATAAAGCAAGCTGCGCGCCTTCAGTCCCGGAAAGCCCAACTATATGAATATTTTTGGATTTTAATTCTTCTAAATTGATCATATAGACTTGTCATTCCCGCGGAGGCGGGAATCCAGTAAATAAAAACTTGAGCTTCCTGCCTCCACAGGAATCACTCAATTACAAATACCTCCTCACGCAAGCAATATCATACCTTTCAAGCATTTTATCCAAAGATTCTATCAATACTCTAGCATGAATTTTTTCCGCTGCATGCAAAATTTCTCTTTTTTCAACATCAAAAATTAAACCAACATGCCTAACGATCTCCTTATTTTTAGCCTTAAAAAAAATCAAATTCCCTTTTTTAGCCTCATTAAAATTTTTTACCTCTATTCCTAATGCCGCCTGATCTTTCGAATGTTTCGGGAGCTGAATATTATAAACTTCTTTATAAATCCTCTGCGTCAAACCAGAACAATCAATCCCTTTCTTAGTAGTCCCACCAAGAAGATATGGAGTATCCAAATATTTTTTAACAATTTCATCTAAACTAATA
>CAZEDK010000010.1:0-38965 GCA_964511025.1 uncultured Candidatus Peribacteria bacterium | reverse complement strand
CAATTTGGTTATTTGGGCTTATTGAAGAAAAATATTTGGACTAAAAAATCGTAAAGAGAAAATAAAATGCTAGTTAGGAAACGTAACGAAATAACTTATACAGACAAAGAACGGAAAGCATTTAGATAAAGACGGTTGAATGAAAATTCTATATAATCTACTACTTACAATGGTTGGTTCTTCATTTTTAGCAGATTCTGGAGTTTCAACTTTACATTAACAGAAGTCTCGACTACTTTACCTAGCTCTTCAACAACGTTATCATCCTGTGTAGTATCCTCGATTACAGGATCCTCACCGACGATCGTCTTATCAGGTGCTTTGTCCTTCCAGTCGTCCCAAGATTTTATAATCATAACATAAAATTATTTATTAAACACACACACAAGATAACATTTCTCTCCCTCTCTGTCAAGACAAGTGTGAAAAATATAAGATAATTAATTTAAATTAATCATGGAAAATAGATATACTTGTTTCAGATTTTGGTATTATTTTACTTAAAATTAAAATGAAATTTCTAGAATTCCAAAAAAAATTAGCCAACCATCCTTTGTTTAGCATTCATGATTTGAAAATTATTTTTCGTCATGAAAATATCAATACTATACATAAACAAATAATGCTGTGGAACAAACAAGCAAAGATTTTTAAAATAAAAAATGGATTATATGTTTTATCTTCAGATTATTCGAAAAAGAATATTTCGCCGGAAATCATTTCCACCAAACTATATAGTCCAAGCTATATTTCCCTTGAATACGCTTTATCTTATTATGGAATTATTCCAGACGCTGTATTTGAAATTACAGCAATAACAACAAAAACTACTCGATATTTTGAAACGAAATACGGCTTGTTTAGCTATAGAAAAATTAAAAAATCATGTTTTTTTGGATTTGAAACGCAAAGAAAAAATGATTTTAGTTATTATTTCGCATCTATTGCGAAAGCAATGCTTGATTTTTTGTATCTAAATAGTAAAAAATTAAAAATTGATTATCAAACATGGCAAGATTTACGATTTCAGAATTTAGAAAAAATAAATTTCAACTTATTAAAAAAATTTGCTTTCAAATTTAATCAAAAAAAACTTAATTTATTAATAAATAATTTAGAACAATATGCAAAATCCAATTGATTATTTTCTTAACACCACAAACACAGATAGCTCGATATCTTTAAATATGTTACGTGAATATCTTCAAGTTATGACATTGAAATTTTTATATGGATTAGATGGCAGTGAATTTCTTAGATTTGGCGGAGGAACATGCCTAAGAATCTGCCATAATTTACCAAGATTTTCTGAAGATTTGGATTTTTCATTAGACAATAATCATTTAGATACTTCAATTTTGATCAAAAAACTTGAAATAGAATTCAAAAATCATAATCTTGATTTTGAAATTAGCACTCCAGAACATATCAAAGAAAAACGAATTCAAAAATATTGGCTGAAATTTCCAACACTTCTTTATAAATTGAAAATTTCACCATTAAAAAATGAAAAATTAAACATCAAATTAGAGATTGATAAATTTCCCGCCAAGAATGGACGTGGAGAATTCTTTTACATTACAAAATTTGATGAATATTTTCCGATTTATAAAAATGATTTACCCACATTATTTTCAGGTAAAATAGGTGCTGTAATAGAAAGAGGTTATCATGCGATGCGTGATTTTTATGATTTGATCTGGTATTTAAACAACAACATTCAAGTAAATTACGAAGAGCTAAATGAAATGGGAATAAAAGTAAAAACCTCAAAAGAGTTAATGGATTTATTAGAAAAAACAGTAGATCAAATAAATGGACAGGATATTTTGGATAAAATTGGTCCATTAATTGAGAATCCATCAGAAAAACGAGCTTTCCAAAATTATCAAACTCTTTTTAGGCAAGCGAAGCAAAGATATATAAGTGAATAATCACACTCTGAAACCTTTAACCTTTTCTAGATCAAGCATTTTTATAGTATATCCATCATATCTAAATGATGTCTGTATTTCATCATCTATTGCTTCAAGCAAATTCCCATGAGGGATCTCACCTCTATACACTAATTTGTTGCCTGTATCATTTTCTATCATTAAAAGAGACGGCCGAATGAAAATTCTATATGATATACCACTAACAATAGAGCCTTCTTTATTTAGCATATCATATGACATTAGATATACGCCCCTTTCTTGGGCTATTATCTCTTCTGCGTTTGACTGCTCAAATTCATATTTTCTAAAGACATGTTTAACTTTATCAGAATTATTTATTAATAGATCAAGAAAAGCACGAACCAATTTTTGAAACCGCGTATCATTATCAGCACCTGATACATATGATCTCTCACCAAGCGCTATAGCTAACTTTAGAAAATTTTCATGATCTTTCAAGCAAGATGTAATTTCTTTAATGCTTAACGTAAAATTTCTTTTTGTTGCGACTAGGTTCTCAATACATTCTATTAGTTCAGGCAGTTTGAGTATATATTTCGTTGCTTCAAATCCCGCATTGAATACTTTGGCTATCAGGAATGCTCCTACAACTTCTAAACACACTTCATTATCTTCTGTTGGATCAGCCAAAGAATCAAATTTTGCACTAAGATTAACATTTTGTGAACGTAATATTTTTGTCAAAATTATTAATTTAAATGCATGATTTCCAGGCAATAATTGAAAATCATCTAATTGATCATTTAATAACCGAATGAAGCTACCATCACGATGAAAGATATACTGTAATAAATCTGTCATAACATAGCTATAGTCTGAGTCACCGCCTATCTTGAACGCTAAATCATCAATATCTAACGAAAGACCAACAGCGGTGGTAGACATTGTGTCTCTTATATAAGGGGGTATTGAGAGTCCTCTCTTAATTAACAGCTTCAAATTTTTCACAATCTCTGCTATAGGGATGTCAAAATTCATTATTGTTCTTAGTGAGTCTGAAAAACGAGAGTATCCTCGTCCTATAATTCTATCTTCAATGATTTGTGCAATCATTGGATTTTCAGCCGTTGGTTCGTCTAATTGTGATGCCGCACTTGATACTCCTAATATTCGCACAGAAGCCCCCCTGACTGCTTTAAATGACCCTTCAATAACGATACCATCCTCTGTAAGACGCTCATCGATTATAGCACCCTCATCGACATCGACTGTCACATTTGTAGGTACTTCATTTTCGTGCGAAGGCGAAGATTTTGTAACCATAACATTAAAAATTATTAATTAAACACACACAAGATAACATCTCTCTCTCTCTGTCAAGTTTCTTATTTGAAAAAACAAATGAAGATAATCTATGGTAATGCTAGACTTTTGAAAACTAAAAATGATAAATGCAAATCGCAGTAATCTACAGTGTTTTCCATCAAGAGATAGTAAGCAACTTACTCAAAGGAACAAAAAAAGCCCTCACTGAACAAAAAATTGATACAAACAGTGTTGATTATTTTGAAGTACCGGGAGCCTTTGAGATTCCTCTGATGTCTAAGAAACTGGCAAAAAGCAAAAAATATGATGCAATAATTACATTAGGTTGCGTAATCAAAGGGCAAACAGAACATTATGATATGATTTGCAAAGCGGTTACTCATGCAATTATGGAAATTATGCTTGAATTTGAGATTCCTATTGTTTTTGAAATTTTGATGGTTCATGATATTAATGACGCAAAAAGACGTGCAAATACAAAAAATTGGAACGAAAACAAAGGATACTCTGCAATCAAAACCGCCTTAGAAATGTTAAATTTTATAAAATGTATTTAAAAAACGCCAAGCTCAAAGATAAAAAAGTTTTAATTAGAGTAGATTTCAATACGCCATTAACACGAGAAGGACACGTTGAAGAAGATACTAGAATTCAAAAATCTATCCCGACTCTTCAGTATCTTTTAGATCAAAGTGTATCACAAATAATCATTATGACTCATCTTGGTCGCCCAAAAGGTGAAAACGATGAACATTTAAAAACCAATGTCCTTGCTCAATGTTTGGAAAAATTAATGAATCAAAAAGTATTCAAAGCTAACGCAGTCACACCAACACATCTTCCAGAAAATGAAAAAATAGTAATGTTAGAAAACCTTAGATTTGATAAAAGAGAGAAACAAAATAGTGAGGAAATGGCAAAAAGTTTAGCAAAGCTTGCTGATATTTATGTCAACGACGCTTTTGGAGTCTGTCATAGAGAGCACACTTCAGTTGTTGCTATAACAAAAGAATTACCTAGTTACATGGGACTTCTTCTTGAAAAAGAAATGGAAATATTAAGTGAAATATTGGAAAACCCAAAAAAACCTCTCACATTAATATTGGGTGGTGCAAAAATAGAAACAAAAATAGGAATAATGCAGAATTTCATAAACAAAGCTGACAATATTATTGTTGGAGGAGCTATGGCCAATACTTTTTTATATGCACAAGGTTATGATGTAGGAGAATCACTATACGAAGCTGACAAAAAACAATTAGCTCAAGAAATCATGCTAGACTGCGAAACTCATCATGAAAAATTCATCACACCAAAAGATCTAATCGTTGCCAGCGAAGCATCAAATAACGTCACAACTCTCACATTACCAGTTGAGGATATTGAAGGTGATATGAAAATATTTGATATAGGTCCTGCAAGTCTAGCCAGATATTTAGGTATTATAAAAAATTCACAAACAGTTATTTGGAATGGTCCAATAGGTTTATTTGAATTTTTAGCTTTTGAAATGGGTACTAGGGTAATAGCAGAAGCTTTGGCAAACTCAAAAGCAAAGACTATACTTGGAGGAGGAGATACGTTAAATGCTTTAAGACGCTTTGGAATTCCTGAAGAAAGTTATGATCACGTGTCAACAGGCGGAGGAGCAATGTTGGCTTTTTTGGAAGGCAGCAAGGTACCGGGGATAGAAGCACTTAAAAAACACTAAATCACTAAACAATGAGAACACATATTAAAATATTTATATTTGCTTTAATCATATCAATTTCATTGACATTTATTGGATGTAAAAAGGAAGAAACTAAAGAAAGTCAAAAGCTTAGCCCAAAAGAACAGCTTTTTAAAAACGCAAAAAGTAAAGTATCAAAGGATAAAATCAAAAACAAATTAGAAGAATTAGACATAGCAATTCCTGTAGGGTTTCAAATAGATAAATCATGTAAATTTGATAACGTAATCGACAGCAGATACGAAACCACTTTCAAAGCTAGCGCAGAAAATTACGACCTCATAATCGCAAAGATACCACTAGCAGCAGCAGAAGAACTAAAAAAAGATAATGATTGCGTTATCAAACTTCTAAGACTAATTGAATTAAAAGATTTACTTCCGGAACTCAAGGTGGAGTTTGCAAATGATAGAATTAAGAAATTTTCAGAAAGTAAAATAGCAAAAGCATTAGCTGCACGCGACGTCACTGACAGAAATCAAATCACAAAGATGCTAGAGGAAAAAATGAAAAAAAGAATTGATGAAGGTGAACAAATAGAAGTTTTGTCACCATATCAGTTGTATGTCACTCCCAACGCCGAAGCTGTGCAAAACCTAATTAGTAGCCTCAGTTCACCACAAGAAATACTTGATTTTGCCATTCAAAAAATCGCATGGATAGCAGATAGCGAATTTATACCTGAATACGAAAAAACAGCAAATACTAAAACAGAATCAACAACTGAATACTGGCTGACTCCAAAAGAACTCATTGAAGTCAGTCCATCAGTTGGTCCACAGGAAGGTATAATCAAAAGCGACTGCTCAGAGCAAGCTAATTTTCTCGCCTCAGCATTGATTGCAAGCGGTATGAATGAAAACAATGTAAGAGTTAGCCTAGCTGAAGTTGATTTCGGAGGAGAATTTGGAGGACATGCTTTTGTGCAAGTTTATGATCCAAATTACAAAGTGTGGTATTCACTCGATCCAACTATGGGTGTTTACATTGAAAACGGCGAAATGCTTGAAGGCATCGAAACTCTTCCGTTCGATTATTTCTTGACTCACGAATATATTATAAAAGAAATGTGGATGTCATATAACAACAAGTATTTCCACAATTTTGAAAACAGCCAGCAATCAAATGCACCAAGCAATTGGCTTGATCAAAATGCGAATTTGGAAACTGTGCTTACTGAGGAGCTGAAGGAATAGAAATAGCAATTTTTGAATGAGTACAGTCAACAATTGGTACTTCGTGTATCAAAGGCACGTCAGTATTTGATATATCACCATCTGGATTATCTGAATATTTAACTACAGATCTACATGGATCCACAACTGAAGTTGTATCTCCAGCTTGTGGTTTATCTATTACCGGATCGTCAATATTATAAGTTGCAGCGTTATATAAAAATCCACCAAGAACAACAGCACCCAATAATCTTCTTAAAATTCCAGCCATACTTATAATGCCATCATTATGCTCAGGCAAGAATAATCTATCTGAACTTTGATTATCACTCCTCAAAACCTCTCTATAATTCAATGACATAAAAGCAAAAAAAGAGCTTGTATTATACATCTCCACTAAATTTTGTCAAATTTTTACGATCTGATCAAACTATTTTTTCTTTACTTTCTTCGAAGCGCCTTCGAGAAATGGCGCAATTAACTTGATAGCCTGATTTGTCAGATGAATTGGTTTCATGATGTAATCTTGCACTTTTTCAACTGTTTGCTCCACTTCATCGACCACTTTATTGACATCTCTGAGCATAAAGATCAAATAAAGAAGCGCAATTGAAACAAGAATTGTCAACAAGGCAACTGAAGCGCCGATAATTACATATAACCATTCAGGCATTTTGAAACTTTTTTATGTTAAAATTATTGTAGTTCAAAGAAAACCAAGTTTCCAATTTTTAAAACGTAGAAAGCTTGACATTCACACATTTTAACGTATAATACAGTCCGTTTCAAGGAATATTTGTTAAGAAATTGTTAAATCTCATGGCAACAGAAATTCTATATCCGAAAGAAAATTTTTCTCAGAAACACAAGCAGTTTGAAAATCCTACAGCACAAAATGCATATCAAATGCGTGGACCATGGTTTTTGACAGCCATGCCAGATGAGAATTATTTAGCAGGATTAGCAAGGATAACAAGAAACAATTTAACAAATTTAGTAGCAGGAGAAACGGTACATCTTGGGATACTAACTACACTAGCAACACCTACAGAAAACGATCCAATCAATCAACTGGAAAGAGAAATGGCACACGTTAGGCAAGAATTGGAAAGGGTAATAGGACCTATTTCAGGTAATAAAGAGGTTGCAGAATTAGTTAAATCAGGACAGGTGAAATTATATTCCGTAATAGAAACAACTAAAGCAGGTGGTATGGGAAGGCTAGTTATACCATACAGAGTAGAAATACAAGAAAATAATACGCTCGAACCTGTTAATCCACACATTGCAATCAAATTATTATTTCCAGATACATTGGGTGCGATAGACAGCGAAACATTAATAACACGTATACCTGATATAAGCATATCTTCTTCTTTCGTAGCCTCAACTTTTGTAACTCAAGGAGTACTATGTCAATCAGCAGATGCGAAATGCATAAGTACACAAGGTATATTCATGGATCGTGTAGTCGGTACAGACGGACAAACAAGAGAATGCTCCAGAATTTTATCTAATCCAAGTGCTGAAGAATACAATCTGACATTTCTATGTGATATGCTATTAGCCGCTACAAATGCAATGGCGCATATACACAGCAGAGGTCTTACGCATGGAGATTTTGGTGAAAAACAAATTTTAACATACAACGATGAGACAGGAACTCCTCAGTTCAGATTATCTGATTTTGGAGATTTAGCGAAGCCAATAGGAACAGTCGTATCAGCAGACAAAGTCGCCGGCAGTTTGGATAACATAGATTTAAGACTGGCATTGGGTATAGTACTATCATCCAATAATAATATATACAAACATTCAAAAAAATTAACGCCACAAGAAGAACAATATCCATTAGTATTTCCTTTATTAAGATTTTTTCCTTCTTTACGAACAATATTAGATGAGACATTAAAGACTGAAATGGATTCTTCTATTGTCAAATTTCGAGCCGTCAGTGAATGTATAGAAAAGATTAGAAAATTGATTGTCACCAACAAACGCAAACTTATTGATAGCTACAGCGTATTATACCAATGCAATGAAAATGCTATTGAAAGATTACTTGATACGATTGTAATCATGTCATCCAAATGTTTAAAAACAAGATTTGATAGTTTAGCGCCTGTAAGAGTTGCTTTGGAAAATTTCAAACAAGCTATAGAATCACAAAGTGAGATAAATCGTAGAAATTTATTTACATTAATAGAGTCTAATAACTCTTTATTTCCACGCGGAGAGGAATTAAATAATGCTTTGTATAGATTGCCAGATAACCAAGATGATACTTTAGCTATCGACAGCGAATCAAATTCGGAAATTATTTGTTTTGATGATCTGGCAGAACAAGAACCAATTTCAGAAGGTGTTCCTGATGCGGAAGTACAAAATTTGCTTCACGAGGTAATGGAACAGACAGGCCTATCCATGAATGTGACCGTAATAGATCAAGCAAGTCAAGCCTTACTAAGCGAAACACAAGGCTCAACTGTTGTAGATTTACATCATGTAGAAAAAATTACAGGCAGCGCAGCTCCTGATGCTACAACACCAAAACAAGACTGGAAATGGTTTAATTTAAACAGCACTAATTTACAATATGAATTAGTATGTGATGCAAATCCTGCATCAACTCGTCCTGCACAAACAATGAAACATAAATCACTAGTTCCTCTCCTTGTAGCTGGAGGAATAGGTTTGTGCGGTGGAATCGTGGCAGTCACATATACGCCTTTATCATCTAGTAATCAACAAATACCAATCTCCACAGCGACTTCACCTCCATCCACCCCAATCCCAGAAAAAACACCAAACAAAGCAACCATTTCTCAAACAACAACAAACGAAATAAATAATTTCAAATGGGGTAGCATTGCAGAAGGTGCGATACAAGAATTTTCTTTAACAACAAGCGACAATCAATCGTACGGTACACTTTATGTAAAAAGAGGAACAAACGAAACAAGTGAATATTTTCAATGTTCTATAAAAATCAGAGACTCTATCGCAACTTACACGCCGACCAAAACCCCAAAAAAGACTATATTTAATCTTTTAAATAAATCATCTGAGGAGTGTACTTTTCAAGAAAAAGAATTAAATTCACACATAATTACATATTTTATAAGAAATGGAGAAGTGGCAAATAATACAAGATTTGTATTCCCTGGATGTATAGAATCCGGGCTATCAACCAATTTCTGGGCAGAAATTCAGCAAGAAACAGGACAACCATTAACTGTTACCTATGGCGTAAATCCTAGCAATGCATCAGAATTAGTTGACAAACCTAGACAGGCAATTTGCGCGGAAGCCAAACTTGCGTATCCAGGGTTACAAATAAATTGTGCGGAAGCTAGTCTTGGATGGAAACCAGTAACAACTCAAACATTATCACAAACAACAAGATCAATCCAATCTTTAACTAAATCAACGCAACTAATAACAGAAGCATTACCATTTACAGGATCGCCAAGAATAGCTGCATCAACAATCGCTACACAAGAATTTACAATGACAGTAACAACTGGTACTGGTATTTTTGGTCAAACTGATAACAGAAAAACCGAAGCAGCTAGAATCAAAACAGAAATAACTGATTTTTTTACAGGCACTCAATGTTCAAATGGCAAAAATTGCACTGCGATCTTAACTATCAACAAAAACAGTCAACAATACACAATAGAAGTAAAAAAAGTTGGTCTAGAAATATCATTTAATGGAAAAGTAATAAAGTCAGCACCAAAAGCATTAGAAACTGAAATAATTACTTTTATAAAAGACAACACCAAATAAAATTGATATTGCCGCTTAAGTACACATATCGTATACTATATGTGTACTTAATTACATACTTTATGATTACACAAATAGTGAACGTAAAAACTTGGCGAGCAAATATGAGCAAATTTTGGGAAGAGTCAAGAAACAAAAATATGAGATTTATAGTAACGAATCATAACAGTCCTATGTTCAAAGTAGAGCCTATTTATGAAAAAGAATTAATTCTAGACGATAATCAACAAAATATTATTTGCGAAGACTGGAGTGATGATGAAATTTTACAAATAAATCAACACAGTTTATCTTTTTGGGATGACGATGAGGATGATAATCTTTTTGATACTAGTATTTCTTTATGAAAATAAAACAAGGAAGAATCATAATTGTAAATTATCCTTTTACCTGCCATACACAATCAAAAGTACGTCCAGCTTTGATCATTTCAAATGATAACTATCATAATGGCGAAGATATAATTTGTGCGGCAATAAGTAGTAAACAAGGATTGGAAAAATTCGAAATAGACCTGCAAGCAAAACATTTAATTGCAGGCACAATCTCAAAAGCATCATTTGTAAAATGTGGCAATATCATGACAATTAATAAAAAATTAATTTTACAAACAGTAGCTTCGATCAACAATAACAAACTTAAGGAAGTTCTTCAAAAAATTGAGCAAATTTTAAATTAAATCATCTATATTTCTGAAGACTCGCTTCAGTCCTACTGAACACATCCCCCACCTGCGCTTCAAATTTTTCCCCTGTAATCAATTCATAAGCTTCCATATATCTTCTTGAAGTTTCTACTATTACTTCTTCAGGTATATAAGGAACCGGTCCATCACCAAGATATCCTTGATTCGCCAACCAAAGCCTCAAATATTCTTTGTTAATATTGTCCTGATCAGCTCCTTTTTCCAAAAGTTCGAAGTAAGATGCCTGTTTCCAAAATCTAGAAGAATCAGGAGTATGAATCTCATCAATTAATATAATATTATTTTCTTTATCAATTCCAAACTCATATTTTGTATCAACAAGTATAATCCCCTGTTTAGCAGCTATATCTACTCCTCTTTTGTATAAAGACATTGACACTGTCATCAAATAATCAAGCTGCTCTTTTGTCACAAGATCCCTATCTAACAAATCTTGAGGTGAAACTGATTCATCATGAGCTCCATACAACGCTTTTGTAGAAGGTGTAATTATAGGATTTGAAAATTTTTGATCTTTTTTCATGCCATCATCAAGCTTATTACCACAAAAATTCCTTCCACCATTTTTGTAATGAGACCAAACGGAAGTAGAAGTAGTTCCAGTCAAATAACCTCTTACAACCATCTCTACAGGCAATGCCTTACATTGTTTAGCGACAACAACATTCGGATCCGGAAATTCAATCGCGTGATTCCCACAAATATCAGAAGTCTTATTAAACCAAAATTCAGCCATTTGATTAAGAACTTGACCTTTGAACGGAATATGAGTAAGTATACGATCAAAAGCAGAAACTTTGTCAGTGACTATAAGAATTCTTCTATCGCCTTTGGTATAATTATCTCTAATTTTACCTTCATACCTTTCACCAAGCCATGCGAAATCAGTACTTTTAAGAACATAAGGTAATTGAGCTATAATTTGATCTATTGTTAACATTTTGAAAATTTAGATATCCAATAATTCTTATATCATTTTCAGAATCTTTTGCCAATTTTATTTTATTTGAGTATTATTAATGTGGATTTTTAAAAAAATAATTTCATGAAAAAATATATAGTTTTCTCTTTTTTATTACTAGCTTGGACCGTATTTGCAATTGGATGCAAAACAAATCCTGACACTCAAACCGATAGTCCCGAGGAAATATCTGAAAAAGCACCTCAAAATGCTGTAATTTATTTAGTTGCGCTTGAAAATAACGGACAAAAAGGTGAATCAGTCGGTTGTAACGATAGCCTGGTTCCTATTAATATACCGGTAGCACAAGCAAATAATCCAATTATTAAATTAAAATTATCGCTTGACGCATTATTCCGCTACAAAGCTTCTGACAGACTATACAACTCTTTGCAAAATTCGATATTAAGTCTGCAATCCGCAAATATTGAAGGTAGCAAAATAATCATTAACTTGGAAGGTCAAATAAGTCTGAATGGAGTTTGCGATGAGCCGAGATTCAAAGAACAAATCAGCAAAACCGCAATAGCAACAAATCCTGAACTTACAGAAGTTGAAATTTTGATCAATGGCAAACCAATTGATGCTGTTATTTCGGGAAAATAGTTTTTAGTTTTTAGTTTTTAGCTAGATGCACACAATTATATTAGGAGCACAATGGGGTGATGAAGGCAAAGGCAAACTTACCGATATTTTATCAGAAAAATTTGATATAATAACTAGAAGTGCTGGAGGCGCTAACGCAGGACATTCAGTCTATGTTGGCGATAAAAAATTTGTTTTCCACTTAATCCCATCAGGCATCTTAGATCCAAAAACAGTATGTCTTATTGGTAATGGCTGCGTTGTGCATTTAGAAACTTTACTCAGCGAATTGAAAAATCTTGAAGAGAAAGGAATTGATTACAAAGGACGAATAATTATCTCAAACAGAGCTCATATATTATTTGATTATCACAAAACAATCGATGGCAAGCAAGAAGAAATGAAAGGATCAAAATCTGTTGGCACAACCAAAAGAGGGATTGGACCTTGCTATGAAGACAAAATGTCACGAAGAGGTATTAGATTTTGCGATCTTGAAGAATTTGATTATTTCGAAGATAAATTAAGGAATAATGTCAAAATATTATCTGCAATGTATGGAAATTTGGAATTTGATATAGAAGAAAAACTCAAATTTTACAAAGAATCATTCGAAAATATAAAAAACTGCATAAAAGACAGTACTTTGTATCTCAATCAAGCCATAGAAGAAGGTAAATCAATATTAATGGAAGGCGCAAATGCCATTATGCTCGATGTAGATCATGGCACTTATCCGTATGTCACATCATCAAGTCCTTCAATAGGTGGCATATATACGGGCCTCGGTATCGCTCCTCAAAAAAACAGTGAACTAATAGGAATAGTAAAGGCATTCACTACACGAGTAGGATCAGGTCCATTCCCAACAGAACTACATGGAGATTTCGCGGAAAATCTAAGAAAAATTGCAAATGAATACGGTTCAACAACAGGTCGTCCACGAAGAATAGGCTGGTTTGACGCAGTCATGATGAAGTATTCAATGATGGTAAACAATTACAGTGCTATCAATCTGACAAAAATTGATTGTTTAACCGGCATCGATACACTCAAAATCGGGATTAAATATTTACGCAACGACAAAGAATTAGAAAGTTTTCCAGCTTCACTCAACGTTTTGCAGGAATGCACAGTGGAATACATTGAAATGCAGGGTTGGCAAGAAGATATTAGCAACTGTAAAACATTTGAAGAGCTCCCAATAAATTGCCAAAACTACATCAAAAAACTGGAAGAATTAATGAAATGCAAGATCAAATATATAGGTGTAGGGGTAAGAAGGGATCAGATGATAACTAGAAGCTGCTAGCTATTAGCTATTAACTATCTCTTATATTTTTCAATCTGTTGTTTCAATTTATCAACTATCAAATCAACCGCCTCGGTCACCTGCATCGCTTGATCTATTTCTGCATGAAGAACGGTATGCGGCACACGAATATTAACTTTCATCTCTACATGCACGCCTTGTCCATGACTAAGAGCTTTTTTAACATGTACATCCGCAACAACCGATTCATCTCCAACACCAGCTCCGAAATGAGATAAATGTTCTATCTTGGATTTTATATATTTTTCATGCTCAGCTTGTAAATCTATATTTTGCGTATGGATATTTATTTTCATATTAAATAAGTTTTAGAATTTAGTGATAATAAAGTTTTGCACAATAATTCTATATATTTTTGCGAAATTTTTAAAGTATTTTCATCAAATAAATAAGTTTCGGCAAATAAATCTCGCAATCTAAGCAACTCTTTTCTAAAATTTCCTTTGTTTACTTCTACAGTTATATCTATCAGCTCAAATATTCTTTCCATATTTTCTTGCATCTCATTATAAGAAAAAGAATTTTTTATTGCATTAACCAATCTATTAAACTCATTTGCAATCATAAATATTTGCCTATCGACTGTAAAACCAGACCATTTTTCAATATCCAAATCTTTATGCAATTTCAAAGGATACATTTACCAAGTAATTAAATTATTTACTGTTTCAAATACACTATTTTTTATCTTTTCATCTTGAATTTCCATACTTTTATTATTTAAAGCGGGTCTGATATTAATCAACGAAGTATATTCTATAAAAGAAGGCTTATTAAAATAAATATTAGCACCCCATAAATTGTTTTGACTTGAACCCGATTCCAAAAGATACTGTTCCAAATCGACATGCAACTCAGCATCAATCGCTATTATTTTCTTTTCTAAATCGACAACTATCTTAAGCAGATTTTCAAAAAAATGATTATATTTTTCTTTAATTTCATTAATCGAAATTGGTACAGATATTATATGCATCAAATAAAGTTCATAAAACTAAAAACAGAATAACCTAAGAACTAAAAACCAACAACTAAAAACTAAAGACTTCCAGAAGCCAAATCTCTCAAAACAGCTTCAGGATCGTTTGCCTTCATAACACCTGACGCAAGCAATACCCCAACAGCTCCCAGTTCCAAGGCTATACGAATATCATCCGCATTTTTGACTCCAGCCCCAACAAGAACTCTCCCCTTCCCTATTAATTCAACTGCTCTTTTAATTACATCAGGTTTCGCAGTGGACACGGAAATATCTCCACCAATTAATTCTTTTGGCTCGTATGCAATCAAATCAGCATCAAATTTTGCTATCAAAACTCCTTCTTCCGGCGACTCACAACACGCAACAACATACAATCCAACTTCTTTTGCTCTTTTGATGGACTTTTCCAAAAGATCCAATGGAATTCTTTTTTCAGAATGATTGAGCAACGTACCATAAGCTCCGGCTTCTTTCACGGCTTCCGCAAGAATACTGCCGGTTGAAGCGCCATGTTCAATTGGATCTATATGCTGAGCAAAAATAGGAATATCAACAAGCTTTGCGACATCTTGAACATCAGTGATTGGAACAGCAACCGCCATAGAAACACCCATTTCTTGAGCAATTTTTTTATGCAACTCTACTATAATGCGTCCCTTTTCACCATATCCGGTATGGTAGTTTTTTGAATTTGTAATAATTACAGGGAGTTTCATATATATTTTTTAAATTCTTCAAATGTAAAACCTGCTTGCTTAATTTGTGCCAAAAAAAGGCCTTTTTTTATATCTTTATTATGCATTGGTATACATATAAAAGAATCAAAATCAACCTTCTCTAAATAAACATGACTACCTTTTTGACGTTTAATTTGGAACCCAGCTTTCAAAAAAGCTCTGATCACATCTTTTGGCTTAATTGAAGGCACTTTAGGCATGAATATTAGTTTTATCTAAATCAATATTGAGAGATATGATTTTGATCATAGGACTAACATCATTTGGTATCGCTTTATTATCTTCCTGCAAACATTCAATGTATCCCTCTATGGCTTCCTCTATGTTAGCTGAAACTTCATCAAGAGTTTCACCTTGCGTCATACAACCAAGAAGAGCCGGCACTCTAGCAATAAATCCTCCTTCCTCAGCTGGTTCCACTATAACAGTATAGCTATAATACATATATTTCTTTTTTAAACGATCGAATTATACTCCAAATAAATTAAAAATAAAAAACTTTTTTCAAAATTATAAAAATCTGATACAATATTAGGATTTAAGTAAATTCTATATGAAATACTTGCTATTACAAAACCGTCTCTGCTTTGACGTTCCAAGAGAAGAATTAAAAAGAGCTCCTGAACAAGCAGGCGTATTAGTAACTTCTCTTTCTGAACCACCGCTAACACAAATTACGCAATTAGAAGTGACAGCAATCAAACTTGCTAAGCTTCCAGGAGAAAAACTTGAAGATACTGACCCTGAATATGAATCGATAGATCCTGAAGTCTTAGCTCAATATTCTAGCCAAGAAGGTTTTGCAGGATTTTACAAAACAGAAGCAGGCTTCATAGTGCCTTCTTTTGACGTGCCAATAGACATCAAACTGCCAAATAAAATGTCAGAAAAAGATTTACAAAAATTAATGGATGACGCATGGAATAAGTTTCCAAGCTCTCAAGATGCAGGCAAAAGAATATCTTACATTTCTTCACAACCACCATTTTACGGAACCGAATATCGTTTTGACCCAAAAAATCAGGGTAGTGATCCAGAAAGTGCATATACACCACGCAGACCTGACAATCTCGATCTCACAAAAGTAGACTGTATGACTTTTATAGAGCATGTATTAGCAATGTCACTTTCAAAAAATGTAGAAGAATATAAAAAAATTGCCACTGCTATTAGATACTATGGATTTCCATCTTACATTAACCTTAACCATTTTCCTGAAGACTGGGTAGAACGCAATGAAAGATTGAATTTTTTCACAGAAATGACATCAAACTCGAATATGGCAACAAAAATGGCAAGAAGTTTATATGCTCCACATTTAAAAAATTATAAAGAATACCAAGAAGTAAAAACTGAACAATTTAATTATATACCTTTAGCTCAAATGGGATTAGCAACAACTAATGGCGTAATAGGAGATGGCGATATTATCATGTTTATAAGAAAAGAACCTACACTGCAAGTGGGCAATGATACATATAAATTAGGCATCGGTCATTATGCTATAGCTAAATTTGATGAAGACACAAATACATTCTTTATAATGCATGCAAGATCTCAAAATGCAGGACGTGGAGATGGAAGTCGAGTAGGAAAAGTAGAATGTACACAACCATTAACGGCATACACAAGAACTGTATCAAATACATTCATAGGATTTAGAGTTTTGAAACCAGGCCAATAATATTTTTTTTAGTAGCAAACTAAAAAATATTTGCTGTATTTTTGCAAGGTTCAAATTGTGATCATAACATGTTTGATCTTTTTTTGCTATATGACCCAAAGGCTTAAAAAGCAAGAAAATGATATAATAAAAAGATTATCTTCGTAGCAGATTAACAAAAGAAAAAATACAAATTTACAATGGGACAAATTTTACAAAATGAAACTATAAAATTATCTGATATTGCAAAAACAGTTGACAAATTTGAGGATCAAAAATTAGGAAAAAGTTCAACTGAACAAGAGGCAATAAATAATATTTACGATGCGCTCAGTATAACAAAAATCGATCCTGGCAAAACTCTAAAAGATAATACGGAAATAAGACTTAATCAGTTGAAAGAGGCAGTAGCAAGTGGAAGAATAGATGCAAAAACTGCAGCGAAATTAGTATTATTTTGGGAGACAAAAGAATCTCAAGATATTTTACTCAACGCACTGGATGCGAGAGAAGAAGCAATGGTAAGAAAATCATTGGAAATTGACAAAACAAAACAAGAGTTGGGAACTTTGAGAGCAAATCTGGGAACACAAGAAAAAATACTTACAAACTATGACAGCTGGAAATCCAATGCAAATTCAGATTTGTTTTTTGCGCAAGATTTATTTTCTAATTTACCTGTAGAAAATTTACTCAGTTCACTTGAAGGCGACACAAAAAATGAAACAAGAGAAGCTCTCAAAATATATTTACTATTTGATGCCGCAACATATATTGTTTCAGATCTTATAACTGCTAACATTGATCCAAACGGCAATTCACCAAGCGGAAATACAATTTTTGCAGATTTCAAAACACTCATTGAATCTCAAGGCCTCAAAATAGATTCAACAGAAAAAGAAAATGCTGTATGGGAAGCCTTCAGTCAAGCTTATATCAAAGCTTTGTACGGAGATGCTTACACTGAAAATGACGCTGAGCTTATAGAACTTACCGATACGACCAAAGAACCGCTCAAGAACTTTTCAGCAAACGCAAATCAAATCGCGGACATTAAAAAATTCCTGACAAATAGAAATTTAAGCTGGCAAGCTTATTGTGCTAATCCGGTATATCTGGATGACAAGAATATCCCAAGAAGCTTAACGGCAAAAGATGGAGAAAGAATAGGCTCTTCTCTTGATCCACACAACAACAATGAATTACTCCAAGAATTTGCAATTATTCAATTCCCTGAAGATTCACATCCAACCGTTCAAGAGCTTTGGGACAATTTAGGAATTGAAGCGAAAGATTTAGAAAAATTACCGAAATTAAAAGATTTACCTCAGTTTAAAAGAAACCTTGAAGGAAAAAATAATTCAGAATCACAAGAATCAAAAGATGCAAAAGCATTGATACAAGCGTTTCAAAATAAGTCATTCAAAGCAGGTGAACCTATGTCAATAAATGACGCAGGGGATCTTCAGGTAGATTTCAAATGCGATAGATACAGAGTTACAATCAGTAAAGCATGGGAAAGAACTTCAAAAAAACGGCAATTTAATTGGGCGAAAGAAAGGTATTATGTAAGAGTTCAACCAAAATCAACATCAAACACTTATGAAAAAGGCTATCTCATAGGTGACAAAGGCAAACAATTAGCAGATAAATTAGAATCTAATTGTGCCAACCCTGTATTTGCACTCAAGAATAATAACCTTACAAAAGAAGAATTTGCAAATACAGACACTACTCATCAAGAAAGATCACCTACAAAACAACAACCTCAAACAACTACAAGATTACAAACTTTACAAAGTTCAACTACAACAGGCCATCAAATCAGCAAACCTGCCTTAGCACAACAATCTGAAATCTCCAACGAAGGATTAGAAATTAACTTAGCAGATGCTAATCGTTTTTTTACACAAATCAAAAAGAAAGAAACTAATGCGATTGATTCAGATCACCCTGGTGATATAGATCCTCCACTCAGCTACAAGCTAAACGACAAAGAATACAAAATATCTGCCACAAGAAAACCTACCTCTTCAAGCACTGGAAGAAAATTTACAGATCAATGGTATCTTGCAGTCAACTTTGACGGGAAAGGGAAAATAATAAGTTCAGACGGTCGAATAGCAAACGAAGGTAGCTTCCCAACAGTAGCAGATCCTCTTGGGACAATGAAACTCAATAAGTACACATTACCTGTCTGGCAAGCTGTTATGTCAGATAGAGGTGCAATTCGCAATTCGCCAGAAACAATACAACAGGCAGATCCAGACACGGCAAAAGAAAAAAGAAATACATATCATACCAATTATGAGAGCTTTCAAAATACACCAAGAGCATACATCAGGGATTATTTGAAACAGCATCCAACCACTACATGGCTTTCATTTAGTGCAGGCATAGAAGGTATCACAGAAGAGAACATAGTAACTGCTTTAGATGATTTCTTATTGGTAGCTTCTGAGGCATTAACTGAACCATCCAAACCACAATCTATAGAAGCTTGGGCTAATTGGACTTATGCCAGATATGGAAATGAGTCATGCACAGGAATAGAGATGACTAAAAATTTCAGAACAAAATTAGCCACTGAAATGCTAAAACTAGCAAGAACACAAAAATTTCAAAACGATGCATCAATACCTCCTCAAGCACCAGAATATTTACAGAAATTATTTGGAAATTCACCATTAGTTAGATTAATTGCAAATGAGTATATAAAAGCTAATCAACCAAGACAACAAATACACACACCTTCAAGTACTCTCACAACACTCGCCTCTACAAACATCCAACCAGCTCCCGTAGCACCAACAGAAATAGCAACTAACATTCAAAATGCTGTTGCTTTTGGCAGAACATTCAGAGAAGGAAGATTCACAGAAGGACAAGCGGGAACAGAACATGCAGGCGATCTGCAAACAGTTTATACTTGTCCGGAATTCTCTGTTGCACTAAGTAGAGCTTTGATACGAGTTAATGGAATTTTACAATGGAATCCTAATCAATATTACATCAGAGTATTGCCTAATGGCGATTCTGCAGGATATTTAATAGATCCGGATGGTCAAAAAATTGACAAACCAAATCTTAAATCAAGTGTTTCAGCTCCGCTTGCGGCATTAGCAAAAAATCAACTAACTGCTAGCACGTTTACTGATGCTTTAGCCATATTAAATAGGAAATCAGAGTCTCAACTAGTAGTACATACAACTCCGCCAGTAGTTACCCATCGAGACTCTTCGTTGACTCAGAGTGGCAATAGAGGGAATGTTGCACGACCTCCTTCTGTTCAAGCACCGACAGCGACCAAAGAAGCAATATCATCTCAAGACGGCATCCAAGCAATAACATTAGATAAGCAGTATAGATCATTCCGATCTAATTCTATAGAAAAATTAGTAGGACCGCTTGTATCAAAATTTGATGGAATAAAAACTAAACCTAGTTTAACAACAACAGATGTAACGGATTTAAAAGAAATAAATACACTTTTACCTTTTGCAAAAGACTTGGAAACAGCACTTGCTTGGCCAGATAATAATGATACCGCAAGAGAAGCTGCACTAAAAACACAAGAAAAACTACTTACTTATACAAAGAAAAATCCACAAGCATTACAATCTCTTAAAGATTTTGGAATAATAACAGGACCGGAATCAATAGAAATGGCATGGGATATGAAAGAGCTTATGTGTGCTTTGACAGATGAAAAAGTACAAGAAATATGTAAAGATAAGCCTTTATTTAAAGGATTTACAGATGAAATAATAAGAATTACACAATCAGGAAAGCCGGTAGAAATTAAAAAATTAGAAAATGCAGGCATCGGCGCACCTGATTTCACAGCTACTCCTGGAAAAATGTTTAGAGATGCAACTAGCAAACAAATTGTTTTTAGATTACTTGAAGATAGATACAAAGATGCCATGAATATTTATGGACGGGTAGAATTAATTACTGAAACAGGCGAAACTATAACACCTCTCACAGATACCAAGAAGCAAGCTGAAAATCCGGAAATAAAAAATTATTTAAGAAACTGGTACGCTAATCAAAGACCAACAGATGGAAGCGAATACGAGTTAAACTGGGCAAGATTCTGTCAAAGTCCTGCAGCACGAAAATTAGAAGCAAAACTCGAACTGACACAAGATTATATAACAGATACTACAGAAAAAGATGAATATCTAAGCATTTTCGGATTTGGAAAAAGAGGCAAACAAATTGCGCCTTTTGCTCCAGGTAATAAAGCTTTGTATGGCAAATTCATAGAGTCAGGCATTGATTATGTAGACAGTGAAATGCTTAATACTGCTGATCAATTAGTAGCATCTATTGAGCGATTAATGGGTGCTCATAAATATTTAAAAGATCCTGAACTTAAATCTACAAGAGAATATTTGCTGACTGAATATGTCAGACCGATTTTGGAACAGCGTGCAGACTTAACAGCAGATATTGAAAAATTAGCTCAAGTATTACCGCAAATAGAATTAGATACGTTAAAGAAGGATATTGGAACCAAAGAAATTGAAATATGGAGACATTTGATTACAGATAGAATTCAAAAATCTTTGAAAGAAGATCACAAAATACCAACTGCAAATGATTTAAAAACTTGGAATTTAACAGGTTATATAAATAATCAGAAAGCATTTGAAACATTATTTGGTTCGGAAATAGCAGAATACAAAAAAACAAAAACAATTGCAGCGTTCGAATCTTCTGCAAAAAATGACGAAGTAAAAATAATCGAAGGAAGATTTTTGATAAATGCAGAGGCACAAAAAAAAGCTATAGACAAGAATAACTATCAAAAAGTTGATGTTATTGCTATAATAGATGATAAAGGTGAAATTAAATATTATGTTGATGGCAGAGAAATTGATATAACTCAAATAAGTGATAAAGCTTCAAAGTTAAACGATAAAAAAATTATTGATGCAATTGGTTCACACTATGGACTACAAAGAGCAAAAAATAACATTCAGGAATATCTATCAGGCGATAAAATCTTTGAAAGAAGTTTGGTATTCGGTGATGTAAACAATCCTGAAGTAAAAATTACAAAACCACAAGGTAGTAATACAGAATTAATAATAACTATTTCATCTTCTTTCAATGAAAACGGCAAAGAAATTACAAAAAAAGTTAAAAACATTAATGAAGCAATAAATTTGATAGCAGAACTAATTAAACCTGAAGAGATTAATTTAACAATAGTAGCGGAAGGAAGTAGCTACAGAATTACACCAAGCGCTTTAGAAATATATGGTCACTATAGCAATAAGCAACAATACCAACAAAATTATGAAGATATACATAATGTACGTTGGTATATCGCAAGACCTGACGGAACAATGTTTACCTTGGTGAGAAAAATGGATCCAACAGAAAAAAAGAAATATTTTATACAAAATGGAGAAATTCCATATCCGAAAAATGCAGATTTTACCGGATGGACTTCTTTAACTACCTCAGGATATGACATAAACGAAAATTTATTTAATCAAGCAATTTTGAAAGGTTATAATGAAGCTCTATCCAAACAGACTAGAGAAAATAATGAAAAAGAAATTAACAGACTGCTTTCCGTTGAAAATCTTACAAACGCTCAAGAATCTCTAGAAAGAGCATTCAATGCTTTCTTAAATAATCTAAGTAATGCGGATAAGATATTACAAGCAAATAAATATTCAGATATCTCAACAGAAAATCAATTTCAAGCATTTAAGATATTAATTACATTTGCCGACCTGCAAGAATTCAAAAATAGAATTGATCAACAGATAGCAGATGCAAAAGCTACATACGCTTATAATTACATGATAAATGGGGCTAATATTAAAGCTGCTGCAGAATACAGAACCTACTCCGAATTCAGCGCCAATAAACCTTATAAACCAGCAGAAAACTGGCCAAAAGTAGCCGCAAGAAACATCGATAATTTAGCTTATCAAGCTTATGAAGCTTATTTCAAATTACAATATGGTGCAGTTAATGCAGGTTTAGATTTGAGAGTAACTGCTATAGAAAGATATAATAGTTCACATGATCAAGATATAAAAGCATATTTAAGAGACACTTCAATTACAGGACAAAAAACTTATGAATTATTCAGATTAACTTATGGAGTGACAGTAGAAGGTCAAACAAAAAGAGCGCAGGCGAAAGATATACCAAAGCTCAAAGCTGCTTACGCAAAAATTGCTGCGGAACAATTGATTACAGCTCAAACAACAATAACAAAAGCTGAATTAGAAACAACATTAAAAACTCAAGGAATTACAACAGAAGAATTAGCTTCACCAATTTTCCAAGGGGTTCGGGGAGTTTTGACAGCTCAACAAGCTAAAATAGAAGACACAACAAGAGATGAAACAGAAAGAGCAGCAAATGAAGCATATCAACAATATTGGACTAATCTAGATACAACAAATCTTGTATCCACAACTCCAGATCTAAAAAAAGCTTTACATTCAAAATTTGATGCAGATAAAACTCAATTCTCAACAACGCCAGAATATAATGAGTCTGATTTCGATAAAAAACTTGAAGCTCGTGCAAGCGATGCAAAATGGGGCAATGTTCTAGAAACTAATGGTCAAATGCCTGTATATGAAAATATTGGTCAAGCAGTTAATGCGATTATAGATGCTATCAATATAACCCCTGCAGCTAGAACAGAGTATATAGATCAACTAATACAAAATAATACTGACTGGCAAGCTGTAATAAAATTAAAAGATAATGAGGGGAAAGAGCACACATTAAAATTAAATATTGAATTTAAAGACGCATCTTCGTCAGACACAGTTGGTCAAATTCTGGAAGTGAAATTATATGTCGTTGAATTGAATGGAGATCCAAATACCAAACCTGCAGAAATAACATTTAAGGCTGATGCAACAAACAGGCCAGCTAACGATTTAGGTATTGATATAAACGATGATAGAGAAAATTATACCGTAAGTTTCCAAAGATCACACTGGAGACAAACTTTGGGTAGCACTATAGAAGATACTTTGAAAATTCCATTAAGTAGGAAAAAAGAAGCTCAAGAAGATACTTACTATACAGAAATCGATAAATGGGCAAAAAATTATCCAAACTCACTTACGGCAAAAACCAGGAAATCCCAACAGAACATATCAGGGACATCTTACATTAATTTCCCTGAAAAATGGGATGCGAATACCACATTCCAAGCAATTCAAGCGATATATGATTTCGAGAAACAAATTTTTGAGCCGAATATGGATACTAGAAAAACTAATTTGGATCAATTAGGACCTGATCCACGAACAGTATCAAATTTATCTACAGTTTTAGAACTTGGAACACGAGATAGCACAGTAAAAGCCATATTAGAAGCGGAATTAATAACAGCAACACAAGAATATGAAGATTCTGAAAAGACAAAAACATTAATAACAAGGTTTGAAACTGACAAAAAATATATAAAAATTCAGCATATCAGTCCTTATTTCAGTGTTTTCGAAAAATCAGACACAGGAAAAACATTAAAATTAAGCTTCAATTATGCACAATTTGACACAACAGACCTCAAAATTCAGATAATAAAAGAGGCGCTTGAATCTGATAATTTGGAAATATCTTTATCACCAAAAGCTAAAAGAGGGCTTGGCATATTTAATAAAGGGACACCTGAACAACGTATTGCTAAAACAAAAGAAATTTTTGACAGATTATACGGACAAGCAGCTTTGTATGCTCCGGCAATATCAACATATTCGGCTGCACTTCCTTCACATGAAACTGCAATGCTTCAGACAAGCTCTACAATATATTTAGATTTATCATTATTACAATCAGTATCAGAATCTATTTTTTATAAAATTGCACAGGATGAAGATGATAAAGGCGGTAGTGATATTTCAGGTTCTTCTCCAAGCCAAGATAGAAGAGTACAGATGGAATTCAATGAAAGACTTCGAAAAGGTCAATTAGATACAGCAGCAGCGAGATTAGAAGCGAGTCAAGAAGTAGATACACAGTCTTATGAAATATTCGAAACAGCTCACAGTGTTGATAGATATGATGATGACTTCATGACAACTCTTGATCCGGATGCTCCGGATGCTGATAGTCAGAGAATGTCAGCCAGGTTTAATATACTACAAAATTATCAAGTAAAAGTTCCCGAAGAGGTGTTTCAGTATTTAGGAAGATATAACAAAGCCAAAGGTGTTGTTAGCAAAACAACTGAAAATATCCAAGATATTCCAGTAATTGCGCCAATTTTGAAATTCTTATCAACTCAGAAATTAGAAGAATGGTCAACACTTACAACTCGTAACTTTGGCAAGGATATATTGGATGGCTTTGATAAAATGTTTGGAGACAGAAACGATCTTCTACCAATGCTGATTGCAAGAAATAATAGAAACACTATTTCTTTCGAAGACATCGTTGAAGCAAAAATAATTGATGCAAATAAACATAATGAACAAGGATTATTCATGGGTATAGGGTTCAAAAAATTCCAAACAAGACTAAATGCTTTGGAAGAACTTAAATCATTGACCGGAACGCAAGATATCAAAAAAGTAAAACAGCTTCTAAAAAAAGCAGGCACTCCTTATGAAACTCTTACACAACAAGAGCAAAAATTAATAGAAAGCGGTAAATATTTCTTGCCTATTCATCAAAGCATGTATAGAGAAGCAGAGGTTTTCATGCTAAACGCATATATTCTTCTAGGCGCATTTAAGAAACTCAGTGAATATACAGAAGAAGCTATGACAGAATATTTGAGAGCAAAAAACAGCATGCCTGAACAAAGATATAAAGATTCATTGAAAAAAAGTCTAGAAATTGCATTTAATTTGAAAGGCAGAGCTTTGAACAAAAAATTCAGAGAAGAACTAAATAGATGCTCATATCAAGAATACCTATATAAATTAAAAAAAGAAAAACTAATCGGACTTGGTCTTGAAAAAGTAGTTGATAGAAAACTCGAGGACGTAACACAAATAGCAACAATCTACAAAGGTCCTTATAGCTACAAAGATGTTGTTGAATGCAAACCGGGAAGCGAAAATCACAAAATCAAACCTTATGAATCAGTAGGTATTAGTGAAAATGCAATTGATGATTTTTTTGAATTTACTGAAAACAAATTAAGCGCTTCAACAAAACGTTATTTCAAACAAAATCCTCAAGCAATACTGAGATTGGTATATAAAGTACGAACCCAAGGCGAACTTGAAGCAGACAAAACAATCTGGGCAAGAACTCAAATGAGCAAAATTGATGCAATTAGACAAATCACATCTCAAATTAGTGATCCAAATCAACAGAAAGAATATATTGATATGCTTGATGTATCAGGAATATTTGATAATGGATTTGCGGTACTAAATATAATACCTGCAAATATATTGACACAGATAATACATGAGGTGATAGAAATCAACCCTGATAATACAAAACCAGATTTCTACAGTGGCACAAATCATGCCTTCAATAATTATTTTCCATCAACAAGATATATGCATCTTGCTAAAACTGAAGCGACAAAAGCTGCGCTTCAAGATCATCTTGGCTCTAATGACAGAGGAAAAAGCTTATATCAATCAATATTTGCAGATCTTTCCTCGGAGGAAGAGATCGCAAGCAAGTTTAATAGTGTTTTTGCAAGAGGTATCGAACTTTTCTCAATGACGGCCGATAACAAGCTCGAGGCATTTGCATCTATCTGGGTAGAAATGGAATACAATTATCCGGAAATGGCAAAACAAAATATAAAAAATGATATAGCAATACTTGAAGCTAAAGAAACTGAGCAAAGCATAACTGATGCTGAAAAATTACAATTACAGCAATATAAAACTGATCAGAAATTAATCAATAGCGATGACATTAATAAAATTAACAGCGCATCTTATGTCAAAGCCTTAAAAAAAGATTTGATACAAGCAAAAATAGCTTTAATGCAAAATTTCAGTATTGATGAATTCAAATTAAGACTATTTGAATCCGGTGGCATAAGAAATTCCAGATCAATAGTTAACCTTATACAATACCTGGATCCTCAAAGTCAGGAAATATTTTCATTAATTCTTCGCAAAGGAGTTGAGCAAGAAGTATTGATACAATCTGAAATGAAAAAAGTTGAAATGGTTTTTGGAGCATTTAGGTCAAAACCAAATGTGCAAAATACACTAAAAGAACTTTATCAATTAGCTTCTTCTGCTGGAGAAAGGATCAAGGCGACAGATCTATTTGAGTATGGTAAAAGAATTGAACAGTTTTACGCACAACAATATAATGAAGGTATAAGCCCTGAAAATTTATTAAAATTTCAAAGCGAACAGTACAGAGAAATTCTTGATATTATAAGCAAAGGTGCAAATTTGGCTTTTGTAGCTATCAAAAAAACTGCATTAAATGGAGATCTCAACAATTCTAATTCATCTAAATTCAAGTCTGAACTAAAAGAGTCGCTTACTTCAGAATATTCAACAAACATCTTAACTGCATTTGGAGTAACTATTTTAAATATAGATGATTTAATTAATCAATGGTCGAATTATTTGGTTTTAAAAAATAATGACAAGAAAAACGCTAAACAAATGCTTATTGCAAATCCACATCTAAAAACATTTGAAAAACTAATATCAGAAAAAACTTTCTTAAGTGCAGTAGATACTCATGCAAGGAACTTAGATAATGTGAAGGCAAGAGCAACTTTCCTTGGAAACGTAACATTTATATTAAAAGACACTTTCACAAGCTCTCTTACAGAAGAAGAATATGGAAAACTTTCTAAGTGGAAGCAAATAAGACAAGATGAATATGATATAGGAACTAATATAGGCAACTTTTTAAAGCAAATAACTGCTTTTTATGAAACACCAAGGCTTGATATACCTATAGCAGGTCCACTTGGACTGACTTTATCGCTCACGCAAAATCTTCCAACACTTAGCAATCCAAGACTTAATGTCGGAATGGAATTACATAGAGAAACATCAGAAGGCACTAGACAATATGTCGGCGCAAATATTAATTTCGATGTAATAGCTGGAATTAAGGATATGTTCCAAGGCAAAATGGATCAAGAGACTCTGGAGAAATTACAAGCTCAGGCAAGAGTATATGCAGGATATGAAAAAGAATCTTATGATGCTCATGCGGATAGAAAATCAGAAGAAATTATAAACTCACAAGATTTTCAAGATAAACTTGCAAGAAGCAGAACGAGCCTAGAATCGGAAGTCGTTAGCAAATTAACTTCTGTATCTTCAGAAGAACTTAATTTCATAGATGATCCGATAGAAAGGCAAAGAGCAGCAGAATCTATAGCAGAATCTATAGCGCAAACACATGCCCTACATATAGAAGAAATAGTAAGAAATGATTACAAAGAAGCCTATTATGATGATCTGTGGCCAGTTTCACTAAAAGGCATAGAAATAGGAGCTATGTTCCGAGCTTCAGTCAAAGAAAAAAGTCTTTCTGCAAGTTTATACATCAATTTCAATGTCAGATTCAAAGGCTCAATGAAAAAGTATGAAATCTATCCCACATCATTCTTAATGGATGAAATGTCAGATCGTTTCTTAACTGAGAAGGGCAATGATGAAACTACAAGAGTCATATCGGCAGGACTTGATATAACTTTAGATGATAGCGCAATGGGAAAAAGGCTTGCGTATAGCGCCAACAGATTTGCAAAAATAGCATCTTTACCTGATCTTCGAATTAATACGGCAACAGGTAAACCAATGGTTATTAACTATTCAAGAAAAAGTAGCGGAGAAGAAGCAATTTCAAATTCAATTGATTTACCAGGCAAAACAGGTTTTGAAAGATATACGGCTGCTGTAAATGATAGTGTCAAAGATTCAGATTGCAGCTTCACACCTCTTGATAAAGAAGGTCGCCAAATAGAAGGACATGCTAACCCATACGAAGCAATACTCAATATAGATAATGCAAAAGATGCGCTAGTTGAAGTTCATATTGATCCAAGATACAAAGACCTGGTTTATCAAAACCCTGATGATAAAACTCAAATACTAGTCTCACTCAAGACAGGCCTTAGTCCTATTATTTCAAGAGAAACTTTTATTTACCAAAAAAGGAATGGAGGATTTGTTAAACATGAAATAGTAACAATCAGAATGGCTAGAATTGAAGGCAAGTATGGATATGAAAACATATTCAATGCAAACTCTAAAGTCAAACAACCACTACAACAAATTGTCACATTATTTGCAAACAAAGATACAGATCAAATCAGCACAAAAATCAATTCAATAAATGAAGACACTTGGAAAACTATTTACAAAGCATATTTTGCTAAACATGGAATAACAGAACAAAATCAACCAAGCAAACCACAAGAAGGATATAGCGCATATTTGAGCGCAAAAGCATCTGAATATTTGAATGCAGGAACAACCCTTGAAAAAAGGAACGACATTCTAAATGAAAATAATTTCAAAATTTTCTATAAATTAATCAATATAGATTCATTCATCAGGGAAAAACTTATAAGTCGTGAAGAAATAGAATCTACAGAAAAATCGTACTATTTGTTTATGAACCACGAGACTCTAAATACTTCAAGCGAAATAACAGAAGTTAAGAGAGGCAATATCATTTATACACAAATGAATTCGGGTAATTTCAACGATAATGAAAATCTCAAACCAATACTAGATGCTATAGAAACACTTGATAGTGCCAGCTATCTACGTGAAGGACAGCAGCATAGAATAATGATAAGGCAAACTCTTGAATATGCAGGCATAAAGAAAGAAGAGCTCTCATCAATGCCAATCGAGAAACAGGAATTTTTGAATTTTATTTTCAGGATGACACAAGATTTCAATGTATATCTTGCTGATAAGAGAAGATCGATTCAAAGAGAATTTGCAAAAGTCAGAATTGACGATCGTGATTATCAAAGCAAATACGGAAACCTTCAAAAAGATTTACAAACATGTTCATATACAGATGAAGGATTTATAAAATTTTTAAACGAAGAAGGTAGAGAAAAATTCTTAAGCAGACTCTCAAGAATAGATATGCTTTTCGTACAAGAAAAGTTAGGTGTTTTCAATGAATACAATGAACTATCAAATCAAGAAATTACGGATCAAATAATAAAAATAAGAAAAGAGAGAGCTACAAAAACGCAACAACTTGCAGCTTTACTAACAAGAAGAGATGAAGCCCTGGAATCAGAAATAACAGAAATGAACAAACAAGAATCAACCTTAATCCAATTACTGGAACTTAGATCTCTCAAAAAATCTCTAGCGATTACCAATCAATTAACAGAGATAAATGCACGAGCAGAAAATTTAAAAACAATAGTTGAAAAACCTGACTTCGGATATATTTTACAAAATTCTGAATGGAAAAATCTTATAGAAGCTCAAACCCTGGATGAACAGCAAAAAATCAATTTAAGAAATATTGCAATCAAAATGATAGGTTCAAAAGGTCCTCATGGTCTTGAGAATCCACAAGGAGGACTTATAGCAGATCCATCAATCATACTTGGCGAAATGATGGTGACTCTTCAAGGAGCAAGTCAGGGATCGAATATCATGGAAGTACTAAACAGATCTCCAAGAGTTATAGAAATAATAAAACAGACTTTACAAAATAATCTAAACACACTTAGCCCTTTATTAAATGGACGTAATGAATTCACAGCGGAGGAAATGAATTATTTACTATCATTCATAGTTAGATATTCTTATGTCAATATTTTCGGCTTGCCTCCTGTGTATGATGATAAAGGTGAGTTAGCTAAAAAATTAAATGACGAGGAAGTAATTACAAAAAAAGCTATATACACAAATCAAGAGGATTCTAGCAAACCCCCAGAAGACAGGTTTGATGCAATGCTAAAACAACTAAAACCTATTACACAACTGTCAGAGGCAACCAAGCCTACAGGAGAATTTATTATTAATTTAATAAAAAATAATCCAGATATTGTCGGGCTGGCAAATGATAATGCAAAAATAATAGAACTGCACAATTTAGTTGTAAATGAACTTTTGGAAAGAACAAAAACATCTCAAAAAATAATAAAAGATTGGTTAAATAATACAACTACTTCAAAAAATAAAAAAGAAAAATATTATGAATTAGTTTTGGAAACTCAAAGAGCAAAATTTGATATGACAAATGAATTCCTTGATCCGTTTAACCCAAAGCTAGAAGCCGCAAATACAGCATTAAGTTTGTTTATCAAAAATGAAATACCGGCAACTTCAGAAGGCAAAAAAATGCTAATAGATTTCTTAGGACTTGATATACAGGACACTGACTATGAATCAATAATATCTACAAGTGCTGCCAATACAACCAAGCCTTATTATGGAGGAAGAACTATTCTCTATGTTCACCCTGATATAGTTTCAAGGCTTATAGTTAACATCAATTTCAGAGACAGATCACAGCAATCAATTGATAACGCAAGATCAGATGGCACAACTGAAATCCCAGAAGAAGCACAAAACTACAGCATGCTTAACCTTGCCAGTCTTAACTACTTAAGCCCGCTTCCGGATAATCCAAATCTTAGAAATGAGAAGATCATATCAATAAGACAAAAGAGCAAAGAAGCTTTTGATATAACAAAAAGAACAACAGGATCTGCAGAATATATCTCACTTACAGCATTGAATATAAAATTAAATCAACTTTTATCATCCTCTACGAAACTTACTTCTTACGAACAAATAAATGTTATAATACAGCAATTAAAAGATGAGAATTACATTGATCTTCATAACGTAATCTCCAAATATGGTAACGGTGAGTTAACATTATATAGTTTAGATGATGTGCTATTTTATTATATCAAAGATAAATACGCTTCAAACTTAGAAAATGTAGATATTATGGAAGAAACTCATGAATTTAAGAAACTTGCTTATGATCTTTTCAACTGCCCTCTTGGCATGAAGACTGCCTCAACTATAGGACCTATTGATTCTCTTGATTATTTCTTCGGCGGAAGTGTCAATTTAACTGACCTGAAAAAAATACGCGACATATTTTATAGACCTGAATTATCAGAAAAAGAATTTACAATTTTATTTAATAAACAATTAACAAAAATACCAGATCGCATCCCGGAATTCATGGAGTCAATGAAGAGATTCAAAGATATTCTTGAAATGCAAAGAAGTCTTGAAACAATAATTGATAAAGCCACAATACCGGAAGATGGCAAAGGCGAGACGCTCCTAACCACAACAGAACACGGAACAAGATATGATGTATCTATCAAAAGATCTCCGGAAATTATTAATTCAGATGGCGGCATTGATACAATAGATTATATGTTCAAAGTAATAGATAAAACTCATGACAACAAAGTCTATTATATGAGACCAAATGCAAAAGGAGGATTGATACTTATAGACAGATGTACAAACGTCTCTACAGCAGCTAGCGAATCCGGTGAATACTATATTGAAGCAGGAAGCCTTCTAACTCCTGATATAATCTTGAATCTAGGCAATGCAGGCTACAGAAACAAAAGCGATATTTTGCCGGAAGAAAGCAAAACAGTAATTAATGAAACATCTGTCGCTATAGGAGTAAGTCCGAGAATTGAGAAAGTTTTCGAAAAAAATCCTAATACAGAAACCCCTCTCGAACCCGGCAAAGATCCAAACAGCATACTTGACGAAACCGAAACATCAAATGATGGGGACTCACCTAGTGACCCTAATGGAGATACAGGTTCAGGTACAGGTTCAGAACTAGGACATTAGAAACAAAACATATTTGCAAAAAAAATCTATCTAAACTTTTCATTTCTCAGCTCCCAACTCTCGGCTATCAGTTCTTTTTGTGCTATAATGGGAAGATTTTAAAAAAAATATGAAATTCAAAATTATAACTATCATTGTAATATTAATGATTGTTTCTAGTGGATTTTTTGTACTAAAACAAAAAAATAATACTGATAATGACAATGGATCTGGTATTGGTTCCGAAATTGGAAACCATTAAAACTAGAAAATCAAAACAAAATGAAATTTAAAAATTTTAAAAATTTATCAAAAATTATTCTTGTAGCAATAGTCACATCTACACAGATTATTATTACAAGCGTATCTGCCTCAACTTACGACGAATATCCAAAGACTTCTGGAGATGACACTCTAAGCCAAAGTGGTAATTTCACGCCAAATGATTCTCAAGGCAGAACAGGAGTGACATGGATTGACTACATGGCAGGTATGGCCTTTGTATCTTTTAATAATTTCCTTGGACATACAGCAGCCTCATCAGCAGCAAACAATGACGAAAGAAGATTTTTGCTTATCAAAGCATGTACAGATTTTGCAACACTAAATGTAGATACAACAAATGAAATAACTGATGCAACATATGCCTGTACAACAGACGACAGCTATCACAATATAAATGACAACCTTGAACCTGGAGACATCATAAGACTGACAAATTATTATCACAACAACGGAGAAGATCCTTATGACGGCAATAGCTACAATCCAAATACTGTATCAAATAAAGTAAAAGTTGGCTTAAAACTGGGAACAGATCCAAATACGCCAGACGGAATAATAAAATCAACTAATGGAAGCACTCAATCCAATTCAACTAGCACTTTGGCGAACAATTACTATAAGTACATGACTTACGATTCAAGTACAAGGAAGTATTCATGCTCATCTACCAAAGGTGGATCAAAACATTCATGCATATCATCAGATATTATCTCATCAACTGATAATACGGCCACTGATGATGTATTTATAGATTTGGATAAAGAAAATGAAGAATATGCAAAAATGGGATTCCATTTAGAGATAATAAAAGGTAGCGCATATCTAATGACTGATGATTACGATTTTGATGGATATGTTCCAGAAGGTGGAATGTCATATCAAACAAGTCCAGTTAGCGGTGGAGCTTCACAAACAATAGAAGTCCGAGCTGAATATGAATATGACCCAATATACGGTTATATTAACGCAGCTTATGTCTATTTTAGTAAAATTCCTGGCTGTACTGAGTATCAAGGAAGAGTCTATTTCGATGCCGCTTTGGTAGCTGATTTTTGTGAAGACATACCTTTGCCTGATATCTGGTATGACAAATCAGGAGGTACAAGTAATGTAAAAGATTCAAATGAATATGCAATTGCACCAAATGAAGCAAAGACAACTGGACTGACAACAGCAATGAACATACAACTAAAAGTTGACGCTTCAACTGAAGTGTGGAATAAGAATCTTATAATTGAAAATCTAAGTAACAATACTTCAACTCTTACACATACTGCTGATAGCGATGGTAATACAACAAATGATGTTTTAAAAATAAATTTAAGTTCAACTTCCCTGCCTACAGATTTATCTTATGATGCAACCACAAATACGTATACTGTTAAAAATATAAAAATAAGCAAATATTCAATAGGAGATAGTATAAAAGCTTATATCGAAGGAGAAGAAAATTTATGCACGAATAATGCGCAAATAAGTGGTTGTACTTCTCTTACGCAAACACTTGCCAATACGGAAATTTTTCAATCCACAAAATCCATTACGACAAATATCAATTTTACAATTGAAAAAGAAGATATATGGGGCGGTAAACTATATTTTGCAATCTGTAATAAAAATTACACACAAGATCAATGCATCAAAAATGAATCTGGCGCGAGGGTGAATGCAAATTCCACAGAATTATCCAAATCTACCATTAAACCTCCGGCATCAAATAGGAATGAATTAAAATTTGAGAACAATTCTTGGTATCTCAGTTACGCGTACAATACCGATCGCTCAAATACGACATTTGACGCTTCTCTAACTTATAGCCCAACAAATCTAGCGATTTTAAGCTCCGGCGCCTTCCCTGTGGCATGGATCCAAGATGAAGATTTAAGATGCGGTGATTCAGATACTTTGGTAGTCGCAGGCAATGCAATATGTACTGATGATGCATTTAGTACAACTTTTTATCCAAACATAATTGATTTTGATGCCGTGGAAGAAGATGGAGCTCCGGCGACAATAGAATCTACAACTACTTTGAATATCAGCAATACAGTATGGGAAGGTATTATAAATATTGCCGTATGCAGCGATCCAAGCTCCCCTGCCAACTGCATTGCGTCACTTTCGTCATCAGCTTCCAATGATTATACGAGCGATTTAAATTATATAACTAATAATTATTTTAGCCTAAGTAATGAAAATATAAGCAATTCAGTATTAAAAATAAGTCACAGTTCTGCAAATACAACTTTGACATCTACAAATTTTATTTTCACAGTAAATTCAAATAATATTGCAAGAGGCGAAAGCGTATTTGTATGGATTGATGAATATGGGGTAGCGACCGCATGTTTTGAAGAACAGTATTATTGCAACGAATTTGGGAATTTCGAAGTCGAAAATGAAGGCAATGGCATTGGAGCGGTTTTCAAAAAAATCATTCAAACAGCCAACGCAAAAACAGTAATTCACTCCCCTGTTACGGTAAGCAGTCCCGAAGAAATTATAAAAGCTTCCGTGGAAGTTTTCGGTTCAAGTTCAAATTGGAAAGGCGACGTATTCTTAGGTATTTGCTCTAATTTAGATATAAATGATCCATATTTGGATCCTCAAGATTGTATAGACAATGCTCCAACATCAGAGATCATTTTTCAGAATGCATATATTGCTCCAAACAGCTCTACGACTATCGATCAAGTAACCGATGCAAACAAAAAACGTGTAGGCGAATTTGATTCAAGCGATTACGATGCTAACAATAATATCAACATTTTAACTCAAGACGGAGGATTAACTTTCGCTAATCATGTGATCAATTTTAACCTATCAGGAGCGCAAAACTATATTTCAAGCGAAATCAAAGGTATAAACGAGCCTGATTTGTATGTGGCTCTTTGGTGCGATGGTCAGGCAGAAAATTGCTTTGAAATAGTGCCAATTATTTTAAGAAGTCCTGTCTGTGAAAATCTTGACGCGACAATAAATGATCTCACTTATATTACTGACACAAAAGCATTTCTTTTACCAAACGAAACACTTCCAACTACAGGTTACGCCGCAGAAATTGCGGTAGATAGTTTTTCGCCTGACAGCTGGGAAGGAAATCTAATCTTGGACAGCTCAAACGCAAATGCAAAATATGATTGCGATAATAACGGATCAGCAGATGACAAATCTTGTACAATAATTACTGCTTACGGAGATACAATAGAAAGGGATTATTATTTTGCTGATGGAAATGATAAATTGAGTATATCTACGGAAGATGGATCAAGTACATGTAAGGAAGATTTACAATTAACGGCATGTAAAGATCTATTTATCACAGATATCAATGGCACAACTGAAATATCTTCAATATATGTTAAACCTACAGATTCTTGGAATGGATTTGATATAAGTATTCCTGCCTACAACGATAAATGGAAAAACCAATTTATAGTTAAAACAGCAAATGGATATCTATCATCAACTTCCACGAATCCTACCGAAACTGAAACAATAGTAGATGCACAATCAGCCGGCTGGATTGATTCTACTTTTATAGATGGGATTTATTACAAAGCAACTCAAGCACTTTTTGATTCACACGAGAAAGGCTTAATTAGATCTTACGTCATAAATGAGGATTTGAGATGCAATGCTGAAATAAATATCGAATATTGTGGCGATGGAACATTGCAAGCTCAAGAAGGCGAAGAATGTGATTACGGCATAAACAATGGCAAAGATGGATATACCTGCGACACTGAATGTCAAATTACAGCACCTTCTACGGTAGGAGTTTGCAATGATTCATTTACAACATCTATTGATCCGGCTATTTTGGATTTCGAAGCTGGCGAAAATACAATAGACGCAGAAGCAAAAATTACTCTTACTGATCCCGATGGAGATGGCGAATTTATGTGGGACAAAGGACAGGTACATGTAGCTATTTGTAATAATCCGGCATCTGTAACCGATTGTTTGGACTCATTATCAAATAGTGCTATCACAGCCTGGACTAATGCTAACGATTATCCTACCGAATTACAACAAAAATCAAATACAGGCTACAATACGGCAGGCTATCTAATACTTGAGGCTACAGGCGAAACGTTCGATAGTGGAACTTTAAAATTAAATTTTCAAGCAACAAATGTTTCAAAAGGAGAAAGTATTGTCGTATGGGCTACTGACATCGCTCACAGCAATGAAACCGCCTGCGCTTATATACAAAATTATTGTACGGAATTCGGAGATTTTAATTTAACAAAACAAAGTGCTTTTAATATAAGCGGATTATTTGCGTCAATGATAGCTAAAGTAGATGCGGTAGAGCCAGAACCAAGCGTGACAATTAGAAGCTCAAGCGAGATTTACAAAGCCTCAATTGATATATTTGGCACAAGTTCAGCTTGGACTGGAGATGTGTATTTAGCTGTGTGCAAAAACTTAGATCTAAACAAATCAAATGCTAAAATAGCTCAAGAGTGCATAAAAAATGAAGCAAGTTCATCAACTATCAATTACGACAATATTTTTATCAATACTGATCAACAATATCTAGATGACGATCCAAATATAGATAATGTTAAATATTACGACAGCAAAACACATGCAATAATTTACTCAGTATCAGGCAAGCAAAATACTATTTCAGCTGATATATCAGGAATTAATGAGCCTGATTTATACATAACAGTTTGGTGCGATCAACAAGAGGTTAATTGTTTGAAAGTTATTCCTATTAATTTTGCGCCAGCTATACCAATATGCGAAGAAATAAAGCTCAGCTTAAAAGAAGACTCAAATTGGAAAAAAATTGGAACAAATAGTGACAACGACGATGTATATTTACTACCAAATGCAACAAAATCAACAGCAACCGATAAAAATGCGAATTTATCAGGATATTTCAATGATGACAATTGGACAAGTAATCCGGATACATGGACAGGAGATATAGATTTTGAAAGAACTTCCAGTGCTAATCCTCTTTTTTACAATGAAACAACTTGCAATCCAGCTACAGCAAGCTGTGTATTTGAAGACACAAATGGAACTGAAAATCCATGGACAGCAGAATATCAATCAGCTTACGCAGGAGACAAAATAACAATTAGCGGTCTTGATAATGGAAATGCAAATTGTATAGATACGATAGAGATAACAGCATGTGATAATCTAAGCCTCACAGATGAAAATGATAATAGCATTGATTCAATTTATATAAATTCCAGTGACCAAAAAACTGTCAAATTAATCACAAATGGACACAGTGAAGCATGGCAAAATACAGTTAATGCAAATACAACAAATGGCGCAATTGATCCAAGTACATATACTGCAAGCGGTCTAAAAAATACTCAAACAATCACTTATACACCAAATTATGAAGACAGAGCTTTGGCAGATGGAATAAGTTCATTTTATCAAGCTATCAATGCATCTGTGGCAAATGAAGATTTAAGATGTAAGGCAGAAATAAATATCGAATATTGTGGCGATATGCAAATCAATGGCAATGAAAAATGTGACGATGGCGACAGAAACGAAACTTTGGATTCAAATTGTAGCGACACTTGCGAAATAGTAGTTTGTGAAGACTTAAACATAACTGACATTAATTATTCAAATTATCGTAGCTCTGGAAATATTGATTATTATATATCAATCGCTCCTGAAAACTGGTCAGGCGCTTTTACCACTGAAATTTTAAGACAAGGTCTAGGCAACACAAGTTATGGTAGTGGCGGTATTGTAATTTCAACGGTACAGACATCAAATACAGGTGAAATAAGTTATCAAGAAATCAGTTCTTGTGATGGCGCTAATTTATGCACAGCCAATTTAAATCTAAGCGATTCAAAAAATCTACTTGTTCAAATTAATAATTTAGATGCTGATGATAAAGTCACTTTCTATACTGACGATAAATCTGAACAATGTAGCACTTCTGATACTTTCTTATTATTAGGTGACTATGTTTGGTTTGATCAAAATAGTGATGGTATTCAAAATGATCCATCTGAAAATGGTATTAATGAAAC
>CAZEDK010000009.1:37284-39001 GCA_964511025.1 uncultured Candidatus Peribacteria bacterium | reverse complement strand
CCCTGCCCGAATTAGGTCAGGCGGGCTAAATCCCTCCCTTGAAATGGAGGGACTTCAATACAACAATTTTTTAATTTGTTTTTTATAATATCATCCATATGATTTACAAAATAATCTTATTTCTTTACCCCCTCCATTGCAAGGGAGGGCTGGGGTGGGTTGTTTTCGTATGATCCACTTTTTCACGTGAATTATAATTATAGATCTTCAAGATTGCAAAAAAAACTTTTTGTATATAAAATCAATTCAAAATCCAACATTCAAAATTTATAATTCAACATTCCAAAAGTGTCTCGATCTGCATTAGAAAAAGCCGGCAAAATATTTCGTAAAGATGGAATCTCGAAAAGAGTCAATTCAATAGTCATTTCTCCAATAAAAGAAATGATGATGCTTGCTTCAAAATATCCAAATGCAATTTCACTTGGACAGGGTGTTCCATCCTATGATACTCCACAACACATCAAAAATGCTGCCATTGAAGCTATAAAAAACGACAAAATGGTCGCAAAATATTCATTGATGCCGGGTAGAATACCTTTGCGTGAAGCGATTTGCAAAAGACTAAAAAAAGATTACTCGGTCGATTATGATCCAACAACAGAAGTTATGGTAACAGTTGGCGGAATGGAAGCTTTGGCTTGCGCTATTATGTCAATAGTAGACAAAGGTGATGAAGTTGCAGTATTTGAACCAACATTTGCGTCACATATCGAACAAATACTTCTTTGTGAAGGTGTGATTAAAAGCATTCCACTCTACGAAGAAAATAACTGGCAACCAAAAATTGAAGATCTGCAAAAAATAATCAACCCAAATACGAAACTTATTTTGCTTTGCAATCCTGTCAATCCAACCGGTACTGTTTTCAGAAAAGAAATTCTGGATGAAATAGCAAGACTGGCAATTGAAAATAATTGTTTTATTTTGACTGACGAGACCTATGATTTTCTAACTTACGATAAATTAGCTTTTAATAGTTTTATTAAATATGGCAAAAAATATCCTCAGCTGAGAAAAAATATCATTGCCATGTTTTCGTTTTCAAAAAATTATGCCATGACAGGATATCGTGTCGGCTATGTATGCGCTGAAGAAGGAATAATAAATCAACTTGGAAAAGTACATGATGCTTTTAGTATATGCGCACCTGTAATTGGACAAATCGCGGCAGAAACAGCCCTCAACGGACCACAAGATTGCGTAAAAGAATTAGTAAAAAACCTTGAAAATAAAAGAAATTTAATTTGCAAAAGATTGGATAATTTATCTGATTACTTCAGTTATATTAAACCGCAGGGAGCATATTATATTTTCCCAAAATTGCTGAAAGGCAATATGAATTCTTTTGATCTTGCTTTGAAAATTTTACACGAAACTCAAGTTGTAGTTATACCGGGTGCAGCATTTGGACAAAGCGGCGAAGGTCATATAAGAATGGCTTTTGGAATAGAAGAGGATAAAATCAATGAAGCGTTTGATAGACTGGAATCAAAAATTCATAGAATTTTTGATTAGAACTGAGAATTTGAGAACTGAGAGCTGAGAACTGAGAGCTGAGAACTGAGAGCCCCAAGGGGGTCCCTTTGGGACTGAGAGAACTGAGAGCTGAGAACTGAGAGCCCCAAGGGGGTCCCTTTGGGACTGAGAGAGCTGAGAACTGAGAGCTGAGAACTGAGAGCTGAGAACTGAGAGCTGAGAACTGAGAGCTGAGAAC
>CAZEDK010000009.1:0-37184 GCA_964511025.1 uncultured Candidatus Peribacteria bacterium | reverse complement strand
TGAGAGCTGAGAACTGAGAGCTGAGAACTGAGAGCTGAGAACTGAGAGCTGAGAATTTGAGAGCTGAGAATTTGAGAGCTGAGAACTGAGAATTTAGGATTTAATTTATTAAATATGAAATCTAATTATGAAAAGTTAATAGTTTGGCAAAAAGCAGTAGATTTATCAATGCGTATTTATGAAGTTACAAAAAAATTTCCAAAAGAAGAAATATATGGATTGACTTCCCAAATGAGAAGAGCTTCAGTTTCTATACCATCAAATATTGCAGAAGGTTCAGAAAGAAATAATAAAGGAGAGTTTAAGCAATTTCTTGGAATAGCAAAAGGATCAACTGCAGAATTAGAAACACAAGTTTTTATTGCATTTAAACTGAAATACATATCTGACATTGAAAGAGAAACAATTAAAGGAAAAACAATTGAGATATTAAAAATCTTAGGTACATTAATACACAAATTGATATAAACTCTCAGCTCTCAGTTCTCTTAACTCTTAACTCTTAACTCTTAAAAATGATACCTGGGAAAAAAATTTGGATGAATGGTCAGCTTATTAACTGGGCGGAGGCAACTGTTCATGTCATCAATCATTCTATGCATTATGGTTCTGCAGTATTCGAAGGAGTTAGATTTTATGAAACTGATAAAGGAATTGCAATATTTCGAAATGCGGATCATGTGAAACGTCTTTTCTATTCAGGAACGTTTATGGAAATGGTGTCCCCGTACACTGAAAAAGAAGTTCAACAAGCTCAAATTGATGTAGTGAAAAACAGTGAATTAAAAAGTGGATATATAAGACCTATTTTTTTCTTAACAGGCAAAATGGGAGTTCCAACTATCGGATGTACAACAGAACTTGCAGTTGCGTGCTGGGGTTGGGGAAAATATCTTGACGCTGATGCCGTAAGAGTCAAAACCTCCAAATGGAGAAGAATACCACCGAATGCTGATATTTGTGATGCCAAAATAGCCGGCCATTATTTTAATCCGATTCTTGCAAGTTGCGAAGCCAAAAAAGGAGGATATGATGAAGCCTTAATGCTTGATCAAGAAGATTATATAGCTGAAGGACCTGGTGAAAATCTTTTCATAATAAAAAATAGCATAATATACACACCGGAAGCTACAAAAACTTTTTTGCCGGGAATAACTAGATCATCTGTTATGCAAATAGCAACTGATTTAGGATTAGAGGTCAAAGAAGCAAAACTAAAACTTGCAGATTTATATGATGCTGACGAAGCTTTTTTCACAGGGACAGCCGCGGAAGTCCAGCCAATTGCCGACATCGATGATAAAAAAATCAAAAATAGAATTGGAAATATAACATCAAAACTTAGAGAGGTATATTTGGATACTGTGCATGGCAAAGTAGATAAATACTTGGATTGGTTGACTTTTGTAAATTAAAACTTGTTAGTAAAAAATATATTTGACAAATTTGCAATAAAATACTAGGATGAGCTCCTTATAATTTTGTTGCTATCATTTTTATGGAAAAATTGAACTTAAAACAGATTAGTAAATTCTTTATAATCAGTACTTTTGTAGTGATAGCTTTGTTATTGATTTCTTATACAGTTTCAATATTCTTAGAAGCTAACGCGAAATATATAGTATCATCTCCAAATGCTGATAATGATTCGGATAAATTGACAGAAAATCAAGGTGATTGCGATGATGGAGATAAGACAATATATCCGGGAGCAACAGAAATTGGAGCAGATAGTAAAGATCAAGACTGTATCGACACTGATGGCGATGGCTATACTGAGCCAATTAGAGATAGTAGCGGAAGTACTCCGGAAACCAATGATATAGATTGCGATGACACTAACTCAGATATTTATCCGGACGCTACTGAAATAAAAAATAACGGCATAGATGAAAATTGCAACGGCAACGAGGATGATGCTAGTAGCGATCCAGACAGCGATGGAGATGGTCTTACCGATTCTACTGAATCTACACTTGGTACCAATCCTCAAGATTCTGACTCTGACGATGATGGTTTGAATGATGGCGAAGAAGTCAACACTTACCTCACCGATCCTCTAATTAATGATAGCGATGAAGATGGCTTAACTGATTACGAAGAAGTCCTTGATGGTATAGATGAAACTGACCCTTTGCTTGCAAATTATGATAATGATGCTGACGGATTTTATGCTTATGAAGATTGTAACGACAGCGATTCAAGCATGAATCCAAATGGCACTGAAATACCATATGATACAATTGATCAAGATTGTAGCGGTGAAGATTTAACTGATGTTGATGAGGATGGATTTCCATCAACACAAGTAAGTGGATCTGACTGTAACGACAACAATCCGGACATTAATCCGGATGGGGTTGAAATTCCTTATAATTCCATTGATGATGATTGTAGCGATGGAGATTTAACCGATGTCGATGGCGACACATACAACTCAACTGAAGTAACAGGCGGTACTGATTGCAATGATTACGATGACGCAATAAATCAGGCCGCTACTGAAATTTATTATGACGGTATTGATCAAAGTTGTAACGGAGATAACGATGAATACGATCAAGATGGCGATGGATACAATTTAGGCACTGATCCATTAACTCAGGATTTAAACGATACAGACTCTTCAATTCATCCTGGTGCAATTGAAGATTGCAACGATGGAAAAGATAATAATCAAGATGGTCTAACAGATGACGAGGATATTAGCTGCGAAGATGATTCCGACAGCGATGGTCTTACAGATAATGAAGAAGTAACTTATGGTACCGACCCATTAGATGCTGATACTGACAATGACGGTATGTATGATGGCTATGAAATTAATACTTCTCATACAAATCCTTTAGTTGCCGATTTGGATATGGATGGAGATACTTTTTACGTCTTTGAAGATTGTGATGATAGTGATAGTAGCGTCAATCCAAGCGAAACCGAAATAGAATACAATGGGAAAAATGATGATTGCGATGCACTGTCTCCAGATGACGATCAAGATGGCGATGGATATAATGTTTTGGAAGAAGATCCAAACAAATTTGACTGTAATGATTATGACAATTCAATCCACCCAAATGCAAATGACATAGCTTACGATTCAATTGATCAGGATTGCAAAGACGGCGACTTGATTGATGCTGATAGCGATGGATTTGATGCTAGCGAGGTAAGTGGACCTGATTGTAACGATAATAATGCGTTAATTTATCCCGGAGCTGACGAAATCTATTATGATGATATTGATCAAAGTTGTAACGGAGTAAGCGATGAATATGATCAAGATGGCGATACTTATCTAAAAGGTACTGACCCGTCAACTCAAGATTTAAACGACACCAACTCATCTGTCCATCCTGGAGCTACTGAACTTTGCGCAGACGGCAAAGACAATAACCAAGACGGCAAAACTGACAGTGAAGATTCTGCATGCAAAGATGCAGGCACTACTGATTCCGACAATGACGGTGTGACTGATGATAAAGATACTTGCTCCAATAGCACTTCCGGCAGCACTGTAGACGCAAACGGCTGCGCTGATTATCAAAAAGATACTGATAATGATAGTGTGACTGATGATAAAGATATCTGTGCAAATTCTGACGATTCAAAAGATGCCGACAAAGATGGCACTCCTGACGGCTGCGATTCAACTCCAAATAGCACAACTACAACTATAGATAGTGATGGAGATGGCGTGACTGATGATAAAGATATCTGTGCAAATTCTGATGATTCAAAAGATGCTGACAAAGATGGCACTCCTGACGGCTGTGATTCAGCTCCAAATGGCACAACTACAGATAGTGACAAAGATGGTGTTACTGATGACAAAGACACTTGCTCCAATACAACTTCTGGCAGTTCTGTAGATGCTAACGGCTGTGCCAACGATCAAAAAGTTGACAAACCAACAAATTTGTTAGCAAAAGGATATGCTACCGAAGTGAAGCTCGACTGGGATTTGATTAGGGATGTGAAATTTAACATCTATAGAAGTCAAACATCCGGGGTTCAGGTTAACAGTACAAATTTGTTAGCAAAAGATGTAAATACAAATTCTTATGAAGATTTCAAAATAGAACAAGGTAAAACATATTATTACGTTGTTACAACAATCAAAAGTAGTCTTGAATCAGAAAAAAGCAATGAAGCTTCAACAACAACCTTGCGCAGTTCTCACGCAGGCGGTCCGGGAGCCAACTACAATCTTCTAAGTGAAATTGTTGCTGACACAAAAGCGGAAAAAATAGCCGCGAACAAAGCCAAACTGGAAGCAAAAGTTCAAAAACAAGAAAAGGAAAAAGTGAAAAGATATGAAGAAAATGGACCTTTGAATTATGATACTAAAAATGATACTACTTTTGCTGACGTCCCATCTAGCCACTGGGCATATAATTATGTCAACGTAATCAAGAATTATCATAACAAAATTGATCAATATATAATCAGCGGAGTTGGCAACAAAGACAAAGTTCCAACAAACAGAAACGCATTATTTGCTCCCGACAGATTCATGAGCAGGCTTGGATTGGCAAAAATTGCCATCATCCTAACAGGACATGAAATCGACCCTGACAGCATAGCAAGAACTCAAATTTTCAAAGATGTTCCAACTAGCCCTGACGAAGATTCAAGCTGGACAAGGGCTATAATGTACACAGCTTACAATCTTGGTTTCATAGATAGAAATGGAGGATATGCCAGACCTTACGATAACGCGACAAAAGCTGAAGCGCTTGCAATACTTATGAGAGCGGCTGGACTGGATGATGAGAAAAATTATACGGTTGATAATTTCAAAGACATTCCGGCAAACGCTTGGTACAAGAATTTGATTGGATTAATCGAAGAAAAAATTGACACGGAGAATATAGAAAGCTTAAATGGTATCTTCGGACCAAATGATTTCATAAGAAGAGCGCAAGTTGTCAAAATGACATTTGAAATCGCGAAATTAATGCCGATGCTAAAGGGAGATGAGAAACTTCTTCAACCTTTGACTAAAATTTAATTCTGTCATTCCTGCGGAGGCAGGAATCCAGTATTACAAACAAAATACGCTAGTCTAACGAACATAATCTCTAACTCCTAGATCCCAAACTAAATTTGGGATGATAAACTATTTACATGACCTCATCAACTCCAGCATCAACTCCACAAGCTGAACTTAGCCCGGAACGATTAATTCAAGAAATTGAGACAATAATAACAGATCTTGGGCAAGCAAATGTGACAAATGACAGACTGCAAGAAATAAAAAGTTTCTGTGAAACACAAAAAACACAAGAAACCAGTCCAGCAATAATACAAGAATGGGGAAGTGCAGCCTTGGAAATAAAAAGAGCCTGCGACAGCATTAATGCAGTAGTAAAAAGTCAAGCATTACTAGCAGCAACAAAGCGTTATGAGGAATTAAAAAAATTATTAGCCGTTAAAAAGGAAGGTATTGCCCAAGGAATAGCAGAAGAGAAAACTGTAAGGGCTGCTGCGGAAGATGCAACTTCAAACGCTCAATCTCAAGTGGTTTTAAAAGAAGAAAGCCAAAGAATAGGAACTACACGCTGGCTACTTGCTGCGTTAGCTCTTTTGGGAGTTGGCGCAAGTGGTGGTTATTATTTCAGAGGAATTCAAGGTGGAGCACCTGCACCAGTTGCGGATGTTGCTAATGATGGTGGTCAAGCGCCTGAAAAAGATGAGCTTAAACTACGACCAACAACAGCTCAAGAAAAACTTGCATTAGGTTTTTTTGAGGGATTGCTGGAAGCAAAAGCTACAGCAGAAACTACAGAATATTTTTATATAGAACTAAAAGATACAGAGGCAATGAAGGGAGAATTAGCTGAAATAATAACAGCCGATCAACCTTCATACTTACCTGAAGAAAGTACCGCGGCGTCAGATTACAGAAAAATATTACATTCACTCACTCATCGAATAGATTTTCAAAAATTTGTACAAGAACTAGAAGGCAACGTGACTGATCTACTCAAAATATTAAATCTTTCAAAAAGACCTAATACACCTGATTTTAGTGATGATGATTATAACAAAGCACTACTAGCTTTTTATAATTTACTAAGAAATAACGGAGGCTATAAAGGAGAGCTTACAGCTGACGACGCTCAGATAATCGAATCAAGTTTCCTTAAATCTGGTCAACTAAAAGAGAAAAAAATAAACACAATATTGGAATTAGTTACACACAAGGATTTATCTGGCAACGAAAAAGCGTTAAAATTTTATTACAGGACACTTAAAGACAGATTATTGCCAGAATTGCGAAAATCAAGAATTGCAGGTTCTTTAACTAGAGTAGCAAAATTGCTTGAAGATCACTCAGTATTAATTTCTGCAGCAAATATAAGTACAGGAACAGCTATTGAAGGTGACAAGTTGTCAAATCTATTAATCAAATATTAATAAATTTGACAATACAAAAAATAAAATGTTGGTATACTATCTTCTAATTAAAAAATGAATTTACGCACATTAAAAACAGCAGCAGAACTTTTGTTATTTACAACTGGTTTGTCGGCACTGGAGGCTAGTGCTTTGAGTGCGTTAGATCATGAAAAAGCTCCAATAGTAGAAAAAGCGAGAGAAGATGGAGGACGTGTTTTGATTGCACAGTCTCTTGACCAAGTTAAACCTAGAGAGAAAGAGCAAGTTGCACCGCCACGAACTCCTAGAAGAACAGCTGCTCCAGCTCCAAACGTTCAACCAACAATATTAGTCAAAATTCTAAAGGCATCAAGTTATAGATTAGACTTAATGAAAAAAGAAATAATTTTAACATTTCCCAACGGAACAACTCAAACAATTGCTTTAGATGATGCTGATATAGCTGCTTTACAGCAATTAGCAATAAATCTACAAGAGGCAAAAGCAAAAGGTGAAGAAGTACAATATAAAGCAGAACTAAAAAGAGAAGCATTAGATAGATGCGTCATAAATGAAGAAGCAATACATATATCAGGCTCCCCAAAAGACTTTAGCATCTCTTTCGATCTTCCGGAACAAGCAACAGATGACACAAAAACAACAGATTTTAATGAAACATGTACACCTCCAACACGAATAATTGTTGTAGACAGAACTAATTATCCATTCAGAGATCCCACTTTTGAAGAACTAAAAGCTGCTATAGTCGAATTAAAACTTACAATAACTTACGAAAATCAAACAAGTGGAGTTGTTTATGTAACAAAAAGTGATGTTTCTTCTGCTCTTGGTGGCACTGAAATAAAAGAAGGACAATATACTGGAAACATAGTATTAAAAGTAGAAAATATTTTTAAAAACCCTGTATTTACAGGTTCTCAAGATACCAGTTACATAATTAATGGAAGTATATTTAATGGATTTAAGCATCCTTCCCTCCCAAATACAGACATGCAAGCAAATGCCTTATATGTAATAGTTCCGGGACTATCTGTGAAACCTAGTAATAATAATAGCGACTCTGATGCACAAAATAGAGAAGAAACAGATAGTACTCTGGTTTTTGCTGAAAGTTTTGATCTGAATGGACCACTAGAAGATGGCAAAAGAGGAGCAGTTATCACCGTGGAATTACCGGAAAGTTTTTCGGCAAGTCCAGGCAACATCCGTAATCCTAAGTATCACGCTGTTAAAGCAAATCTTGGGGATACAGATTCAGCTCTATCTGGTACAGAGGCATTATCTTCTCAAACAGTTACGTTAGCTATAAAAGGCAAAAAAAAACCTCCATATTTGGGTAATGTTGAAGCAGGACTTGGATATTCTGCCATTAACGCAACAAACATCGCTTCTAAAGATGGCGATGGATTGAATGGAAGTGGATCAACTATAACTTTGGGATATCAATATTTGTTTGAAAAAGTTAGACTTGGCAGTGACAAACTATCGCCTTTTGCTGAACTTACTTATACTAGAAGTTTTGGATATGGTGATATTGGTGAAGAGAAAACAGTTGGCAATCCGGTTGTAGGTAATCTTAGTCTGCTTGGACTTGGAGGTGGAGTTAATTATGTCACAGGACCATGGGAATTTGAAGGTTCACTTGGATTTGAATTTGGTTCTGTGCAAGCAGGAGTATACAATCCAGGCTATGATAATCCAGCACTTGAAAGAATCTATCCCCTTAATGGTATAAATTTAGATTTAGAAGCTTTGAGAAAAGTAACAGTCCATGTAAAATGTGGCATTGGAGCGAATTTAGGTGTTGACTGGACAAACATTGGATATAGAAATGGTCTTGTTGAAGATGAAATGCCTACAGCTCTGACTGCTTTTCAGGTTGGTGGAACTTGCAAATATTAATAATTTCACTAATAATTTAATCACTAAAACTTATAATTATGGGACTTAAAGAAAATCTTTATTTAGGCGCAGGTTTAGCTTTGTTAAGCACAGCAGAAGGTTGCACGCAGGAGTACTCACTCACTGCTGAAGAGAAGACTCAAATTTGTCATGGTGTAAAAAAAAACCCCTACACAGCTGTAAATCTTTTGACTCAAGAACAAATGGATGCAGAATGTGATGCTCCTGCTGTTGATTATGACGTTGATCAAGATGGAACTGCCGCATTTACTGCTGAAGATAATACAACTGGTGAAACAAGTCATCTTTTAGAAAAAGATGAAATACTTGCTGCTTATAAAGGTCTACAAGATCCTGCCCTTGGTTTCACTGGATCTAATGTTCAGCCATTTGTTATAGATCAGTATGGTAAGTCTGGTACCATTCCTCAATATGCTCTTGATCTATTCCCCGAAGGAGCACAAGAACAACTTGCAATAACTGCCTTCATGGATTATTTGCGATTGTCAGTGGCAGCATTAGGTAATTATACTATTCAGTCTGGCGGAGATTGCAATGACGGAAATAGAACAGTATATCCAGGTGCAACTGAAATAGCAGATGGCATGGATAATGATTGTGATGGGGTAATAGATGAAGAAACTCAATTTTATGATGACGATAGCGATGGATTTTCTGAATATGAGGGAGACGTAAATGATGCTGATGCTTCTATTTACCCTGACGCACCAGAATGTCCAGACGTACCAAATGGAGGAACAATAGCTCAATACAACGCCGATGGTACTGTCAAAGAAACACACAATTTAAATAGTGGAGATGGCAAAGACAATGATTCAGATGAAGAAACAGATGAAGATTGCGATACAACCGATAAAGATGGTGATGGTCAATCAGCACAAGGTGGTGATTGTAATGATGATCCTGAAGATGATGATGCCGATGCTATGTACACTGGCAATACTGAAATAGTCGACAACATTGACAACAATTGTGATCAATTAGTTGATAATGGTACTGTTGCTTATGACGATGATGACGATGGAGTTACCGAAGAAGATGGCGATTGTGATGACACCAATCCAAACGTGGCTCCAGGCAAAGCAGAAATGGCAGATGGGTTAGATAACAATTGTGATACGTATATTGATGAAGATACTGACATTTTTGACGATGATAGCGATGGATTTACGGAGGGTAGGGGTGATTGTAATGACTATGATCCTGTAATATTTCCAAATAACTCTGAAATAGCGGATGGAAAAGATAATGATTGCGATGGTATAGTAGACGAAGGTACTGGAAATTATGATGATGATAGGGACGGAGTTACAGAAAGCCAAGGTGATTGTGATGACAATGATAGTAATAATTTTCCAAATAACTCTGAAATAGCGGATGGAAAAGATAATGATTGTGATGGTGTAGTAGATGAAGGTACTGCAAATTATGACGATGATAGTGATGGATTGAGTGAATTAGAAGGCGACTGTAATGATAAAGATGCCAGTATTCATCCAAGCGCAAATGAAGATCCTGCTCATACCGGGTACGGCGATGCAAAAGATAATGATTGCGATGGTATAGTAGACGAAGGTACATTCAATGGTGATGATGACGGAGATGGATTCACTGAAATACAAGGTGATTGTGATGACGCAAATATAAATACCAATCCTTACGCTGCCGAAATAGCAGATGGAGAAGATAATGATTGCGATGGTGATACAGATGAAGACACCTCAAGATCAGATGACGATGAAGATGGTTATACTGAAGAAGATGGAGATTGCAATGATAACAATTCTGCCGTAAAACCGGGTCAAGCAGAAATTTGTGATGGAGTTGATAATGATTGTGACGGGAAGGCAAACGAAGGTCAACCTATCACGGAAGGAGGTACTGATGGAGATGGGGATCTCTATGTCAAAGACTCTGAATTCAAAAAAGCCTGCACAATCGGTAGCGATCTTGGTCTGATAGCTTATCCAATTGAAGAAGGTGTAACGCCAGGATCAAATGTCGCGCAAATACCTAGTTTCATTTCATCAAGTGCCACTCTTGGTACCGGTGATTGTAATGACGGCAATTCAGCTGTACATCCTAATGCTACTGAAATATGCGATGGCGTTGATAATGAATGCGATGGAGCGGTAGATGAAGGTGTAAAAAAGACCTATTATCCTGATAATGATGGGGATGCTTATGGAAGTATTACTTCTCCAACACAAGCTTGCAGTGCTCCTACAGGCTACAGTTCGCAAACAGGTGACTGTAATGATCAAAATGCAACAATATATCCTGGAGCAACTGAACTTTGTGATGGAAAGGATAATGATTGCGATAGTTCTGTTGATGAAAACGCCGCAACTGTTTTTTATCGAGATAATGATGGAGATAGCTTTGGAACTGATGTGACTCAGTCAGCTTGCGATGCGCCAACCGGCTACGCTGAAGAAACAGGCGACTGTGATGACGCAAATCCTGATACAAGTCCTGCAGCTGAAGATATATGCGATGATGGAATAGATAACGATTGTAGCGGGGAGGCTGATGAAGAATTAGCGTATGACGAAGAAGATAATGATTGCGATGGATTAAGCGATGAAGAAGGCGCATTACGGCTTATTGGCAACGATGGTTCTTATGCGTTCGTTTCCAGTGTCGATTTATCAAAAATAACAGATTCTCTTTCTGTAGGACTTAATACAACTCTAGACTCTCAAGTGCCGGGAGCTTTGCTGTCAATAGGAGATTCTGTGATCTTGGCGCAAGGATATGAAAGCACATGCGGAGTAACTGCAAATCTACCTTGTATCACCGCTATAGCAGTATTGGATGATTATCGATATTATTACGGCACAATTGATTGGCAAGAGCCTGATGATCAAAGCGGTATGATTCATGCTGTTACAATGACATATAACCCAACAACAGGTATGACTGTATCAATAGATGGTCAAACTGTACTTGACGCAGAGTTAACAGGTAATCTTCTTCCGCTAGATAGTGGAGATCAAATTGTCTTTGGAGCTGAAGCTAATGGAAATAGTGGAATTTATTCCGGTACAGAATTTGATGGGACCATCGCTGGAGCTTATATTAGCACTGCCGATGGAGTAGCTATTACTATGCCATACAATCTTGGTGAAATCTCATCAAATAGCTCTACAGTCTATATTGACAATCTTAATGGATCAGCTTCATTATATCCAACAGGCGCAACTGTCAACTTGCATGGCGATGCAAGTTGGATTCCAGAAGGTGACGCGTTGGAATATAGAGCAGAATAAATTGTGCAGAATAAATTGTTTCAACTTGCCGTAGTCGCTATTGTCTACGGCAATATATTGTATTATACTAAAGACATAACTTACTAATATAATGCAATATATATGAACCATGAGCTTATTCAATACTTGCAGAAACAAATAAGAACAACCGAAGATAGATTGACCAAATACATTCTAGATTTAAAAGGCAATGAATTGCCTAAGCGTTTTCTATTTGTCAGGCTACAAAAATACATTGATGATTTTTTACATAAACGGTCCAATAATAGGTTAATAATTATTCCCGGTCTTCGAGGAGTTGGAAAAACAACTTTAATGGCGCAGATCTGTAGCGATATAATGATCAAAAATAAAAACACTGAAATTTTATTTATATCAGTCGATGAGATAAAAATTTTGTTTAATGTAGGGATTTTAGAAATCATGCAAGCTTATGAAGAAATCTTAGGAAAAGATTTAGAAAGTTTATCAGAAGAAATTGTTGTTTTTTTAGACGAAGTTCAAAGCGATAATAACTGGGCAAAAGCTCTAAAAATATTACATGATAAAACGTCCAAGATTTTCTTTTGCTGTACGGGCTCTTCAGCAGTAATTTTGCAAACAACAGCTGATCTTGCAAGAGGGAGAGCTATTTTTGAAAGAATGACGCCAATGTGTTTTTCTGAATATGAAATGCTTCGAAATAAAATTTTTCCAACAAAATACCTAAAAAAAAGTATTAGAGATATTATTTATTTTTCTTCTAACGTAAAAGATGCTTACAATAACTTGGAAGGTTTGAAAAGTTTAGTGAATGACTATTGGAGCAAGATTGACCGAAGAGACATAGATAAGTTTCTAACTTTCGGCTCTTTGCCTTTCACTCTGCATTTGCCAAATGAATCGATAATTAATGATTCTATATCGTTGCTTTTGGATGGTATTATCAAAAAAGATTTACCAATGCTTGGCGGTTTTGATACAAAAACATTAGGTCAAGTAAAAAGATTGCTTTTTATTATTTCAGAAAATGACACAACAAGTCTAAATACTTTAGAGCAAATATTGAATATTGATCGACTCACCATCAGTAGCTTATTAGATGCTCTCGAAAAAACAGAATTGCTTATCAAGGTTTCAGCTTACGGATCTAATATGTCAGTTGCAAAAAAACCTGCAAAATATCTCTTTATGTCTTCTGCTGTAAGAATGTCTTTTTTTTCTATTTCCGGACAAGAAAACACTTTTTTTACCAGAAAAGGAAAATTATTGGAAGACTCTGTCGGAAGCCACCTATATCGAGAGTTTATTCTAAGAGGCAATGGTGCTTTTAGGTATGATAATTCACAAAATGGAGCTGATTTTATTTTGCAACTTTTGAATCAAAAACAAATTATAATTGAAGTTGGATTGGGGAAAAAAGACAGACGTCAAATTTTGAATACAATGAATAGAGTTAATTGTGAATATGGAATTGTATTTTCCAGCAGTCCCCTGTTTCTTGATAAAGAAGAAAAAATTATTAACGTACCACTCGATTATTATTTTTTAATGTAGGCATTGACATACAGTGACGCAATTTGGTATATTTAAGCCACGTTAACAACCCTAATAAGGTAAATTAGGTCACTATGATAGTTAAAAGGAAAATTGAGAGAGAAATTGAAGCAAAATTTTTTAAAGGTAAAATAATTATTATTTATGGACCAAGGCAGGTTGGCAAAACATTTTTGTGCCAGCATTTTTTGAAAAAACATCAAAATTCTCTTTATTTGAATTGCGATGAGCCTGATATAGAGAAAGCCTTAACAAATAAAACTTCTACTTCTCTTAAACAATATATAGGTAAAAAAAATTTAATAATTATAGATGAAGCTCAGAGAGTGAAAAATATAGGTATAAGCTTAAAACTTCTTGTCGATAATTATCCAAAAATTCAAATAATCGCAACCGGTTCCTCGAGTTTTGATCTTGCAAATGAAATTTCAGAGCCTTTGACTGGAAGAATTTTTGAATTTAAATTGTTTCCATTTTCGATAGAAGAAATTGCAGATAAAATGTCTAATATAGAAATTACTAGAAATCTTAATAATTTTTTGAAATTTGGCTCATATCCGGAACTAATTGTAAATTCTTTTGAAAATGCCAAAGAAACTTGTAACGCAATTGCTCAAAAATATTTGTATAAAGATATACTTAAATTTGAAAATCTGAAGTCGCCAGAACTCCTTGAAAAAATATTACAAGCTTTGGCTTTGCAACTAGGAAATGAAGTGTCTTATACAGAACTTGCCGATCTTCTTGCTGTTAACAAGATAACAATTGAAAAATACATTAATTTGCTTGAAAAAAGTTTTGTAATTTTTAAACTTAAACCTTTTAGTAGAAACCTTAGAAAAGAACTTAATAAAATGCGGAAAATTTACTTTTATGACCTTGGCATTAGAAATAGTCTCATCCAAAATTTTAATGAACCTGAACTTAGAACTGATGTAGGTGCTTTATTTGAAAACTTTTGTATAATCGAAAGAATGAAAAAAAATACATATTCGCAAAGATTTCTTAACCAATATTTTTGGAGAACTTATGATCAGAAAGAAATAGATTTCCTTGAAGAAGAGGGTGGTAATTTAAAAGGTTTTGAATTCAAATGGCAAAAAAATAAATTCAAAAAACCACAAGAATTTTTAGATACATATAAAAACAGCTCTATTGAATTAATTAACAAAGACAATTATCTGGATTTTGTAATGTAGACAATCATTAAGTCCCCTCCTGCCAGCTATTCAAATATTTTCTTTGCTCTTCTGTAAGTTCATCAATTGTTATACCCATTGCTGTCAACTGAAAAGCTGATATTTGATCATCAATTTCTGGCGGAAGAGAGTAGACTTTTGCCTCTAGTTTTTCTTTATTTTTGACAAGATATTCACAAGCAAGAGCTTGTCCGCAAAATGAAAGCGACATGACCTCGCTTGGATGCCCTTCAGCCGCAGCAAGATTTACCAATCTTCCTTCTCCAACCAAGTAAACATATTTAGCATTTTCAAAATTATATTCATCAAAATAATGTCTAACTCTTCTTTTTGAAATTGCAAATTTTTCCATTGATTTGACATCAATTTCGTTATCGAAATGTCCACTATTTGCAAGTATTGCTCCATTTTTCATAGTTCTTATATGTCCCATTGTCACAACATTCTTATTGCCAGTTACTGTCACAAAAATATCACCTACTTTTGCAGCATCATTCATTTGCATCACCTGGAAACCGTCCATACTTGCTTGAAGTGCGCAAAAATTATCAACCTCTGTAACAATAACATTTGCCCCCATTCCTTTTGCTCGCAGTGCTACCCCCTTGCCACAGCTTCCATAGCCAAGCACAACAACCGTCTTAGCTGCAAATAAAATATTTGAAGCTCTGATTATTCCATCAAGTGTAGATTGACCAGTTCCATAATAATTATCCATCAAATGTTTTGTTTTGTTGTCATTGACTGCAATCATTGGACATTTGAGAGCATTATCCTTTTGCATAGCATTAAGACGAATAACTCCAGTCGTTGTTTCCTCACAGCCACCAATCATGTCAGGAATCAAATGTTGATATTCGGTATGAACAAGCGTGACAAGATCACAACCGTCATCTATTGTTATATGCGGTTTGAAATCAAGTACTTTTTTCAGATATTTATAATAATCTTCTGTTGTTTCACCTTTGTAAGCATAGACATTCACACCTTTGTCTGCCAATGCCGCGGCAATATCATCTTGTGTAGAAAGAGGATTACAACCCGTGATAGCAACTTCTGCTCCTCCTGCAATAAGTGTTGCGACCAAAACTGCGGTTTCTTTTGTAACATGAAGAGCCATTCCAATTCTTATATTTTGGAAAGGTTTTTCTTTCGAAAATCTTTCTTTCACTTTCAAAAGGGCTCCCATATTTCTCTCTGCAATTTCGATATTTAATTTACCTTGAGCAGCTAAATTAATATCTTTTATTTCGTAGGTGGACATGAAGGATAAAGGATAAAGGATAAAGGATAAAGCTATAGTTTACTCATATAAGCTTTTATCATTTTAGAAATTTCTAAAGCAGATTTTTGCCACATTATTAAACTTTCAAAAGATTTTTTCATAAAATTAAACACTTTATCCTTTGTACTTTATCCTTTATCCCAAAAAGCGCTTCAAGTCTTCTGCCTTATCAGTCTTTTCCCAAGAAAACTCACTTCTTCCAAAATGTCCGTAAGCTGCGGTAGCTTTGTAAATTGGATTTAATAAATCAAGATGTCTAATAATTGCAGCTGGTTTGAGATCGAAGACTTTTTTTACGGCTTCAGCAATTCTTGATTGTTCAATTTTTGAAGTGCCAAAAGTTTCAATGAAGATAGAAACAGGATCCGGATAGCCAATCGCATAAGCTATTTGAACTTCACATTTTGTGGCTATGCCGCTTGCAACAATATTTTTTGCAATATAGCGCCCCATATATGCAGCACTTCTATCAACTTTACTCGGATCTTTACCTGAAAAAGCTCCTCCACCATGCCTACCCATCCCACCATAAGTATCAACAATTATCTTGCGTCCAGTTAATCCACAATCACCGGGAGGGCCACCAATAATAAATTGCCCGGTTGGATTGATATGATAAATTGTATTGCTGTCTATAAGACCACCGCAAACAGGACGAATCACTTGCTCAAGAATATCTGCATAAATTTTGCTGTGAGATGCTTCTGGACCATGTTGAGTTGATACAACAACTGTATGAACCCTCTTCGGTCTTCCATTTTCATATTCAATCGTTACTTGAGTTTTTCCGTCCGGTCTTAAATAAGGAAGTTGTCCATTTTTTCTTATTTCAGAAAGCTTCATCCCAAGTTTATGTGAAAGCATAATCGGAAGTGGCATCAGTTCTTCGGTCTCATCTATCGCAAAACCAAACATCATACCTTGATCTCCGGCTCCTTGTTCTTTGTGTAATCCGTCTCCTTCATTTACTCCTTGAGCTATATCCGGACTCTGTTCGTCAATTGCTGTAAGAACCGCACATGCTTTGTGGTCAAAACCGTATATCGCATCATTGTATCCGATATCATGTATTGTCTTTCTTGCTATTTTTGGAATATCCACATAACAATTAGTTGTAATTTCGCCGGCTATCAAGACAAGACCTGTTGTTACCAGTGTTTCACAAGCGACTCTAGCTTTTTTATCTTGAGCTATTATGGCATCCAAGACACTATCTGATATTTGATCCGCCATTTTGTCAGGGTGACCTTCCGTAACTGATTCTGAGGTGAAGAGGTGTGGGGACATTTAAAATCATTTAATTTAATTAAACAGAATTATGTTAACACAAGCATTTTTTAAATACAAAATACAGATAAATCAGCTCTGTGCAAATAAAATTTTTTGTAGACTGGAATAAAAAGATTTTTTTTGCTTCAAATCAACTTTAAAAGTATTAATACCTAGACTACAAGCTCCCTGTATATCTTTTTCTTGACTATCTCCAATCATTATAACTTCATCTACCTTAAGTTGTGCTTTTTCCAGTGCCAGTTGGAACATTTTTGCGTGTGGTTTTTCTATGCCAGCTTCTTCTGATGTAACTAGAAAATCTATATATTTATCTAATTTCAAATGAATAATTTTCTTCATTTGAATATCAGCAAGGAGATCTGTAACAATGACTAATTGCAAACCTTTATTTTTTGCAAGCTCCAAGAACTCAATTAGATTTGGAAAAAGAAACATTTTTTCAAAGTATTTTTCCCAAAAAAGTTCGTGAGATTCAAGAGTTAGATGAAAATCTGTAAATCCTAATAATAACTCAATTGTTTTTTGTATATAAAGAACTCTGGATCTACACGAAGAAAGATTTTTTAAATCACTCTGCATTTGAGTTCTAGCTTTTTCAAAATTTGCTTCAATAGCATCAAGTTCTACATTCAATTTTGTAGCCAAAAATTGAAAAAGATGTTTTTTCCCATACTCATTGCATGCTTCATACTCATAAAGAGTATTATCCAAATCCAAAAAAATTGCTTTTACATTATTAAAATTCATATTTTTCCCAATCATTAATATGCTTAAAAGCTGTCATTACAGCAGTTGGCTTGAAATTCAGTTCTTTCATTTGTTTTGCATAAACTGGAATATCTTCAGGTCTTCCCCATCTTTCCGGACAAACTAAGCAAGTCTTAAATCCTTCTAATTTTTTGATTATACTCTCATCTAACGGAAGTTTTGTTACCGTATCTATCCAAACCCAATCAACTTTTCCTTTGAAATTTTCTACCATTTCAATAGGCTCATACTCAGAATATCTAACTGCCATTTTTCTTATACCTGCAAAATTCGATGCTCTATATAAGTAAGGAGCTTCGACATCTAATAAAAAATAATCTTCAATTTGGAATTTTTCCATTAGTTCAAGTACTCTTTTTTCAATGCCTGTTTCTTTGATATTTAGAATAACTAATTTGTGATTGTAATATTTTAAGTATTCTTCAAAATCCTCTCCATCTGCAAAAGCTTCATGATTTAAGATTAATCTATCCCCATAAGCTTTGAGATCTAATTCAACTCCATATTGTTTTGGAATTGTTTTGAGAAAATCAGAATTATTTACTCTATGAACAATTTTCAACATAGCTCCTATATTTTTAAGCGTTAAACAATGTGATGTTAATCGTTATTACTTCTAATTACAATATAAACACCAAATATAGTCAGCAGAACACCTATCAAAGTCCAAAAACCAATAACTTCTCTGAAAAAAACCAAAGCCAAGAAATAAGAAAATAAAACAGACGACAAACTAATTGTTAGAGCTTTTTCGCTTCTAAGAACATAAAAAGATTTATTCAAAATAGAGTGGCCAATGCAAGTGCCAAAAACACCTAAAGCAAGCAAGTTAAATATACTTACTAAATTTATGTCACTAATAATAAAAGGCATTTGCAAAATTTGACTAATCAAAAATACAAAAACAAAGGCAATGGCAAAAATCCAAAACATATTAATATAAAATGGATGTTCAAGTTTATGTTTCCTTACCAAAATCCCATACAGTGCTGCAAATAATGAGGCTAACAAAGCTACGATATCTCCTTTTAAAAAATTGTTATCTAGTGCTGAGCTATCAATTCCAAGTATTAACATAACGCCAGAAAACGCAATTATCATTCCAAAAAGATCTTTTTTGGAAACACATTCTTTCAAAAAAACTGGCGCTAACAAAACAGTAAAAAACATTCCTATTGAATTAAGTGTTTGGGCGGTTGCAATGTACGTTAATTTATAACTCAAGACACTAAATATAAAGGTAAAAGCCATAAGAAATCCCAAGACAATAAAAATTTTAAAATCTTTTAAAGATTTAATAAGCTCCATTCTGTTTTTCTTTGCGCTCAAAATAAATATAAAGAAAGGTAAAAATGCAAACAACAAACGTCCCAATGTAATGCCAAAGAAACTAAAAGAAGATATATTTCGTATAAAAATGCCATTCAATCCCCAAAGAAAAGATGCAAAGAACATTAACCCTATATATTTTTGGTGGTTTTTATCTTTCATTTTAGATCTATAGATTTTTTCAACGCAAAAATATACTTTATTGTCCTGATAATTGTTTTTACTTTTGAGCCAAAGCTAAAAGCCCACGCAGATTGACCATGCATTCTCTTCCCAAAAAACACCTTGATTGACTTGATTTTATAATTTCTTTTTTTAGCAAGATAAAGCAAATATAAATCTAAAGAAAAATCTAGAGGTGGATTTTTTAAAGAATTAAATAAGGTTCTACTAAAAAGTTTTGGTTGCGCATTAATATCAAATAAAAATGTTCTAAGCACTATACTTGCAATAAGTGACATCCCAAAAGTGAAAAGCGTATCTCCCAATTTTCTTTTTATGCGTTTACCTTTTATTACTGTTCTATCAATATTTTCTGAGCTGAGAAGTTCGTTATATGCCCTTATACAATCAAATGGTGGCGTTTGCATGTCAGCATGTGTCCAGCAAAGATATTTTCCTTTTGCTTGCTCCAAGCCTTTCAAAATAGCAGCGCCATAACCAGGATTTTTTTGAAAAACCGTTCGTGCAAAAAAATATTCTTTTTTTAAAAGTATTTTTTTTAACACTTCAGATGAATTATCTTTTGAATTATTATCAACAAGAATTAATTCAATATTTTCTTTTAACTCTGTTTGATCCAAAGTTTTTTTAAACTCTTCAAGAACTAAAGGAATATTTTTCTCTTCATTATAGCAGGGGATGACGATAGATAATTTTATTTCTTTCATTTATTAAAATATTTTTTCCATAATGGTAAAAGTCTTAATTCTTCAGGCGACATATCCGGTGGATTAATATTGTATTTCACAATAAATTCCATTCTTTCATAATCATATAAATCATCGGGTTTGCCCCATCCAACATATAAATCCACATCGAAAATAACAGTTTTTTTATTAAGTTTTTGAAGAAATCTAGGAACAGCATCTACATAAAATTCATTATTTATTCTGTAATTTTCGCTAACCATTAATTTTATTGAATCTATGAAATCCTTTGCCTTTCTGAAATAAAAAGTTGCAGTTACTGCATGGTCGTTATATGGATTCTCAGAGACTGGAACCTTAACAGAAATATCACTTATTGTCTGATTGTCAGCTTCCAGTTTATACCAGCCCCACGCATCTGGATTTCTTTTCAAAGTTTCCATTTGCGTGAATGTCCATATTATTGAATCTATATCTTTATTCGATTTCAAAGAATCAAACTTAGCTGAATCAAATAAAAATCCATTATCGCAAGCAGCAATAAAAAGCTCGTCATTATCATTGAGTTCTTTTTCTGCAATCATACAAGTTGATGCTTGACCTTGCGGATCAGGATCTTCAAGAAAAATTACATTTTCAATTTCTCTTTTTATTAGTTGATCTACGCCGTAATCAAAATGTTCTTGCCTCATAACAAAAATCCATTTGTCTACAGTAGGTAAATCTCTTATTACTTTTATTATCATTGGAACGCCAGATACTTCAATTAACGGTTTAGATAACCTATATCCTGCACTTGAGAATCTAGTGCCAAGACCTGCCATTGGTATGAGATTTACTTTCATTATTTATTTATTAGATTTGTTTAAAAAAATTTCTTGGAAATATGAAGACCAATAATTATATTCCTCTAAATCTTCAGGAGTCCCCCATTGGCAAAATTTCTCTACATCTGTAACCAAAACTTTTAATTTATCTTCAATGAGTAAATTATACACCAAGCTTACATAATGTTCTCCGTTAAGTGTCTCGCCTTGATCTAATTGTTTTTGAAAGTATTTTTTCAACATATTCCCACTTTTGAAATAATACATTCCAGATGAATTATAACTGTCCATTTTGTTTTCTGTATATGAATGTTTTTCTTTTATTTCAAGAAGATGATTTTCACTATCTACTTTACAACATGCATATTTATTTGGACCTTTTAAATGGGGATGAAAACCAATATAGCATGGTATAGCACCATCTGAGTCGTCTTTCCCAACCAACTGTTGAAATTTTTTATAATCCCATACTTGATTAAAATCACAATAACAAACTATAGAAGGCTTCGTATCGTCAATAAATTCTTTCGCTTGCATAACTGCATATACAGGACCAAGCTTATGAGAAGGAATACTTATTATTTTGGAATTAGGCTTTAATCCCTCCAATACTGACTTCATGTCAGTATCTTTAATGTGATCCTCATTGCATATAAAAATATAGTCATCTTCAGGAGAGAACAAGTTAATTACATATTCAATTATTGGCTTACCATGGGTCTTGATAAGAGGTTTTGGATCTGAGTATCCCGCATCGAGAAATCTTTTTCCAATACCTGACATTGGTATGATTATTTGCATTATTTAAAATCATTAAGAAATGAGTTTTTTCCTATATTCTTCAGTTTCCATATTACAGATATATGACACATCTTTGTAACTAATATAGTGTGGCGTCCCAAGAGTTTGCACTCCTTGTAAAATAAAAAATACCGCTTCCAAAACTGAATGCATAGATTTAGCCATTTTTTCAGAACCATAATAATAAATTCCTTCGCCTTTCACTACAAAAATTTTAGCATTTTCACTGAAATCAATTGCTAACAATTTTCTATTTTCTAAATATTCACAATTTTTCTGACTAAAAACTATAAAATCCGGGAAAAAAGCTTTATCTAATTGATTTTTCAAAGCATCAATGTCATCAACAAAATTACTGATTAAATTGCTTGTAGCAAAATATAGAGACTTATTATTGTCGTATTTTTCTATTAATTTTAAATCAGAAATTTCAAACTCAAGTGGAATTTTGTATCTTTCATTTAGAAATTTTTTACAAATACTATTCACTTCCATTGTTAAATCATAAGCTTTATGGGCATCATCTGAGCTCACTATAAGTCCATGATTTTGCAAAATAATTACCTTATCATCGTTCGATTGAGGAATTTTTTTATAAATCGCATAACCAAGATTGTAACCTGGATTAACATAATCTATAAAATAAAATTTAGCCTGTAAGTTTTTAAAAAGTTCTTGGAGTAAAATTTCAGCTCCATTTGCACAACTAAAAATATTCACAAAAACCGGATGTGTGTGCAAAACAAATTTATCTAAAAAAGCATGCATCGAAGCTTCCATAGAAGGTCGAAAATTACTTTCAGCAAGATTATTAACAAAATTTGAGATCTTTCCTTCAAGGTCTATATCATCTGGTTTAAAAGTTAATTTTTCAAAATATTCAATTATTTGCCTATAAGGCAAAGAAACATAGCCGCTAGTCTCAGTCATCTCAGATAGCAAGAAACCAGAAGCTTTAATCCTCATTATTGATTCATCTTTGAATGAAGTATTGCCTCCGCCTGCCTGAATCATTTCATCGCTTTTTCCCAAAAATCTAGATTTTGCTACGAAATTTTTTAAATCGTTTATCATTTTTAACACATAAATTTAACAAGGGTAGTTTATTATTTTAATTTATTTAGTTAAAGAGAAATATTTTTGGTCTTTCACCAATTTTGGCAAAAAATAAGATATTCAATATAATACTTTTAGCTTATTATGATTGTGCCTAATTTTAAGTCCAACAATGAAAATTGCAATTATTGGAGTCGGATACGTCGGGCTTGTCTCGGGTGCTTGTTTTGCTAAAATTGGACATGAAGTTATTTGTATAGATATAGATCAACAAAAAATTGAAAATCTTAAGAAAGGCATTATACCAATCTATGAACCTGGACTGAAAGAACTTGTAATAAGAAATCAAAAGGAAGGAAGACTGCATTTTAGTCTAGACATCAAAAAAGGCATAGAATTTGCGGAAATAGTTTTTTCAGCTGTAGGAACGCCTGCAGACAAAAATCATAAAGCTGATTTAAAATATGTAAAAGAAATAGCAAAGAGTTTTGGCAAATATCTTAATAGCTACAAAATCTTTGTAAATAAATCAACGGTACCAGCTGGCACAGGAGAAATTTGTGAAAGGATCATATTATCGGAACTCGATTCTCGAAACTCAAAACTAAAATTTGATGTTGCTTCTAATCCAGAATTTCTTAGAGAAGGATCTGCTATAAAGGATACGATGGAGCCTGATAGAATTATAGTTGGAACTAACAGCAAAAAAGCGCAAGAAATAATGAAAAAAATTTATGATCCAATAGTCAATGAATCTATTCCATTATTGTTTACTGATATAAAAAGTGCAGAATTGATTAAATATGCATCGAATGCTTTTCTAGCGACAAAAATTTCTTTTATAAATGAAATAGCAAATTTCTGTGAAATCAATGGAGCTAATATCAAAGATGTAGCAAGTGGCATCGGGATGGACAAAAGAATTGGAATGCAATTTTTGAATCCTGGAATTGGATATGGAGGAAGTTGTCTACCAAAAGATTTAAATTCATTAATCGGCACTGGCAAAAAAAATCATTTCAAATTTAATATTCTTGAAGCAGTTAAAAAAGTAAATGAAAACCAAAAAGAAATACTCATAAAGAAACTCCAATCACAACTGAAAAAACTAGAAGGCAAAACCATCTCAATATTAGGTTTGTCATTCAAGCCAAATACCGATGATTTAAGAGAAGCTCCATCGATCTCAATAATTAAAAAACTTGCTAAATTCAAAGTGAACATAAGAGTTTACGACCCAATTGTAAAAGAAAAGATCCTAAAGATATTCATAGGAGAGAAGGAAATGCAAAAATTAAAACTAGTTTACTCAAAGAACACTATTGATTGCATAAAAAATACTGACGCCTGTCTGATCATAACAGAATGGGATGAGTTTAAAAATTTAGGCATTGAAGATTTTGAAAAAAATATGAAAGGTAATTTGGTATTTGATGGAAGAAATATTTATAAATCTGAAGATTTTGAAAAAACAGGAATAAAATATATTTCGATTGGACGTTTTTAAAAATTAATTAAATGAAAATACTTGTAACAGGGGGAGCTGGATTTATAGGATCTAATTTATGTAAAAAACTACTAGAATTAGGTCGTATTGTAATTTGCCTTGATGATCTATCTACAGGATCTCGAAATAACATCCAACAATTTATTAAAAATAAAAATTTCAGATTTATTGAACATAATGTGATAGATCCAATAGATGTAGAATCAGATTTAATATATTGCCTTGCATCAGCAGCGTCTCCAAAAAAATATCAATCTGATCCAATAAAAACTATCAAAACAAATGTTATTGGTTCATTTAATATGCTTGAACTCGCAAAAAAATATAAATCAAAAATCCTTTTTTCGTCTACATCGGAAATATATGGCGATCCAGAATTACATCCACAAACAGAAAATTATTTTGGGAATGTAAACCCTATTGGAATTAGGGCTTGTTACGATGAAGCAAAAAGATTGAGTGAAACAATTTTTACAGAATATTACAGACAATATGGAGTCGACACAAAAATTGTAAGAATTTTTAATACATATGGACCTAACATGGAAATTGATGATGGTCGTGTTGTTTCGAATTTTATAAATCAAGCTTTAAATAATCAATCGTTAACTATTTATGGTGATGGCTCTCAAACAAGGTCTTTCCAGTACATAGACGACTTGATCAATGGAATGATCCTTATGATGGGATTTGAAAACTTTCGAGGACCATTAAATTTAGGTAATCCTTATGAATACTCAATTAAAAATTTAGCTGAAAAAATTATAAAACTCACAAATTCAGAAAGTAAAATTGAATATTTCCCTTTACCTCAAGACGATCCAAAAAAAAGAAAACCAGATATATCGCTAGCTGAAAAAACATTGAATTGGGAGCCCAAAATTAAACTGGAAGATGGATTGATAAAAACGATTAATTACTTTAAGATCAAAATAAACTAAAAAATCATTTATCGCTATATTAACATGCAATTAACCTTTTGTAAAAAATTTAGATCTCAAATATCACCCTTATATTTTAGTATCGTTCTTGCACTCATTGTTTATATCATAAGAGTGATTTTTATCCACAAAAGGGGGTTGATGTGCCTTTCTGGGATCAATGGGATGGCGAGCTTGAAAGGTTATATGAACCATATTTAAATGGCACTCTATCATTAAAGGATTTCTTTTTACCTGCCAATGAACATCGAATTGTGATGATGCGAATATTAAATTTACTTGTCTTCATTTTAAATGGAGAAAAAGTAAATTGTATATTAACAATGTCTATTCAATCAATTATACCTGCTTTAACATCTTTTTTCCTATTCAAAAAAATTAATCATCCAAAAATTCAAATATTGTCTTCCTTAATTATTGGTGGATTATTTGCTTTTCCATTTGCTTGGGAGAATTTCTTCTGGGCGTATCAAGGACAAGTTTTCTTTTTAATATTATTTTCAGTTTTAGCTTTCGAACAGATTGCAAAAATAAATATGAATATGGGTTATATCATTCTTTTTAGCTTCCTTGCGGGTATAAATATGGCATCAGCATTTTTAATAACTTTTATAGCTGGCGTAATAACTATTTTACATTTTATTTTTGTAAAAAGAGAAAAAAAATTACTCTTAACCGCATTAATATTTTTTATTGTAATGTATTTACTGACTTTAATGATTTGGAGAAGCGCTGCTGCAGATACATTGGTAGCAAAATCAATAGAACAATTTTTTAAGATATTAGACATATACATTAGCTGGCCAAATAAATTCGGATATTTTTTCTGGATTTTACTCTCTATATTTTCAATTAAGACTATTTTAAAATTCAAAGAATCTACAGAAAATCAACGTTTTGGAATGATATTATTTATATGGGTCGTTCTTATATCATGTTCTGCTTCTTATGTAAGGGCAATGGGAGGAAGTGTAGGAAATAGATATTTCGATTATATGGTTTTTCTATTCATTGCATTCATTTTTATGGTTGATTCTTTTTTAAAAGAAAGAAGAAATATAAAATGGAATATTTTACTTAAATTAATTTCAATAGCAGTAATAATTAATTTAGGTATGGAGTCATATATCGGTGCACAACAACGCATGGGAGCATTTGCAACGTTTAAAATAGATCTAATTGAAGCAATGCAAAATGAACAAATAAAAGAAGGAAGAGCGATAATATATTTATCAGATAAGCCCATAATAGGATATCCATCTAATGAATTTATCGGACATTTACTTGAGCGTCCTACTTTCCAATACATGCTAAGAGGTTATTTGGAGGAATGAATATTACTTTTATATTTTGAAATCTCACTGAAATAATAAAGCACAAATAATTGTGATAAACCTCTATATGAAGCTTCCCAATCTATAAGTGAGCTATAAATCAACTCTTTAAAATTCGGCACAAGATTATAAGCTATAATATTTAATTCTGTTTTGGATATGCTGCCGATTAATTCCATACAATCATTTTCCAAATCATCTTCAGACCAACAATTTACAATTAAAGTTTTTATTTTAGAAAGGTCGTTTACCAAAGGTTCAACAAAAATTGAATTATCAAAATATATTCTTAATTTTATATCTATTTTTTCTTTTGCAGATCCTAAATCCTTAATTTTTTCTAATGGCAAATAAGTAAAAACTATATCAGCTCTATTTTTTTGAGGCTTAATATATTTATTAGCATCTTCTTCCCGCTTATTCATTTGTTTTAAAACTTTTTCTTTTGAATATCCCCTGGATTGCATATCTCTAAGTATTTTCCAATGCTGACGCAATGATTCATCTGTATCTATAAAAATTTTAATATCAAAAATATCACGCATTTTTTTTATATAATAAGTGTGAAGACCCACAAAAAGAATAAATTTATTAGGCTCCATCTTTACTAAATCAGTAAACTCTCCTGTATCATGATCATAGACTACTCTTTCTATAAACCTTCCATCTTTAAGAGCTATGGCGTTTTGCAATTCCTTATGCAAATTATTACTCTTCGGGTTCAAATGAGTAAATACTTCCCAATTTTCATGACCTCTAGGCCATTTATGCACATCATCTCCATTTACACATAGAGTATTATTTTTACCAAAAAGTTTTTCCAATGATTCGCCAAATGTACTTTTACCAGCGCCGCTATCTCCACCGATACCTATCAAAACAGGTTTATATTGGATCTTATATTCAAAATTACTTTTTATGCCCGCCTTATAACACCATAGTACATTCATTAGCATTGCCCCTTCCAAAAAAGTGAATAATAAATTAGAAAAAAGTTCTGCATTTATACCCAGTTTATCTACAAAAACATATAGACTATTCAAAGATGCCAAACTAGGAGATATTAATTGGAAGCTTTCTAAAAAATCACTATTTTTGCTAAATATAAAATATAATATATAGAGAATATTAAGCAGCAAAAAATTAATTATTGGGGCTTCTGCTCTTTTAATATAAAAATATGCCAAAAAAGGTATAGACCAATAGAACCAACCGGGCTGAGGAACAACAAGAGTTACTAATACTGAAAATATAAGACCAAGTATCAATATAAACATATCTTGATTTATCTTTTTATAAGATGCAAACCTGCAAAACAAAATAAAATATGCTCCGGGAGCAATTAAAAACTTAAGATTTTCAAAAGAATATGGGAAATTTAACAAAAATAATTTGTATTGCTCGGTTGATTCTAAAACTATTTTTATATAACCAGGAGAAAAAAGATAAGGTAGGGTTATAAAAAAATATATGCCAATTGTTATAAGAGTTAGTTTACACACTTCAAAAGGACTTCTTTTATTGATTAACAAATAAACGATAAAAAGAGGCAATACAGCTAATAAATGTGATTTTATTGCAAGGCCCAAGCCCAAGATAAAAAAAGATAAAAAATATCTAGATTGAAATAAATAAAAAAGAGACAAAAAAAGAGCCACTGTGGGTATTACATCCAACTGCCCATGAATATAATTGATATATAATAATATTGGGGAAGCAAAATAAAAAATCAAAACTTCTTTTTCTTTTGTCTCAAGCCATTTACAAAGAATAATATATATTGATACATCTGCCAATAAAATAGGTATCCTGGTTATTAATAAATTTAAAAATCCAACTTTATCTGAATCGAATAAAAAAAATAACAAAGCCCTAGGCAAGGCTAATATCCATAACATCATCGATGAATATGGGAATGATTTGAGATCTCCAATAGATAAAAAATAATTATATGGATTCTCAAAGCCTGAATTAACAAAATAATTTATAAATGGGGCAAAACCTTTCACCAAGAGATCTGAACCAAATAATGTGCCACAAATTATTTTTATTATAATAATTGCAAAAAACCATTTATTCAATAAAATTTTTTTCAACTTAAGATGCATATTTGGGAAAGTTTTTGTATCCATGTAATAAATTATAATATTTTTTTATTTAATCACCATCTGTAATTCTAATTCTCGATACATCGAACCCATCCCCCGCAAGTAATGAGAACCAATTATTTTCTAAAGAATACCAGTTATATTGAGAACTTATTCTTATTGCATATAAATGTTCTTCACCATCTGCCAGAGCAATAAAATTAATAGAGCCATTGGTTTCATTATCTTTGCCGTATGTTAATACTACATTAATATCAACAGCTTCTCCATCCTTAACGATTGCATTGATCAGGATATAATTATTTTTTGATTTTTGAATTTTGGATAATGGCAAAAAAGATAATATTTTATTAATAGAATCAAAATTATTAAAATCAACTTGCATTGGTAATGAGTCAAGATTGCTTTTATAAAATTCTCCCCAAATATATGGTAAATATTTAATATCAAAATTTTGATTAAGAGTTGATACTTTTAAGGTTTGCTCTACAGGCATATCATCTTCAATAATTTGTAACCTATCCAAATCGAATAGATCACCATTAGCAAAGTCCAACCTAATATCACGTAATGTACTATTATTAGCTATTGGAATTTTTATAGATTTAGTAATTGCCCCTGCATTAACATGAAAAATATTAGAGTCTATTTGACTAAATCCATTGTTAATATCATAAAATATTTGCATATCACCACCAGAATGCGATCTACCTTCTATATTAATAGAATAATATTTATCTGTTGAAAGATTTATAGAATTATCTTTCGATATTAAAGAGAAAATATATGGATCAACCATACCAGAGCTAACTTGTACTTTATCATTATCTAATAATAAAGTAGCATTATAAGATTGGAGATTTTTAAAATCTTTTGCTTTTAAATCTAAAAATATATTTCTTGTTTCATCGCTAGATCTTATATCCCAATTTTTTCTTTTCCAAATTTCACGGCTGTTTATTATCTTATAAGGTTCATAATTTTTATATATATATTCAGTAATCTTATAATAACCCAACTGGAAAGGCATATTATCAAGATTATAACTAAATGGATCAATATATGAAAAAACAACAATAGGGATGTCATAAGATTGCAGCTGCTGTATTAAACGATCTTGTAAATAATCATTATGCATTAACATAGTATGGTTAACATAATGCGGGATCTCTTTATGTGTATAAAAATATAACATCGGGCTATTACTAAGATCAAAAAAAGTTTGTTCAGAACTAAGATTTTCATCAATAAATTTTTTAAAAGCATTAAATTCTTTATCCTCAAAACCCGGATGCATGATACTTCTATCTATATTTTGTGAAGGCAAGAAAGCCCTTGCTTGTATCATTTTTTGTTGAAATTTATCATAAATATTTATTTTCAAATTTTCTGATAAGGCAAAAGGCATAACCTGAGGATATGAAAATTGAAAAGATATAATAGAAGTGGCAATAATAAAAATTATAAAACGCGTTATTAATTCCTGATTTTTTAATAAAATGAATACAGCTATACCTAATGCTATAATACTAAAAGATGCAATTGGGTATGAAATGTTTTCTGCTAAATTATGCCTTACTAAAGAATGTGAAAAATTTATAATATAAAAAAAAGATAAAAAGAAAAATGTAAAATGAACAAAATATTTTTTTTCTTGAGATAATCTCAATTGGGCAAAAATAAGAATAATCACACTAATAATAGCTAAAGGCATCGCTACATAATTCCATAATACTTGCCCATTTATAGCATTCGCAGCATAAACATATCCAAACTTCTGAGCTGATTGTAATATATTTAAAAAATCTATTATAAGAACAAATGGATTGATTTTTAATGTGACACAAAATGCAATAAATAATATAGTTGTTATAATAAAAAATTTTACTAATGCTACGAATAAATTATGCCAATGTATTTTATGAGATTTATCAAAAAGTGGGATCAATAAAAAAATTAACGCACTAGTGGCAATAGATGCACTACCAACATCAATTCTCCAAAAAAATAATAAAAATAGAAATAGAAATAAAATAAGGAAATTTTTAACTGTTTGACTCTGAATAGCTTTCCAAAGTAAAAAAAGAGTAATAATAGTAAATGAATAGAAAGGAGGAAATAACAAATCAAAATATGGCAATAATAAAATCCCAGCAATAGTTATATAAGGATTTTTAATAATTTTTAAAAATAAAAAATAAACCAATGTTATTTCAATAATTCTCTGAAAAAAATCATAACTAGTCCAAGCTTCTGATCCCATACCGTTAACAAACACATAAAACATACCCCAAATCGCATCAGACAAACCATGTGCATTGAAATTTTGCAAAAGAGGCATCTTCCCATATTCAAATAATTGCTGAATCATCAGGCCAGGATTCGCCTGCTCAAACATATCTGGACTTATTACAGTTATTGGTTCATACCATATTGGTATAAGTATACTAACTAGAAGTGAAGGTAAATAAAAATACTTAATAATCTTATGTCCGTCTGGTAGATTTTGCGGTTTAAAATAAGTATAAAGAAATAACAAAAAAATTATTAATAATATTATCGCTATACCAATAATAAAAATAATTTTTGATTCAAAAAAATATATTTGATAATGATTCAAAATTAAATAAATTTCATCACTAATAGATGATAAAAATGGGATTAAAAGGAGTGGAGCACTAATGAAAATGAATTCATTCAAAAAATTTTTATTTTTATTAATTAATAAAAATAAAACATAGAATAAATTTAATAATAAAAAATAAACTAAATATCCATTAATCTGTAATGTGTCTGCAAAAAACTTATAATAAATAAAAATCAATGCCGATGTAATTGAAAGAATGAAACCATAATATGTTTGACGATCAATTGCACTCAAACGAAAAATAAATTTATTTATTATTCCATTAATTATAATAAAAACATGCAATATACTAATAAGTATTAAAGCCCAATGAAAAGTTAAAGTGAATATACTAAAAAAACATAATACAAGAGAGACTAAAGATGTATAATTGAGTATTGTTTCATCTCCAGAAATAAGTATTTTACTTAGTACATACGATAAAAAAGTAAAAACAGCTAATAATATTATAAATAATATTATCGAATATATATAAACATTTACTCTAGAAGATACATCATATAGATTTGCTGTCGCAGTAGAAATTATTCTACCATCAAAATTATTTAAGCTATAATCACTTTTAATTAAAAAAATACCGATTAATGCACTTGAATAGAATAGAATAAACCAACAGAATTTATTTATAATTGTATTTATAAAAGAGATTTTATCATCATTGAGGAATGTCATTATGGCTTTCATAAATATTATGAATTTATTATTTTTTTAAATACAAAGATCTTACATCCAATAAAATTAGTAGAAGTAGATAAAATAATAGCGAATATATTCGCTATTATTGCTGTGAGATGAAGAGATTCAACTAATATTTGAAGTAAGATCATACTTAATATTAATGAACATATATATACTAATAAATATTTTGCAAATTCATGTGTTTTTTTATGTTTAGTAGATTCAAATGTCCACATAGTATTAAATATATAACCGAACATTAGACCTACGACATATCCCATGACAGCTGCTGATAAATAATTTATTACTAAAAACTTAAATAAAGCAAAAAATATTAAATAATTTATAATAGTACTTATCCCTCCAATAATTAAAAATCTATATATTTGTTTAAATAATTTCGATATCATCGATATCTTATATAGACTTATAAGATAATTATGATTATATTTTGTCATGATAGACTTAATATGAAAAACAAATTTAAAATATCATTAAATAAGATTCATTGTCTATTTAATCAGATGTTTTTATGAAAAATATTTATGAATAGAAAATCAATATCGTTCGAATGTAATTTATTATTAGATTTTTTTAAGAAATCACAAATCAATGTATATTTTTTAATATCTTTTATTTTTCTTTTATTAAATTATTTTTCGAATTTCCCTTCATTATTTTTAAAAGCAGAACTTTTTGCCGAAACTGGATCAAATTTTTTAAAAAATGCTTTAACGCTTAACTGGGTTGATAATTTTTTTATTACAGATTCGGGATATTATCCTATTTTTCAAAGACTAATTGCAGTCTTAATGGTGAAAGTATTTGGGATTATCAATCTATATCCATATATAATACAGTTTATAGGTTTCAGTTTTATTGCTTTTGCAAGCTCTATTTTTTGTTTAAATATTTTTAGAAACATTATCAAATCAGATTTAGTCCGTTTTTTATTTTCTGTAATAATTGGACTGCATTGGGGATATGAAATGTATGTATTCCATAATTTTACTTATTATGGAGTAATTTTGGCTCTATTGATTTTATATGTTGATATAGAAAAATTAAAAAAAATTACATATTTTATTTCATTCCTAATATTAACTCTTACTATTTTTACTAAACCTTCTTTTGTTATTTTTTTACCAATCTATATATATAAAGCAATCACATCAGTATTCTATAAACAAATAAAAAGCGCTTATTTATATATAACATCTTCTTTTTTGCTGTTTATCGAATTAGCAATACTTTTTAATCATCGTTCAGTATTTATTAATGACATGCCAATTGTAGGGGGAATAAGTGATTTATTTATCAAAATAATATATTTTTACTTTTATTCATTTGAAAATCTAATAGTAGGCAAATATATACCTAATGACAGTTATATATCATCATGTATAGCGGTATTTATAATACTCATATCATTAATAGCTTTAATAATTAATAGATATTTAAATAAGGATAAAAACACCATATATAACTTTTTATTTTTAAACCTATTGGCAATAATGAATTTCGCTTTCACTGTTGTCGCTCTCTACAAACAACCTATTGATGTTTTCATAGTACCAACTTTTTATGAAGATAGGCGTTTCTTTTTTTCATTTATATTTTTATTTTTTGCAATAATATTACTAATAACCAAAAGCATCAAAAATGTAAAGATACAAATAATTTTATTATTAATAATAGGATACACATCAAATGTATTTGGTTTTGTAAATGCAAAAGATCCTTATTATCCAGAAAATAATATTGCAGGACATAAAATTTTGAATGCTATTAATGCTGAAAATAAATATTCTGCTTCTCAATGGTTGATCTACAAAAATTTACTTAACGATAATAGCTATTGCCTACCTATCAATCCATTCGGATGGTATGTAATGAATAATTGCAGCATAATCAATGGCTTGCCTTGGCTAGATACATCTAATCAAGTAGGTTTAATGACATCAATAAATATTTTACAAGAAAGATATTTAAAAAATAATTTAAAAATTAAAGCCATACATATAAATAATATCGAAGGCTATAAGGATATTTTGATCAAAATAAATGACATCAATGGCATGGAAAATATCATAAAAAGCATTACACCAGTTTCATCAATATATAAATATTTTAAATTTGATGAAAATATACAAATCCAAAAAATAAATTTTTTAAATGAAAATATGGAAACTATACAGCTAAACACATCGAATATTAATATACTCGGATCTTATACAGACTAAATAGGATATAATGCATTCAAAAAGCTAAAGACTTCGAGTAATCAAAACTATACCTAAAATAATAACTGATACACCTAACACTCTATATAAATTGACATGTCTTATCTGGAGCTACGAATCTATTCATGCCGAGTTTCAATGCAATTTGTGCGGAAGAAGAACAAAGTATGCTAAGAAGGATAATTACATTTACCATAATAAATTTTTAATTTTTAGGATTATACCTTTTTAAACAAGCTTTGAATAAGAGCATGTATTAATTTAACGGCAATAAGCCTGCTTAAAGGGGTATTCTCTTCAATTCCACCTTTTATAAAACGAGATTGTAATGAGCTTCCGGCCATTTCTCTTCACCTATTTTTTTATCTTTAAAAAATCTATTTATTATTTCAAAAGTAGATATCGGTTCAGCTGCAAAATTTATTGTTTCTATATCATTTGCGATAGTTATCTCAATATCTCTCCACAAATTATCTAAGGAATAATATTGAAAAGAACTATCAGGATTGATGAAAGACAAACAATTATCATTCAAAAGATCAAAAATCACATTTTTCTTCAAATTTTCACCAAAAAGACCTGGTAAACGAATGATATTATGATTTTTAAAATTATTTCTTATGAATTCTTCCATATAAAGTCTATTTTTTCCATAAGCTTGATTTTGCAACCCTGCAATTTGTGAATTTTCATCTACATCTATTGGCGTTGGGTATACATCTATCGTAGAAATTAATACGAATCTTTTTGCCTTTATAGTTAAAAGATTTTTTATCAAACTCTCAATACCTGCTAAATCTTTCTCTGGTTCTTTATTCGCCAACCATTTCAAAGGCGACACTCCCGCACAAACTAGTATATCAAATTCTTGATTATCTATTTCAGAAATATTTTTCGAATTATAAAGATCTGAAAATGTGTTTTGGGAATTTATATTTGAGCCCACTAAACCTGTATAACCTATAAGTGCCGACCGCATAAAAAATACATTATATTTTTAAACTAAAATTTTCTTTTTGATCGCTAAGATTAACGTTATAATGAGGGTCGTTTTGCAACATGCTACCCCATTTTTCTTTCATATATTTACATTCACTATTAAAACGTAATTTTTTTTCATAAGAATCCTCCTTCCCTCTTGAAATGGACTCATAATGATACAATAAAGCATAAGGTGTATAAACTATAAGATAACCAGCTGTAACAATTTTTAAGCATAAATCCACATCATTAAACGCAATAGACAAATGTTCTTCGTTTAATCCGTGAACTTTTTGATATAAATCTTTTTTTACCAAAAGGCACGCAGCAGTACATGCTGACAAATTTTGTATCATATTAATTCTATTAAAATATCCATGTTCATTGCGATTGAAATATTTATGAGAATGACCTGCTATGCCACCTATACCTAAAATGACTCCGGCATGCTGAACTGTATTATCTGGATATAATAATTTCGCACCGACAGCTCCAATTTCCTTTCTTTCTATATGCTCAACCATAGCCGACAACCAATCGTTCGAGATAACCTCCATATCATTATTTAATAATAACACATATTTACCATTTGCATGATTATTCACAGCCCAATTGTTTATTTTTGAATAATTAAAAGGGACATTATATTCATAATATTTAATATTTTTATTATTTTTCGATATTTTTTTCAAATAATTAAAAGTTTGTTTCTCTTTACTATTATTACTTACTAATATAATTTCATAATTTTGATAACTTGTTTTATGAAGAATGCTCTCTACACATGTTTTTAATAAATCAACTCTATCTTTAAATGGGATAATGATACTTACAAAATCATTATATTGTATTTTACACTTCACTCTAAATGTTGAAGGCACTATGCCACTTTCAACGCTACCCGCAATTTTATTTCGTAACAAATAATCATTCAAAGCTTTTTTTGCGGCCACATCTGCGTAATTTTTTTCTGAATATACGTCAGCTGTACTACCTGGCACTTTTCGCCAATGATATAAAACTTTTGGGATGTGAAATATATTTTTAGTTTTATCTATAATACGTAAAAAAAGATCATAATCCTGAGAGCCCTCATATCCTTTCCTAAACCATTTGATCTTATCACCAAAACTTTTTCTAATTACAGCAAAATGGCAAATATAATTGTTAGATAATAAAAGATTCAAATTAAAGTCAGGCTTAAAATATGGTTCGGAGAAGTGACCATCTAATTCTAATTTATCTTCATCACTATAAATAAAATCTATCTTTTTATTTTTATTTAATACTTTAATCACCTCATACAGGGCATCTGGCGTGATTTCATCATCATTATCTAAAAGACCAAGAAATTCACCGCTTGCTAATTTTATGGCTTCATTGGAGGCCAATGAGATATGTTGATTTTTTGACCCAAAAGCTATTTTTATTCTTTTATCTTTTTTCTCCCACTTTTTTAAAGATTGAATTGTTTCTTTTTTATTTGATGCGTCATCATACAAACACAATTCCCAATTTTCATAATATTGATTCATAACAGATTGGAGACATTTATTCAGCCATATTGCGTTCACATTAAACACTGGGACTATAATTGAAATTTTCGGTTTATATTTAAAATTTTTGCATTTTTGTTGAATATCTATAATATCTCTCTTTGTAAATTTATTTTTCTCTATAAATAATTGATATTGGTCATTATTACATAAGCTAGACTTACGATTACCTTTAATATATGCATACAATCGTATAAAAAAACTTTTCACACCATGCTTATTCAAGAATAGATATCCAAGTTTAGTATCTAGTAAAATTTTTCTAAATTTAGAATCAAATAAAAATTTCATTTTTCTATGGAATAAAATAAATTTATACAATAAGGATTTATTGATCAATTTAAATTCTAAATAGAATGGTTCAATATTTGCAATGTGTCTTTCTTTATCGTTAACAATTTTTTCTAAATTAATGATTAAATCATTTTGATTTTGGATTTGTACTTCTAAATGACAAATGTTTTTCTCTTTGCCTATTATTATATTTTCCAACTTACAACGTTTTGCCTGTATGTCAGCTAATATTTTTTCCAAATTATTGGTATGATTTTCTTTATCTACTATTATATTTTGTGACTCAGAATATTTTGCTCGCGTGTCAGCCAGCATCATTTCCAAATTTTGAATGT
>CAZEDK010000008.1:34085-40433 GCA_964511025.1 uncultured Candidatus Peribacteria bacterium | reverse complement strand
ATTATGGGTTCTTCTTTTGTCTGGTTTACAACTATTTTGGCTTATTATTTCCTTACACGCAGTTTTCCATTTTCACGTCTGGTTTTGATCTATGGCTGGATTTTGTCAGTGATTTGTATAATTTCTGGAAGAATATTTATAAGGTTTATTAGGAAAACTTTGTTAAAAATTGGTATCGGAAAAAGGAATATTTTGATAATTGGTAATAACGATATTAGCCTTTCTTTGTTAAGTAATTTCACAAAAAATCCGGTATATAATGTCTTTTCACCAAAAAAACTTTTATATGATTATTCTTATGAAAATCTTGCAAAATTAGTTACAAAATATGATATAGAAGAAATAATTCAAACAGGGCAAAGAATCAAAGATAAAGATAGAGATGCCTTTGAAATATTGGATTTTTGTCGTGAACATCATTTGGAATATCATTTTGTACCGGATTTGCTTGCGGTACAAAGGACTAATGTTGAGCTTTTTTCAATTTCAGGCATACCTATCATGAGTCTGAAACCAACTTCGCTTGATGGTTGGGGAAAGGTTTTGAAGCGGTTTTTTGATTTAATCTTTGCTTCTTTGTTTATAATTCTACTCTTTCCTGTCTTTGTCATAACTACTTTGGCAATCAAAATTGACTCAAAAGGACCTGTGCTTTTTACAAAACTTGACGATGGCAGTCCTGTAGAGCGTGTTGGAGAAAAAGGAAAACTTTTTAAATTTCTAAAGTTCCGTTCAATGTATGACAAAACTCATAATATGCGTTATGCCGAACTTGCAGCCAAAAGTCATAGAGAAGGTCCGCTTCTGAAAATCAAAAATGATCCTCGCGTGACAAAGGTTGGAAGATTTATAAGAAAATATAGTATTGATGAATTGCCACAACTGTTTAATGTTTTTATTGGAAATTTGAGTTTAGTTGGTCCGAGAGCTCATTTGCCTGAAGAAGTAGCCAAATATGAAAGACATCATAAATTTGTTCTTACCATCAAACCAGGAGTAACCGGTATTTCACAAATTTCAGGTAGATCAGATCTTGATTTCGAAAAAGAAGTACAACTGGATACTTATTATATAGAAAACTGGTCTATGTGGATGGATATCAAGATTTTATTCAAAACTGTTTTTGTAGTCCTTGGTGGAAAAGGTGCTGATTAGACTTTTTGTTGCGGATTGTTTTCTACAATCCCACCTTCGCGTTGAAAGTATTTTTCATTTCTCGTGTTTCTATAATCATTGCCTTTGTCAGATGCAAATGGACCTTCAAATAATCCTGCATTATTAAGTGCTACTAATTTAGCTCTGGGATCCTCGATTTTACTCGCTAATGCTTTTAAAGCTTCAGATGGTGATTGTGAGTTTTCGATGTCATGAGGAATTTCAGTTCCACGACTATCTCCACCTCTGCCTCCTCTTCTGTTATATATTAATCTTGCTCCCAAGATCTTTGTTGCGTGATTTAAGAATGTCATCATAGTGTTAATTTTAGGAAATCTTGTAATTATAGCATGATTTAGATCTGAGATTCGAGAGCTGAGAGCTGAGAAAGAATAATTTATAGTAGATTTTTCTAAAAAATGTGTTGTAATTTATTCCAAAATTGCAGTTGCGATGCCAAGAAATGCTAGAAAACCTAAGACATCAGTTGCTGTAGTAATAAAAATTGTGGCTGATGTTGCCGGATCTTTGCCTAATTTTTCCATAATAAGTGGGACCAAAGTTCCAAAAAACGCAGCTACCAGCAAATTAATAATCATTGCCATGGCAAGTATGAATGCTATTTTGATATCTCTGTTGAAAATAATGACAACGCTGGCAACTAAGATCCCATTTATTAAGCCATTTGTAAAGGCTGCGATAAGCTCTCTTTTTAGGGCAGGCAAGCATTTTTTGAAATCAATTTGCTTGAGCGCAATTCCTCTTACCAAGATTGCTAATGTTTGGGTGCCTGCATTCCCTCCCATTCCGGCAACAATAGGCATATAGACTGCAAGTAAAACATATTTTGAAATGGTTTCTTGAAAAATGCCAACGGTAAAAGCCGCCAAAAATGCTGTCGCAAGATTTATAATCAGCCATTTATAGCGTGATTTGATTTTTTGTATTGCAGTATCCATGACACTTTCTTCTTCATGTACGCCGGCAAAATCATATAGAGCAGATGCCACTTCTTTGTCGAGAATCTTGAGAATGTCGTCAGAATATATTATACCAACGACGTTATTATTTTTGCCAAATACAACTATTTTATTGTGTGGATGATGTCGAAAAATATTGATTACTTCATCGTGAGAAGCGTTATGTCTGACTGTTGGGATTTTTTTTACATATTTCCCGGCGAAATCAGTTGACAAAGCAAGGCCTAATGCGTCGCCTGGTAAATAGCCTATTAGTTTACCTGTATGCATAACAAGAATAGCAGGAAGTCTGCCTGTTCGTTTTTCGTGAATTCTAAATTGTTTTGATACTTTTGCTATGCTGTCTGCTTTTTCTACTTGGATATAATCAAGATTCATCATTCCTGCCGCGCTCTTTGGGTCAAATTGAGTTAAAATTTCTATATCGTTTTTTAAGTCTTCATTGATTTGTTTGATAATCTCTTCTTGTTTTTCCTTTGCTAATAGTTGAATAATATCGGTTGCTTCGTCAGGATCCAAATGTTCAAGGGTATATACCAAATCTCTATCAGGTAACTGTGTGATTATTTGAGATTTAGTTTTTTTGCTTAAATGTAGTAATACCGACGCGCGCATTTTGTTTGGCAATGACAAAAATATCTTTTGACGATTTTTGACATCAAAACTGAGCTTGTGTAGTAAATGATTAAATTCTTCAATGGACATATTTTAAAAAGTTTTTTTAAAAATCCTTCCATTCTAGCATGTTTTGTGTGTAAATGGGAAGATTTTTATGTGATTTTTTTTAATCTTCATGATATAAGTATTGGGCATTTCATCAATAAATAATTAACATTGCTTAGAAGAATACTTTCAAAAATCATAGGTGATCCGAATGAAAAATTTATAAAAAGTCTTCAATCTACTGTGGATTTGATTAATGAGTTTGAGTTGCAATATCAAAAAGATTTAAAAGATGAAAATTTTGTTGACAAAACAAATGAATTTAAAAAAAGAATTTTGGACGGGCAAAGCATAGATGATATTTTACCGGAAGCTTTTGCGCTTGTGAAAAATGCCTGTAGAAGACTTAATGGAAAATCATGGAAAGTACGAGATCGCGAGAAGGTATGGGACATGGTTCCATATGATGTACAGCTTATTGGTGGTATTACTTTGCATCAAGGTAAAATTGCTGAAATGAAAACAGGAGAAGGTAAAACTCTTGTTGCCACCTTGCCGCTTTATTTGAATTCTTTGAGTGGTAAAGGAGCTTTTTTAGTTACTGTTAATGATTATCTTGCGCATAGGGATAGGGAGTGGATGACGGGACTTTTCGAATTTCTTGGTTTGACTACTGGTGTAATTTTTAACGGACAAAATCCGGCAGAAAAAAAAGCAGCTTATAATGCTGATATTACATATGGCACAAACAATGAATTTGGCTTTGATTATTTGCGAGATAATATGGCAGGAACTATGGAAGAAATAGTTCAGCGCAATTTGCACTACGCTATAGTTGACGAGGTGGATTCAATTTTGATTGATGAAGCAAGAACTCCTCTGATTATTTCCGCGTCAGCAGAGCAATCAACTGAAAAATACAATGTTTATTGCGAACTTGTTAAGAAACTCAAAGAAGACGCGGATTATAATATTGATGAGAAACAAAGGGTGGTGACACTGACCGAAGAAGGGATTTCTAAGATGGAAAAATTTCTTGGCGTTGAAAATATATATACGGAAAAAGGATTTGAAGAAGTGAATCATATAGAACAGGCTCTCAAAGCACATGCGATATTTAAGATTGATATAGATTATGTAGTTCGAGATGGAGAGGTAATGATAGTTGATGAATTTACTGGGCGTCTTATGCCGGGTCGTCGTTTTTCTTCTGGACTGCATCAGGCTATAGAAGCAAAAGAAAAAGTAATAGTTAAAAGAGAGAGCAAGACCTTGGCAACAATAAGTTTTCAGAATTATTTCAGACTTTTTGACAAACTTGCAGGTATGACGGGTACAGCCCTTACTGAAGCTGAAGAATTTGCGAAAATTTACAATCTCGAAACTGTTGTGATCCCTACAAATCAGCCTGTAGCACGTGTTGATCTACATGATGCGATCTATAAACATCAAAAAGCAAAGTTTCAGGCTATAGCAAAAAAAGTCAAAAATATATATGAAAAAGGACAGCCTGTATTGATAGGTACCGTTTCGATAGAAAAATCTGAAAAATTAAGTGAAGCTTTGCAAACTGCAGGGATTTCTCATACCGTCTTAAACGCAAAATATCATGAAAAAGAAGCTGAAATAATTGCAAAAGCCGGTGAAAAATTTGCTGTGACCATAGCAACAAATATGGCAGGTAGAGGTACGGATATCAAATTGGCAGAAGGAGTCAAAGAACTTGGAGGTTTATATATTATTGGCACGGAAAGGCATGAAAGTAGACGTATAGACAATCAGCTTAGAGGTAGAAGTGGTCGTCAGGGGGATTCTGGTTTCAGTCAGTTTTATGTGTCAATGGATGATGATATAATGAGAATTTTTGGTGGGGACAGGATTCGTCAAATTATGGATACGCTCAATATCCCTGATGATATGCCGATTGAAAATGGTATTATTAGCAGATCTATTGAAGGAGCGCAGAAAAAAGTGGAAGGATATAATTTTGATCTTAGAAATCATTTGGTTGAATATGATGATGTTATGAATCATCATAGAGAAATTATTTACGGAAAAAGAAAACAAATTCTCAAAGAAGAAAACATAAAAAATGAAATTATAATTCTTATCGAAAAAGAAGCTGAAGCGATAATTTTGGCTCATACTATTGGCAAACATGTAAAAGATTTTGATTATAAAGAGATTTCCGAGTCGGTTAACGCGGTTAGCACCTTAACTGATAATAAATTAGATTTTGAACATATAGCAAAATTACAAGATACAGAAGCATTGATAGAAGCTGTGAAAAATCATTTTTTTCAAAACTACGAAATAAAAGAAAAAGAAATTCCTGATTTTACGGAGCAAAATGGCTCGCGAGCTTTGCGTGAGATAGAAAGAATGATTTTTCTGCGAGTTTTGGATAGCCTGTGGATGACTCATATTACTGAGATGAGTGATCTGCGTTCTTCGGTTTCGTTAAGTGGCTACGGACAGAGAGATCCATTAGTTGTATATAAGACCGAAGCATATCATTTGTTTGATAAATTGCAGCAAAATATTCAATCTCAGGTAGTCAATGGAATCTTCAAAGCAAATATTATAGATAAAACTGCAGCTGAAAAGCTTAAAATGATACAACAAAAATTTATGACAAATGAGGAAAGCATTTCCGGTTCGACAATGGGACAAATTAAACTGATCAAAGCTAATGAGCCAAGGAAGTCAGACAATGGAGCTATGCCAAGTATAGGTCGCAATGATCCATGTCCATGTGGTAGTGGCAAGAAGTATAAGAAATGTTGTACTTTATAAAAACTCGGGCTATAATGTAAGTATGATTAAAAGAAAATTGTTTAACGAACTTCAAAGTCACCTTAGCCAAAAGGAAATAACTTTGATAGTTGGTCCAAGACAGTCCGGCAAAAGTACATTGATGATGTGTTTGAAGAATTATGTTGAGCGACAAGGCGCGAAAACGGTTTTTTTGAATCTCGATATCGAAACAGATAATATTTTTTTTGAATCACAGGACAAATTATTACAAAAAATTAAATTGGAAATAGGCTCGTTCAATGCTTATGTTTTTATAGATGAAATTCAAAGGAAAGAAAATGCAGGACTTTTTCTTAAGGGTTTGTATGATATGAATTTACCTTATAAATTCATAGTTTCAGGTTCAGGTAGTCTTGAATTAAAAGAGAAAATTCATGAATCTTTGGCTGGCAGAAAAAGAATTTTCAATGTAAATACTTTGTCTTTTGAGGAATTTGTGAATTATAAGACTGAATATAGATATGAAAATAATTTAAAAGATTTTTGTATCTTAGAAACTCAGAAAATTAAATTGTTATTAGATGAATATATGAATTTCGGAGGTTATCCAAGAGTTGTTTTGGAAGAAAGTTTGAAATATAAAAGCATTATAATTAATGAAATTTATCAAAGTGCTTTGGAAAGAGACATCGCTTATCTTACTGGAATACGCAAAACAGATGATTTGCGAAAATTGATCAAAATAATTGCTTCGCAAGCTGGTCAAATCAATAATATCAATGAACTTTCTCGG
>CAZEDK010000008.1:0-34075 GCA_964511025.1 uncultured Candidatus Peribacteria bacterium | reverse complement strand
CGACCGGTTTGTCTTACGTAACAATCAAAGAATACATTTATTATCTTCAGAAAATATTCATGATTTATGAAGTTACTCCGTATTTTACTAATGTGAAAAAAGAGATTATCAAGTCTCCTATCTTTTATTTTGAAGACATGGGTATGCGCAATTACATTTTGGGAATTTTTGGAAAAATTAATGATTATTCTGAAAATCTTGGTTTTTTGTTCCAAAATTTTGTTGCGAATAAGCTTGTTGAATATGCGCAAGATAATTTTTGTAAAATTCATTTTTGGCGCACAAAAGATGGCGCGGAAGTAGATTTTATTATTGATAAAGGCGTTGAACAATTTCCTTGTGAAGTTAAATATCAAATGTTAAAAAGTCCAATAATACCTAAATCATTACGAAATTATATAGAGAAATACCGTCCATCAAAAGCTTTTTTGATTAATTTAAATTTTGATGCAAAGGTAATTTTAAACAATACGGAGCTTTATTTCTGTCCATTTTATAAAATAGCGAACTTTTAACTTTTTTCTCGTGCGTCTTTGATTGTGTTTCCGCTTCTCGTTAAAGTTTCATTTCGTGGATGTAGTAATTGAATCCATATTTTTTATACACTTCTAGCGTGTCTTTATTATTGTCGTAGACCCTTAATATAATATCGGTTATATTTTGTTCTTTAAACCATTGAACAATTTTATCCAGAATTCTACTGCAAATCTTATTGCCTCTATAGTTTTTATCTACATATATCAAGCCAATATAGCCATAATATTGATTTTTATAACAAGGATGATTTTCTTTTATTTTTCCAAAACCACAGCCGACAGGATTTTGATCAACTTCAGCAATTATGACTGTAGCTGATGTTTTGTCATTAATAAGTGCATCGATATCATAATATTGCATTTGGCCAGCTTGTTTTAAGCTTTTTTCAACTGTTCTTTCATGTTCTATTAATTTTTGCTCAAATTCTCTAAGCAATTTGATATCTTCCTGTTTAGCTTTTCGAAGTTTGATATTCATAGTTTTTCCTTAAGAACATCCCATCGAATTTCCGCAATTTGTGCATTTGTAGCAGGCTCCATTTCTGACTGTTATATGACCGCATTGGTCGCAAGCTGGAGCATCACCCATCATGTTTGAAAGATAATCATCAGCATTATGAGCTATCTGTGTCTGATCACAACTTTCATTTTCCTGGGTAATGATATGTTCAGTCATAATAGCTTTACCAACACTATCTTTTAGTCTTTGTTCTTCTTTGAGAGAGGCTTCTGTTTGTTCCGGCTTAACGTGTACGAAGTCGGTTCTGTTTAAATATTCCATGCCAACTACACGGAAAATGTAATCAATGATAGAAGTACAAGTTTTGACATTCGGATGATTGGTCATGCCACTTGGTTCGAATCTTGTAAAAGTAAAAGCATCTACATATTCTTTCAAAGGCACGCCATGTTGTAGACCGATTGATACAGCCACGGCAAATGAATTAAGTAGACCTCTATATGAAGCTCCTTCTTTAAAAGTGTCAACAAATATTTCGCCAAGCGTACCGTCATCATATTCACCAGTTCTAAGGTGCACTTTTGTTGGTCCTACTTTTGAGGAAATTGTAATCCCTCTTCTTTTTTGTGGAAGTTTTTTTGCTTGACCCCAGTGAGTATCTGTTGAAATTTTTACTGTAGTCACAGATTGTGACTTATCTTCCTTTTTATTGTCAGATTCCATTGAAGTGTTAAGTGGTTGTGATTGTTTGCAGCCATCTCTGTATAGTGCGATGGCTTTAAGTCCCAATTCCCAGCCTTGCATATAAATTTCTTTGATATCTTCTACTGTTGCTTCGTTTGGCAAGTTGACGGTTTTGGAAATGGCACCTGACAAAAAAGGTTGTACCGCGGCCATCATTTTTACATGTCCCATTGGCGCGATAAATCTTTTTCCAGATCCGCATCTGTTGGCACAATCAAATATAGCTAAATGATCATTTTTTATATGAGGGGCTCCCTCTACTGTTTGGGTTCCTTCTACATATTTCATTATTTCGTTTATTTGTTCTACTGTTAAGCCTCTTTTTTTAAGTTCTTTTGAATTGATATGAGGGGTCCAGTCGTTCAAAGCTTTATTGCTTTCTACATTCTGGAAAGCTTCTTCTATTTCTTCATTGCTATATCCAAGCTTATTAAGGTTAACTTGATCCATGTATGGAGCACCTTTCAATGTACCATGGCCAAGCATATATGTAATTATATCATTAGCTTCTTTTTCAGAATATCCAAGCTTATTAAGGGCTCTTGTCACAGATTTGTTAATAATTTTGAAATAGCCACCTCCTGACAATTTTCTCCATTTCACCAGTGCAAAATCTGGCTCCACACCAGTTGTATCACAATCCATAAGCAGCCCAATAGTGCCAGTAGGAGCAAGGACAGTTACTTGTGCATTTCTGTATCCATATTTACTGCCGAATGCTATAGCTCTATCCCAAGAATCTTTAGCAGCTTCAAGCAAATTATTTGGGCAAGTGCTAGTATCAATATCGTATGCTTTTTGTCTGTGCATTTCCATAACTTCTAGCATTGCTTCTTTATTCCTTTCATAATCCGCAAAAGTTCCTTTAACGCAAGCTAACTCAGCTGAAGTTTCATAAGCAACTCCGCACATGATAGCAGTTATAGCTGCGGCTATTGATCTACCTTCATTGCTATCGTAAGCTATTCCATTTACCATCAACATTGTGCCCAAATTTGCATATCCAAGTCCTAATGTCCTATAAATGACGCTATTTCTTGCTATTTCTTGGGTTGGATAGGATGCCAATCCCACTATGATTTCTTTTGCGATAGTAAATATTCTGCAAGCATGTTTGTATTCTTCAATTTTGAAATTACCTTCATTGTCTACAAATTTCATCAAATTACAAGAAGATAAGTTGCAAGCTGTATTATCCAAGAACATATATTCACTGCATGGATTGGAAGCATAAATTCTATCTGCTGATTTGCAAGTATGCCAATCGTTTATGGTTGTATCATATTGAAGTCCTGGATCTGCACATCCCCAAGCGGCCTGACAAATTTGATCCATCAATTCTCTTGCTTTGAAAGTTTCACAAACCTGCCCGGTAGTTCTGAATGTTGTGTTCCATTGACCGTCATTTTCAACAGCTTTCATGAATTTATCACTAACGCGTACAGAATTATTTGAATTTTGTCCGGCAACTGTCTTGTAAGCTTCTCCGTTAAAGTCGGCACTATAACCCGCAGCGATTAGGGCTTTTACTTTTTTTTCTTCTTTTACTTTCCAGTTAACAAAATCAAAAATTTCCGGATGATCAATATCAAGGCATACCATTTTTGCTGCTCTTCTTGTTGTACCTCCTGATTTGGTTGCGCCGGCTCCTCTGTCAAGTACTTCCAAAAAAGACATTAATCCTGATGAAGTTCCGCCACCTGATAGTTTTTCTTGATAACCTCTTATTTTTGAAAAATTTGTTCCCGTACCAGATCCGTATTTAAAAAGTCTCGCTTCGTTTTTGATAAGGTCAAAAATTGACATAAGGTCGTCATTTACAGATTGTATGAAGCATGCAGAACATTGTGGATGCTCATAAGCGTTATCTATCATTTTTGTTTCCATAGTTTCTTCGTCACAAAACCAGCTACCTTTACTTCCTTTGATTCCATATTCATGCCAAAGACCGGTATTGAACCAAACAGGCGAGTTAAAAGCTCCTCTTTGCGTAATAAGCATGTATACAAGTTCGGATTCAAAAGCGTCAGCATCTTGCGTTGTAACAAAATATCCCTTTTTTTCACCTTCAGTCCTTATAGTATGAGCAATTCTATGTGTGACTTGTTTTGCGCTTACTTCATGTTCGGTTTCAGGTACGCCGGCTTTTCGAAAATATTTGGAAGCAAGAATATCGGTAGCCAATTGAGACCAATCGCTTGGCACCTCTACCTCTTTGAATTCAAAAACAATTGTTCCGTCAGGTTCAGTGATGACAGATCTTCTTTTTTCATATTCTATCTCGTTAAGAGGGTTCACGCCTTGTTTGGTAAAAAACCTATTAATTTTTAGACCTTTTTGTTTTAGATTTTCTACAAAAAGATCCTTTTTAAAATTTTCTATTTTTTTGCCGGATAGCTTTTTTTCGGCTTTTGCTAGCATTATTTGCATAATAAAATAAGAGTTAGAAAAAAATTTTTGACTAAGGTGTCAAAAACATAAAACCACAATATCTTGTGGTTGAAGTGAAACTTGTATACAAAATATTACCCTTTTAAGTTTTGAGTGCAATAGAAGTTTTTTATAAATTATTAGCGTTTTTTGATTTTTATTTTGTAATGTAGAAATATTAGTATTGTGATAATAGTTAGGCAAATTAGCAAGTAAATAATCATAGATTTTTGATCTGATATTTCTGTGGCAAAATAGTTTGTGACAAGGCTTTACTGAGTTTTGTTTTTTGAAAATTTTATTATTTCAGAATCTATAGTTTCAATGTCAATAAAAATAATTTGTATTTGCTACAATTACTGCTATAAACATGCTTGTTATTTTTATATAAAAAAATAAATGAAATTTCGAGAAAGAAAATTGGTATATGCCTTTGCAAATACAATACAGGAGTGTGATTCCTTTGAAAGCCCTTCCTTGAATTTTTTCTCAAATAATTTAGCGAATTTAGATCAAAATTCGCAGCTTTTAGAAGTTTTAAAAAGTCAAAAAGAGGAAGTCCTAAGAAAAATTGAACTTACCGGAGTTTTGACGTTTCATAATAAAAAAACTTTAGCCGATCTTGTGAAATCAGTTGAAGGGCAAAGTGAATTTGAAAAATTAGCTCAACTTATATCTAAAGCAATAAATTACGGTAAAAAAGTGCTTGACTGTAATTTATTTACACGCAAACAGGTTTTTGATATTATGGAGTACGTTGGAGATGCCAAGCATATTCATGAAATTGATGCTGCTACGAAAATGCTTGAAGACACGATAATTCCTGAACAGCAAAAAAGAATGGAAAAAGAACTTTATTGGCGAAAAATTGATCCAAGCATAGTGGAAGTTTATCAATGTAAGGCTCGCGCAGAGGAATCTAAACCTCCTTCTATGCAGATGGACGGAAGGGGAATTTTTTGTAATGAGATCAGAACTTATTTAGTTGCAAAATATAAAGAGCTATTAGTTACTACGTTTGATATAACTGTGGCACTTGATGCCAAAAAATATGATGAATTTATGCGTCAATTTGAGGCTATGCTTGGTGATAATGTTGTTGATTTCGAAGAAAAAAATGCCACATTGGTGATGGCAAAAGATTTTTTGCTGGATGCTTTGACGCAAAAAGCCCCTGCGTACAAAATTTGGTATGCGAAGATAACTGCAAAATGGGCTGAATGTGATGATGGTAGATTGATTGAAGTCTTTGAATCAATGCAGAAATCAACTGTTTGGGATGCTGATAAAAATGAAAAAGTTTTTGAACTTGCGTCAGCTAAATACGAAAAAGAGTTAAAGTCTAGATTCTTACAAGTTTTGGATTCTTGTATCTTGGATGATGACGCTAGAGAAGCTTGGGAAGCGGATTTTGAGAGATCAAGTCTTGAAGATAAGGTTGATCAATTTGAGAATCTGCAAAAAAATAACAAAAAATATTTAGAAAAAGACAGTACATGGTTCCGCAAGCTTGATATGATTGCCAGAAATTCGCCGGCAGTTTTTGATAGATTCAATAAATTTTATGAGCTTAGGCGTTGTGAAATGACAAGGGAGGATATTTTGGAAGAAGTAAATGATGAATATAAAGATTTAGAGTATAGATTTAGAGAAATTTTATCGCAATCAAAGTTCGAAGAAGCTAAAAAAAGAGAATTTTTATTTGATTTTCAAAAGCTTGAAAGTTTTGAAACAATGCAGGAGCAAATAGTTTTTATCAAAAAGGAAATTGATGCAAATAACGATAAAAAACAGAAAATTAAGCCAACAGAAAAATCAAAATCAGACAAAGAAAGCGCACTTGAAAAGGATTTGGCGATCGATGGATTGGGGCTTGCTTTGCTGATTGATGCAAAAATTAGAGAATATTACGATTCGCATTCTGTGGAAGTTCAGGAAAGTTTTCTTATGGAAGAAACGGCTAATTCAATTCAGGCTAGGCAGGAATCTACAGGAGAAGTGGAATTAGGAAATTCAATAAAAGATGCCGTAGGTGAAGAAGTGGATGTCGAAGAATTAGGTATTTTTGATGAGCGAGTTAAGGATTGTACTAGCGCAGGTTTGGATGCTGATCCGCTAATCGAAGAGTACATAGAAGAGAATGTAACTACAATTTCTAGAGCTGATGTTTTGACAGAAGGAAATATGTGGGAAGATGAGCAGTCTAGAAAAGAAGAAGCATGCAAAGGTTTTGGTAATGAGATAGAGGCGAGTGCAGAGTCTCATGATGCGAGAAATTTTGATGCCAGAATGGTTGATGGTGACGGGCAAGAATTAGATTTGAGAAAAGCTTCCGTCAGAGATACTATGATAGGTGATTTCGTCGAGCCAGCAAATGACACAATAACAAGTCGAGTTTTTGATGTGTTTGGCATTGCAGAGCCTTCTGAAGGATTATATAAGGAACTTTGTGCTCAGGTTGCAGTGTCTCGGAAAGATTACGTTCGCTGTAACAGCTTCAATATGTTAAAAAGAATGTCTGGAAATGACAGCAAATATGCGGCCGCAGCTTAGTTATTATTTCATTTCTTGATTTCCCATGTCAGACGAATTAAAAATTAACGAAAAAATATTTGATCTTGCTATTATTGGTGCTGGAATGGCAGGTTGCGGATGCGCTGTTTATGCTTCTCGTTTTGATATGAGTGTTGGAATTTTTGCTGAACTTCCTGGTGGCACAATTACTCAAACACATTCAGTTGAAAATTATCCTGGATATAAAAGCATTTCAGGTCCAGATCTTGGATCTAAGTTCTTTGAACATGCTTTGGCTTTTGGAGCACAATTTGTCAACAAAAAAATACTAGATGTTCAAAAGGAGGCTGATTTATTTAAACTTTTTACAAAAAAAGAAATATATTTTGCAAAAACTGTAGTGATATCAACTGGCACTGGTCATAAATATTTAAATGTGAAAGGTGAAACTGAATACCAAAATAAAGGAGTTTCTTATTGCGCAACTTGCGATGGAGCGCTTTTTAAAAACAAAATTGTGGCTATAGTTGGAGCAGGCGATAGTGCCGTCAAAGAGTCTTTATTTCTTGCTCAACATGCCAAACATGTTTATTTATTATGTAGGCGTGACAAGCCTCATCCGGAGCCGATAAATTTGAAGAGGATGGAAGCTACAGCTAATATAGAAGTGAAGCCTTATAGTGAGATAGAAGAAATCTTTGGAGATGAGTATTTTGTCAAAGGAGTGAAATTAAAAAATGGAAAAATTATTGAACTTGAAGGGGTTTTTGTGGAAATTGGACGCGAACCTAGAACTGAGGCTTTCAAATCATTAGGTCTTAATACGGATAGAGTGGGGAGAATTTTGATAGATGTCATTTCTCAGACAAATGTCCCCGGTATTTTTGCTGCCGGAGATATTACGGCATGGCAAGGAGAAGACAAGTGGGATCAAGGAGTAGTTGGTGCGGCTGAAGGATGCAAAGCCGCCTATGCTGCATTTAATTATGTTCAAAGGATGAAAGTGTAAAACTTTATAAAGTTTTGATATTTTTGCAAACTTTATAAAGTTTTGATACAATAGAGGCATGAAAATATCTGATAAATTAAAATTTCTTTTGAAAGTTGCAAATTTAAGCCAAGAAAAGCTTGCACTTTTATTTGCTGTGTCTTTTGTGACTTTGAACAGTTGGATAAATGAGAGATCGATTCCTCACAACAAAAAAATCATTTTAATTGATGAACTATATCTTAAATATACTGGTCAGAAAATTATTACTGAAGATATTTTATCTGCAAAAAAAGGATTTATTTTTATGAAACTAAAGAAACATAAAAATATTTTAAAAATCATTTTGGGTTCTCCTGATATTTATAATCAGTATCTTTTAACGTTAACTTATAATAGCAATAAAATTGAAGGGAGTACATTGAGTGAAGACGAAACAGCTTCTGTTCTTTTTGAAAATAAAGTTTTGCCAAGTAAAACATTGATTGAACAGTTGGAAGTCAAGAATCATCAAACTGCTTTTGCTTATTTTTTAAATTATATAAATCAAGAAGATAGCAAAATTGATGAAAATCTGATATTGAAGCTTCATAGTATTTTGATGAATTCAATCAGAGACGATTCTGGTTGCTATAGAAATCACGCAGTTAGAATAGTTGGATCTTTTGTGCCAACCGCGAATTGTTGCAAAATTCCTAAATTAATTGAAGATTTGGTCAGTTTAATTGCAAATTCAAAAGAAGATATTATTTCTTTGGCTACTAAGGTTCACGCTTTTTTTGAAAAAATTCATCCTTTCTCTGATGGCAATGGAAGAATAGGTAGACTTATTCTTCATGCGATGTTTATAAAATCTAATTTGCCTCCGGTATTAATTAAACAGGAAAATAAATATTTATATTATAAATATCTTCAAAAAGCCCAATTAGATGAGGATTACAGTTTACTTGAAGATTTTATCTGTGACGGCTTGATAGACAGTTTTCAGATTTTGGAAAGAATTTAATTGTAATTTTGTGTATTTTGTATTACTATTTATAATGTAAGATTAGTAATAGCATTTTATATGATACAAATTGCATCAAAATATCGCATCTCTGTTACGATAATGCCTGAGATAAATGATCTTTTAGACTTTATTGTTTCAAAAGAGAAAAAAAGTAAAAGTAGTATTGTTGAAATGGCTTTGAGAATATTTTTGGAAGAAAGATTAGAAAAAGATGCAAAAGCTTTATCTGAAATTAAATTTGATGATTTGCCTACTGAAGATGACTGGCTATTGATACAAGCTAAATAATCCTATCCATGAAACATATAAATCAAGGTGATATTTATCTTGCAGACTTAAATCCGGTCAAGGGTCATGAGCAAGCAGGATTGCGACCTGTACTTATAGTGCAGAATAATTTTTTAAATAAAAATCTCAATACTGTAATAATAGCTCCAATAACTTCAAATTTAAAAGCTAAGGATTATTTGACCACTTACTTTCTGAACAAACAAATCTCATATCTAAATATGGATAGCGTAATTTTATTATATCAACTTCGCACTATTGATAAGATAAGACTTACAAAAGAACTATCTCATTTGCCGTATGATATTGTTGCAAAAATAAAACTTCAAATGGAATTAGTTTTTTAACTCCTCTCATTTCTTTTTCTTTCGACTTCTGTGAGGTATTTTTTCCTCAGTCGAATATTTTTTGGAGTAACTTCTACGTATTCATCATCTTTTATATATTCAATAGCTTTTTCAAGTGTGATTTCAATGGGTGGAGTGAGTGTCAAGGCTTCGTCTGTGCCTGAAGAACGAACATTGCTGAATTTTTTGTTTTTAGTGACGTTTACCATAAGGTCAGAACCCTGATTGTGTTCGCCAACTATCATTCCTTCGTAAACTTCTACACCGGAACTAATGAAAAAAGGACCTCTGTCTTGTAGCTTCCAAATAGAATAAGCCATTGAAGTGCCACCTTCGCCGGATATCATTGATCCAACACTTCTCTTTTCAATTTTGCCAAGATATGGCGCAAAATGGTCAAACGCATGATATAGAGTTCCTTCACCTTTTGTAAGTAAGATAAAAGTAGATCTAAAGCCAAGTAAACCTCTTGTAGGAACTTCAAATTCCAATGTTGTATGTCCATTTTCAGATTTCATATTTTTCATTATTCCCTTTCTGTTGGATATCGCTTCAATTATTTTGCCAGACATTTCATCAGGAACATTTATAACTGCAAATTCTATAGGTTCCTGCTTGACTCCATCTATTTCTTGCATGATTACTTGAGGCTGGGAGGCTTGTAATTCAAAACCTTCCCTTCTCATGCCTTCGATAAGTACCGCCAAATGCATTTCTCCTCTGCCATAAACTTTTGTAGCGTCACTGTTTGGCACTGATTCCATTTTTAGCCCAACGTTTGTTTCCAATTCTTTTTCAAGTCTTGCAATTATATGTCTGCTTGTTACGAATTTACCTTCTCTGCCTGCAAAAGGAGAATTGTTTACCATAAATTCCATTGCAAGTGATGGAGGATCTACTCTGATGGCTGGCAAGGGTTCACAGTTTTCATCGTCAGTGATAGTCTCTCCAACATATATATCCGGTATACCGGCAATTGCGACTATATCACCTGCTGAGACTTCATCTACTTCCACTCTTTCGATTCCTTTGAATGTGAATACTTTTGAAATTTTTGCAGTTCTTTTGTTGCCATTTTGATCGATGATAAATACGTTTTTGAGAGCGCTGATTTTTCCTTGATATACTCTTCCAACAGCCATACGACCCAGAAAACTACTGTAAGCAAGAGTTGCCGGTTGCATACGGAATGGTTTTTCGGTATCGATTTCTGCCGCTTTAATATGTTCAAGTACAAAATCAAGTAACGGACTAATATCTTTTCTTTCATCGTTTAATTGTCTTACAGCGATACCTTCTCTGGCAATTGCATAAATATAAGGAAAATCCAATTGTTCATCAGTTGCTCCAAGTGTCGCAAAAAGATCAAATACCAAATCTACAACAGTATCGGGTCTTGCCATCGGTTTATCAATTTTGTTTATGACGACCAAGACTTTCAAACCAAGTTCGAGTGATTTTTTGAGTACGAATTTTGTTTGAGGCATTGGTCCTTCGAACGCGTCAACAACTAGCAATACGCCATCAACAGTTCTAAGTACACGTTCAACTTCGGAGCCGAAATCAGCATGTCCTGGCGTATCTACTATGTTTATCTTTGTACCTTTGTATGTGATTGAAGCATTTTTTGCGTATATTGTAATGCCTCTTTCTTTTTCCTGATCGTTTGAATCCATCACTCTTTCTTCTATATGTTGATACTCCTCAAAAGCTCCGCCAGCCTTCAGTAAACTATCTACCAATGTTGTCTTGCCATGATCTACGTGAGCTATTATAGCAATATTTCTGATTTCCATTTTATTTTTTATTTTATTGTTTTATTAATCAGACTTAGGTAATATAATATTCAATTTTTTTTGGATGTAAAACTTTTTTGGTGTAACTGCTCATTATGTTGCGATAGCCTTGAAACATTGTTTATTTGAAACACAAACAAGTTTACCCTACTGGATTCCAGATCAGACCTGGAATGACAATCAAGAATGCAAATAGCGGTGAGCAGTTGCTTTTTGGCTTGAAATCTTTTGAGATGAAAAGATTATCCCAGCACATGTCCGTCCATATTTAAGGCTTTTTGTGACAACATTTTAAATTTTCCATCTAATTCTATTCTTTTGCCTGCGGTTATCTTTCCGATCGAACTATCTGGTTGGTATGGAGAATTCATCCCCATCTCAGGAACTTTATGTGTGCTACTATCTTCTTGATTGCGCGGACAGCCACTTGAACTTCCAAGAGGCAACATATTTTGAACCATAATATTAAAGTTAGTTAACTATCTAAAGTAAACCATGTATTTTATTTTTAGTCAATTTTTTTATTGACTAATGAGTTAAATTTTCTGAGATGAAAAGATTACCACGTAGTATGCTTGCTCAGGTCTAAATGCAGCGACGATCTGTTATCATTCATTGTGGCAGATACTTTGGGCGGAAATTCTGGGGGTGGTAATTGGGCTTGAATAGGATTCTTTGTCTCTGGTTTGAGGTTTTCCGGTGTAGCGACTGTCTCGTTCCGGGAGATTCCTTTTGCGCTTCCTCCTCCTCCTGGCCATATCTGCTGTCTGTCCATAATTACAAAATTAATTAATTAATTAATTATCTAAAGTAAACCATGTATTTTATTTTTAGTCAATTTTTTTATTGACTAATTTTTTTTCTCTCATTAAACTCTTAGCTGTCAACTAATAGTTTTTTAAAAAAATGCTTGGAGTTTCGTCAAAAGTCGATTATGGAATTATTATCATTGCTGATCTTGCAAAAGCAAATGATGGCATATTTGTGTCATTGAGTGAAATTGCTGAAAGTAAAAATCTATCTGCGAATTATTTGGCTCAGCTTGTTTTGCCCATGAAAGAGGCTGGAATTATTGAAAGTAAAGAAGGAAAGGGTGGTGGACATAGGCTTAGGAAAAAATTAAATAAAATTTCTATTGCTGATGTTATAAGAGCTTTTGAAGGTGAAATTTCTTTTGTTCCTTGTTTATCCGGAAAGCCAAGTTGTCAAAGCGAGGCTTTTTGTGTTAGTAAAAATCTTTGGCGCAAGGTGCAAGATGACTTTGTGAAATATGCTGAGAGCAAAAATCTTGAAGAAATGCTTTCTTGAACTTGAAAGGAAAAAAGATAAAGGAAAAAGTTTAACTTCTATCCTTTATCCCTTATCCTTTATCCCTTATCCTTTATCCTTGGTTACTATGACATCGCTGCTTACAATCACGGATCTTCATGTCAGTGTTGAAGATAAAGACATTTTAAAAGGAGTTAATCTTGAAATTAAAGAAGGAGAAATTCATGTGATTATGGGACCTAACGGTTCTGGTAAAAGTACTTTGACTATGACCCTCATGGGTCACCCAAAATACAAAATGATTTCTGGTGATATTTTGTTCAAAGGTGAAAATTTGTTTGAAATGGATACACCTTCGAGGGCAAATGCAGGGCTTTTTCTGTCTTTTCAGCATCCAAGAGAAATAAGTATACAGGTTGGTACATACCTTAGAACTATTTATAATAATCATCAGCAACAAATAGATAAAAACTTTGAAGCTTTATCTGTTTTCAAATTTCAGAAATTATTAAGTGAAAAATTAAAAGATCTAAAAATAGAAAGGAAATTTATTTACAGAAACTTAAATGAAGGATTCTCAGGCGGTGAAAAGAAGAAAATGGAAATTCTTCAAATGGCTATGCTTACACCGAAGTTATGTATGCTTGATGAAATAGATTCAGGTCTTGATGTGGATGCTTTGAAAACTGTTTGTGAAGGTATTAATGTTTTGAAAACAAAAACAATGTCACTACTTCTTGTAACTCATTATCAAAGAATTTTGGAATATATCCAGCCTGATTTCGTACATGTTTTCAAGGATGGAAGGGTTGTGAAATCAGGAGGGCAAGAATTTGCAGAAAAATTGGAAAAAGAAGGCTATGATCGATTTTAGAAATTCTGATAAGCCTTCATCAATTCTTTGTCAAAACTTATAAGTTCGAAATCTCTTTTTTTTGCTAAAAGCAGTAAAGAAAAGTCCGTCATTGAAAGTTTTGAATTTTTATAAGGGTAACAATTTATTATTTGACAGAATTCTTTTTCGGTTAGTTTAAGGATGTTGATTTTTTCACAGCTTTTTAAAAATTGAATAAATAATTTTGAGATTTCTTTTCCTTCTTTTAACAATAAGATTGTGGCAATTTCAAATAATACATGTTCAGTAATTGCAAAAGAATCAAAACTAAATAACAAATCATTGGCTTTTTTATAGTCTAATTCTTCTTTTCTAAAAAAGGCTATGATGATATTGGAATCAATAAGATATTTTTTATGTTCCATATAGGATTTCATCTATTTTAGAACTTAAATTTTCTTCTTTTTTGTTTTTTGAGCTAAAATGAGCTTTTTTTAAAAAATCTTTATATGTATATTTTTTCTCTCCTAGCTTGTAATATCCTATTTCTTCTTTTCGAAAAGGTTTATATCTTATTTCGTCGTTTTCTATTTCTATTTCAAACAGACAAAGGTCCGGAAATTTATCTCTAAACTCTTTTGGCATATATATTTGACCGCTTTTGGATAGTCTCGCTATATTCATAAAAATAATGTAACATTATTAATGTTTTTGTATTTCATTAAATATGATATACAGGATATAAATTTTTGTAAACATGAAATTCTAACTTGACTTAACTATAAGTAGTCATAAACTATAAGTGGCTAACTAATAGTCTTTAATGTATGGATGTAAAAGAAAAAAAACCTATTTTTGAAAATTTGAATCGTGAAATTTTTGATAGTAAAAATCAGACTGATTATTTGCGAAACACAGTCAAAGGATTGAATCAAACTCTTATTGAAAAAATTTCTGATGACAAAGATGAGCCCAAGTGGATGAGAGATTTACGAAAAGAAGCGTTGAAAATTTTTTACGCAAAATCAATGCCAAATTTTGGACCTGATATTAGTGATCTTGATTTTGAAAAAATTACTTATTATGCAAGGCCGGGTACTCTTCAAACAAATAATTGGGACGATGTGCCGGATGATATTAAAAATACTTTTGAACGTCTTGGAATCCCTGAAGCTGAACGCAAGATGCTTGCCGGAGCCGGTGCGCAATATGAATCTGAAATGGTTTATCATTCTTTGAAAGAGCAATGGAGTAAACAAGGTGTTTTGTTCGAAGATATGGATGTGGCGGTGAAAAAACATCCTGAATTAGTAAAAAAATACTTTTCAAAATCTGTGCCAATTGCCGATCATAAATTTTCCGCTTTGCATTTTGCCGTATGGAGTGGTGGAACTTTCCTCTATGTGCCAAAAGGAGTGAAATTAACCGCTCCGGTACAAGCTTATTTTCGTATGAACGCTCCATCGATGGGGCAGTTTGAACATACTTTAATTATTGTGGAAGAAGATGCGGTTGTGCATTATATAGAAGGCTGTAGCGCACCAAAATATGGCAACAGGTCTATTCATGCAGGATGTGTAGAGGTTTTTGTTGGTAAAAATGCTAATGCCAGGTATTCAAGCGTAGAAAATTGGAGTAAGGATACATATAATTTAAATACAAAAAGATCAATAGTAGAACAAGGCGGTCATATGGAATGGGTAGGCGGGAATATGGGGTCAGCTGTTACAATGCTATATCCATGTAGTATTTTGAAAGGGGATTATGGTAGCTGTAATCATCTTGGAATAGCTTTTGCAAACAAAGGACAACAGCAAGATACAGGTGCAAAAGTAATTCATATTGGTAAACATACCAAAAGTAATGTTGTTATGAAAAGTTTGAGTAAAAGTGGTGGCAGGTCAATCTATAGAGGTATGGTTCATATTAACAAAAGTGCGCAAGACGCAATTTCAAGTGTTAAGTGTGATGCGCTTATGCTGGATGATATTTCTTTTTCTGATACGATTCCAGATATAGTTGTGAAGAATGATGATGTTAGTGTCGCTCACGAAGCAAGTGCCGGCAAGATAAATGAAGAGGATTTATTTTATTTAACGTCGAGGGGATTAAAAGAAGATGAAGCTATGGGCATTATGGTAAATGGTTTTGTTAGTGATATCGTGAAAGAATTGCCGCTTGAATACGCGGTTGAGATGAATAAATTGATTGAAATGGAGATGGAGACGCGTTAGTTTTTAGTTTTTAGTTTTTAGTTCATGGTGAGGACGTTAATAATTGATAACAATCAGCAGTTACTCAGTCTTGGAAACGATTTTCAAAAACTTGAAATTCAAGATGGAATTGAGCTTTCTATGATCTGGAATCCACTGCAAAGTCCTTTAACGGAAATTTCTATAGCGTCAAACGCAAAAGTTCATATTTTGTGTGTATATGACAGAAATTTTGTTGGGAAATTAGATTTGAACACTAAAGTTTTTGTGACGGATAATGCCTTTTTTCAAATTACTCAGGTTTATTTTGGGGCAACTGTGGCTAAAATCAATTTTCATACTGTTATTGGCAATAATGCAAAGGCGAATATTTATGCGATTTATTTTGCGAACCGGACTCAGGATTTTGATTTTCAAATAAAAAGTGAGTTTGTAGGGCGTGATTGTTGTGGCGAAACAATCGTCAGAGGGGTTGCTTTGGATAGTGCTAACGTCACTGTGGATGGAGTTATAGAAATCGATCAAAATGCTATAAATTCTGATGCGAAACTTTCTGAAAAAGGACTTCTTCTAAGCAAAAAAGCAACTATACGCAATTTGCCAGTGTTAAAAATTAATACGGATAATACACGAGCGTCTCATAATGCTTCAGTTGCAAAAATAAACGAAAATGATTTATTCTACCTTGAATCTAGAGGTCTTGATAAAAATCTTTCATCAAGGCTCATTATCGATTCTTTTTTGGCGAATGTTTATAGAAAAGATAAAATTTTTGAAGGATATTTCTGCACAGTTGAAAAGGAGATTGAAGCTAAAATTATGAATATGTGCTGAAAAGACTTTTAAAAGCGCGAGTAAAATGATAAAATACAAAGTATGATCAGATTTATGATAAAGATATAAATAGAAGAAAAGAATTTGAAGAATTAAGTATTTTGAAATATGCTGATTTTGAACCTTTGAGGAGAGAACAGGAAGAAGCAATTTTAAGTTTTATACATTAATGAAATTCTAGAAAATCCAGCAAAATGGGATTTGGATGTTGAGGAATAGTTTTTGTTGATTTATGAACTTTCTTAATATACACTTCAAATGTACACTTAAAGTATAATTTATGAATACGATTTCGATAAAAGATTTAAGGTCAAATTTATCTTCTGTCACAGATCAAGCGGTGAACGTAAGTATAATGTGAATTTAGAGACTGAACATGATGAGGAGGATTTGAAAACTATTATTGATTTTACTGATATTCCAATGACAGAAATAAATGCTCAATCTGATAGTTTTAAATTTCTTGAAGATGAACCGGATTTATACTCTTTAAATAATATTAAGAAAAAATATGTATGAATTTGGTAAGATAGTTTTAGTTAAGTTCCCATTTACAGATTTAAGCTCTTCAAAAGTAAGACCAGCTTTGATTATTTCAAATACAGGACATAAAGATTTAGATATTATCTGGTCTTATGAGTGATTCAGTTATTTGTTGTGCTAAGATAGCCACTCTTGATAAAAAAATAGTTTTGGGAGAAATAGGATTTTTACCGAATAGTGTCTTGAAAAATATAGCTGTGAATTTTTATAAAGTATTTGGATTTTAAAATATGTTTAATCTAACAAAAATTCGCCAAGACTTCCCAATTCTATCCACTCAAATTGATGGCAAAGATTTAATTTATCTTGATAATGCTGCAACAAGTCAGAAACCAAAATCAGTTTTGGATGCCATGAATGATTATTATCTGACTTCAAATGCCAATGTTAATCGTGGAGCTCATCTGCTAGGTGAGAAATCAACTCTCGCTTACGAAGCTTCAAGGAAAAAAGTACAACAATTTATAAATGCAAAATTTCCTTTTGAATGTATTTTCACAAAAAATGCCACTGAAAGTTTGAATTTAGTCGCAAGAACGGTTTGTGAGACTTTGAAGGTTGGGGATGAAATCTTGCTAACCAAAATGGAACATCATTCCAATATAGTACCTTGGCTTATGATGAAAGAAAGGTTTGGATTGAAGATAAAATTTGTAAATGTTACAGAAGATGGCAGACTTGATATGGAAGATTTTGAGAAAAAACTTTCAGCAAAAACCAAAATTGTATCTTTGACGTATATTTCAAATGTTCTCGGAACAATTAATCCAATCAAAGAAATTGTAAAAAAAGCACATGACGTAGGAGCTTTGCTTTGTGTCGATGCATGTCAGGCTGCTCCTCATATTAAGATTGATGTTCAGAATTTAGACGTTGATTTCTTAGCTTTTTCTGGACACAAAATGATGGGTCCGATGGGAATTGGTATTTTGTATGGGAAAAGAGATCTGCTGGAAAAATTACAGCCTTTTTTGGGAGGTGGAGATATGATTCAGGAAGTTTTTGAAGATCATTTCACGCCGGCATATTTACCAAATAAATTCGAAGCAGGAACGCCAAATGTGGCTGGCGCGGTTGGGTTGGCAGTGGCGATTGGTTATTTGGAGGATAAAGGAAAAGTCCCAATGGGATCCCTTCGGGAGATAAAGGAAAAAGAAAAACGACTAACTAAATTTTTGTTGCAAGAGATGCAAAAGATGAAATTTGTGAAAATTGTTGGACCAAAAGATATGAAAGATAGGATTGGAGTTGTTTCTTTTGAAATCGAGAATGTGCATCCGCATGATGTTGGAGATTTTCTCAATAATGAGGGGATTGCGATCAGAACTGGTCATCATTGCGCGCAACCACTGATGAATCATTTCGGGTTAATTGCTGTTAGCAGAGTATCGCCTTATATTTATAATACAAAAGAAGAAATTGAGAAGTTTTTAGGAGCCATGGAGAAGTGTTGGAGGTATTTTCATTGAAATCAAAGACTAAACATTGCAATAAAGTGTCTTATTTGTTATATTGAGGTTATCAAATGTATTAAATACACTTGTATGGCGTATCCACAAATTAGAATCACAAAAACGGATGAGATGGAAAAAGTGTTAAGGTTTTTTTAATTAAGCTCGATGCAAACAAAATTATTAAATTATAGAATCATAGTTACTCCAGATGTCGAAACTGGTACTGGCAAGAAGGGGTATACGGCTTTTTGTCCTACGTTGGGCGTGGCTGATGATGGAGATAGTATAGAAGAAGCTATAGAAAATTTAAAAGAAGCTATAGAAATTTATATAGAAAGTTTAGCTGAAGATGGGATGTCAATTCCAATTGATCATCCAGAGCAAGATATTGTTACTACAACGCAAATTTATATACCATCAACTTTGAAATTAGCAGTTTAATTATGCCGAAAATTCAAGAAATTAAGACGAAAAATCTTATAAAAGTTTTACATAAGCTTGGCTTTGTTTCCAGAGTAGGCAAGGGCAGTCATACTGTTTTTAAGCATAAAGACGGCAGAAGAACAGTAGTGCCAATTCATAATCGCCCACTTAGAATAGGCACATTTAAAGCAATTTTAAAACAAATAAATTGTTCTGTGGAAGATTTTTTGAAGATTTATTAAATCTATTGTTTTATCTCAGGTTAGGAATGTTCAATTACCTTTTGTGACTTCTCTAAGGGAAGAATTGTTGATTGCTAAGAAGGAGATTTAAGATTGGTTTATAAATAATTGAAAAAATGGATATCTACGCGCAAAACATAATGGATCACTACAAAAATCCAAAATTCAAAGGGCATTTGGAGGGTAGTAGCGTATCTGTTAGTCGAAAAGAAGCTAATCATAGTTGTGGTGATATTCTTCAACTTGATTTGAAAATTGAGGATGCAGTTTTAAAAAAAATAGCGTGGAGTGGAGAAGGTTGTGCTATTAGTCAATCAGCCATGTCTATACTTTTGGATGAAGCGAAAACTATGACGCTTGATGAAATTTTAGCTTTAACAAAAGATGACATTTATGAAATGCTTGGAGTTCCAATTTCAGCTCGCAGAAGCAAATGCGCTTGTCTTTCTTTGTTGACTTTGAAAAATGCTATTTTAGAATATTTAAATAAAAAATCCATCAATTTTGTCGATATTTTGCATGAATAGCAAAGAATTGGATATCTACTTTATTTGAAAATCTATAAAATAAAAAACTTGAGCTTTTTATCTTTTTAGCCAATTTCAAAAGTTATGAGCCTCCTTGATGAATCTTCGATGCGAAAATTAATATCTTTGATAGATAGGGCAAAAAATGTTGTACTTGTTTCACATCTGAGTCCTGATGCAGACAGTATAGGCGCTAATATTGCCATGCGTACAGTTTTAGAAAAAAAAGCTATCAAAGTTATAAGTGCTTGCATTGATAAACCACCAAAAATTTTGAATTTCCTGACTGCAACAGCTTTCTTTGTTCAAGATTTTGATATTGAATCTGTGGATCTTTTTATAACTATTGATTGTGGATCTTTGGGGCAGGTAAGATTTGAGGATAAGCTTGAATTTATTCAAAAATCCAAGATTCCATTTGTGAATATAGATCATCATGCTACAAATAATCATTTCGGAGAACTTAATATTGTTGAGACAAGATACGCAGCTACATGTGAAATCTTATATCGTTTCTTTTCGTTCGCCGGTTATGAGATAGATAAAGAAATTGCAACAGCATTGATGACAGGTCTTTATTATGATACGGGAGCTTTTATGCATTCAAATGTTAGCTCGGAAAATCTTGACATCGCAGCTCATTTACTTGAACTTGGAGCGGATTTTCAAACGATTGTAAAAAATCTCTATAAGACAAAACCTTTTGAGCAACTTAAATTATGGGGTATAATCTGGAATAGAGCGCGTATCAATGATAAAAATATAGTTATTTCAGCTGTGACAGATGAAGATATTAGCAGCTGTGATGCCACAAGAGAGCATTTATCGGGAGCGATTGACTATTTAAACATGATAAAAGACAGCAAATTTTGCATGTTGCTTACAGAAAACGAAGGTAAAGTCAAAGCATCTGTTCGAACACAAAGAGATGACATTGATTTGTCACAGTTGAGTTCTGTTTTTGGTGGAGGGGGGCACAAAAAAGCATCAGGTTTTAGTGTTCACGGTAAAATAGAGAAAGAAATTGAAGTTAAGTGGCGAATTAGTGTATAATATAAAGAAATTTGAAATTCCGTAAAGTGTTTTCTGTTAATAATATGAAATACGAAATACGAAGTACGATATACAAAAAAAAAGCTGCTTTTACTATGATTGAAGTTCTGATGAGTCTTTCGATGATGGTAATTGTGATCTTGGCGGTTACGACTCTTACTATTCATGGTGTTAGGATAAATCAAAGAAACGTTGAAAATTTACAAGCCCAGTATTTTGCTATAGAAGCTTTGGAAGCAATAAGAGGAATTCGTGACAGTAATAAATTACAAAATTATTTTTGGTTAGGGAAAAATGGACAGCTTTGGGAAGAAAGTTTTGAAAAAATACCGGCAGAAGGTGCTTATTATGTCATAAAACATGTTGATTTCATTTCAGATACAAAAGGTCCATGGACTTTAAAAAAAGTTGATATTGAAAATGATAATCTCAAAATTAAGGATACTAAATTTGATAGATATATTTTTATAAAACCTTTGATTGCAAATGACGAAGGTTATTATCAAAAAGTATATGTGCAAACTGTAGTCAATTGGAGCTATCATGGAAGACAACAGAGTACTTCTTTGTTTACTAATTTTACAGATTGGAACTAAAAAAATCAAAATTTAATAAAGTTGCTTTTACTCTAATAGAATTAGTGGTTGCCATGACTGTTTTCTCGATTTTTATTGCAGTTGTATCTTCAAGTTATCTTTTTATTAGTAGAACTCTCAGGGATTCACAATTAAGTCAGGAGATGAATGCTGATGTCATATTCATTATGGATAAGATTATTGACGAGATTAGAGTCTCAAGTATCGATTTTGATTGTTATAGTGGCAATGAAAGTATTTGTAGTGAGGTTGAATTATCTGCAGAGAATTTGGATTCTGATGGTGTTCTCAGTAGTACTTATTTGGTATTACTCAGTCCTGACAAGCAGACTAGAACTTTTTTCCGAGTGAAAGATTCAAAAATTCAAATATTTAAACAGCAAAAACAAAATGATATATGGATCTCAGCGAGTGGATTTGAAGATCTTGATGATCAATCTTCAGGTTTTCAAGATTTAAGCTCTGATAAATTGACTGTATCAAAGGGGATTTTTCAAATCAGTCCGAATCTTGATCCTTATTCTGATAAAAAAGGATTGAAATACCAGCCACAGGTAATGATAGATTTTGAATTTGAATCCGGTGGACAAATAAGACAAGAAATTAAAATTCCAATAAAAACTACTATTTCTACGAGATATTATGGTAATTCTAAATTCTAAATTTTAAATCATTAATTCAAAATTCCACAAGTCGGCAAATGCAATGCTGGTATCAGTGATATTAAGTTCTGTTTTATTGATATTAGGGCTTTCTGCAAGCCAGACTATCTTTCGCCAAATAAGAGTACAATATGATTATGGTCAAGCTCAGCAGGCATATTATTCAGCTCAAGCTGCTATAGAAAATGATTTATATAACATTAAAACCAATTTACCTGGTTATGAAAAATCAGAGTCAATTGATTTGAATTCCGATTCGGTGAAGGATTATTTGACTGTTATAAAAGGACAATCGTCAACTCTTCCTTGCATCCAAGACGAACAAGACAATGGATGGTATGAACTTCAGGTTCAAGAATCTTTTAAATTACCACTTTTTTTGGCTTCAGAGAATGATGGTCAAATTGATTTGCAAGATTTTGTTGTTGAATTTTTTGTTGACAGGCCTGAAGATGAGGCTGTTTATTTACCTAGTAGTGGTGATGTAATTAAGTGGAGTATTCTTGGTATTCAAAAAAATTCAAGTAAAATAAGTGAATCGATGCAAAGTTATATACCGTTATCGGAAGGCAAAGTGACGGAAAGTAGTCCAACTGTTTTTGGTACATCTCAAGAAAATTATTCTTCAGCGCAATTTTATGAGCCTGAATCTTATCTTGATATAGATCAAGATACTAAATATATATTCTATCCAAGTTATCCAATTGAGACATTTTTGGAAGATCATGTCAGTAATTATTTGATAATTCAAAATGTTATTGACTTGGCAAAACAATCTTCTACATGTAGCAGTCCGGAATGCAATGTCGTTAAATTTAGAATCAAAAGCAATGATGCGAGTGTTAAATTCGCATGTGAAGACACACTTATATCTGTAGATGGATATGCCGACAATGTTAAGCAAAGTCTAGATGTAGAATATAGTCGTGCTGATTTCTTGCCTGTATTTGATTTTGCATTGTTTCAGTATGACGGCGACTAATTTTTTGACTGATTTTTTCGTAACTGCTCACCGCTTTTGTAACTTAATTAACTTTATTGTTTGTCATCCTCGCGCCCGCCTGAATGTACTCGGGCAGGAAGGCGGGGATCCAGGAATTGCTAATTATGTTGCGATAGCCTTGATACATTATTTCAAGCTGAAATACAAACAAGTTTACCTGACTAGATTCCCGATCAGGTCGGGAATGACACGGGAATGAGAAATAGCAGTGAGCAATTACATTTTTTTGGTTTGACATCTTTTCAAGTTTTTCATATACTCATCAGGCTTTAAATCTAAAAATAGAGGATGTTAAGTAAACTTCGACAACGTAGGAGGCTTAGAAGACACGGTTTTCTTCATCGTATGGCTACAAAAGATGGTAGAAATGTAATCTGCGCAAGAAGAAGAAGAGGAAGATATAGCTTGACCGTCTCTAGATCTCAATAGTTTTGACTATATTCTTTCAATGCTGTCAAAAAAATTCAGAATAAAAGGAAGGATATGGATTCCTAAGATTTTGCGGAGAGGAGAAAAAAGATTTGGAAAGTATTTGTTGTGTAGATATCAACATAATGAGCCATCAAAAATAAATGACAATGCTCATTTTGGCATATTGGTCAGTACCAAAATTTACAAAAAAGCCGTAGATAGAAATAAATTAAGGAGACAGCTGTCAGAAATATCTCGTATATTTCTTGATGAGCATAAAGACTTTAAAAAACAATCTAATATTGTTATCCTTCCGTTGGCTTCGGTGAAAAAAGCAAATTTCCAAGAAATTCAAGATGACCTAAATTGTTTATTAACAAAAATATGAAATTAATAAGTAAAGAATTCTTAAATATAATATTGCTTACATTGGCTTTTACACTGTTGTGGCAAAGTTTTGTCAAGCCAAAAACTGAAAAGCCTGTAATTCAAGAGCAAACTGTGATTATTGAGGCGAGCCGTGATAGTTATGTGGTTTCCAAGGATTCCAAGCCAATTTTAATAACCATTCATAATTATACCAAGGATGATATCGAGATTTTGCCATGCAGTGAAGAAATTGTTTTTGAGGTCACAACAAAAAATGCAGCTGCAAAACATGATTGTAATTTTGATGTCAGCAAAAATTTTATTTTGACAGCAGGTGAATCAAAGTCTTTTGATCTATTGCAGTTTAATTATTTACTCTTTCCGGAAAAGGGGTACTATGATCTCAAGCTGAAATGGAGAAATGTCGATAGTCCTGACTATATTGTATCTACATCTACAATTCAATTTGAAGATCCTTCTTTTTTTACACAAGCTTGGAGATTTTTGATTTATGCTCCTATCTATAATGCTTTAGCGCTAATTGCTTTTTATTTGCCAGGCAAAAATGTTGGCATGGCTATTATTTTGCTAACAATTATTATTAGAACTTTACTTCTCATACCTACCAATAAAGCAATGAAATCGCAAAGAGCACTTCAGGAAATTCAACCAAAATTGCAAGAAATTCAGGCGAAATATAAAGACAATCAGCAAATGATTGCCCAGGAAACAATGAAATTATGGAAAACGCATAAAGTCAATCCATTAGGAAGCTGTTTGCCAATATTAATCCAGGCACCAATTATGATCGGAGTTTTTTATGCGGTAAAAAGTGGATTTGATGTTAATCATTCGCATCTAATTTATAATTCATATTCTTATGTTGATCTTTCTATGCTCAATACCAATTTCTTTGGTCTACTTGAGCTTACAGAAAAAAATCTTTTTGTGTTGCCATTCATTGTTGGTGTTTTTCAATTTATTCAGATCAAACTGAGTATGGCAAGTAAACAAAGCAAGAAAGAACCAAAAAAGAAAAAATCCAAGAAAGAAATTAAAAAAACAGAGCCTGTAATGCAGGAAAGTATGAAAATGATGCAAAGTTCTATGCTTTATGTGCTTCCTGTAATGATTGCGGTTTTTTCTGCTGGATTGCCTTCAGGAATTGGTTTATACTGGGCGAGTTCTACACTTTATGGAGTGATACAACAAATTGTTATTAACAAAGAAACATGCAAGAAAAAGTAAAACATTTTTTGTCAGATACGCTTAAGTTGCTTGGTTATGATATCAAAGATATTCAAGTTGAAGAAAAAGAGGGGGTTTTTTTTATTAATATTGAAACCGATATTGAAAGTGATCAGAAAAATCTTATTGGAAAAGCCGGATTAAATCTTAAATCAATTCAGCATGTGCTGAAAATTTTCTTAATCAATAAGGGGGCTAGCAATTTTAATATATTCTTAGATGTAAATGCTTATAGATCCAATCAAGAAGAAAGTGTAAAAAAAATAGCACAGGAAGCTGTTGATAGGATGCGAGAAACTGGCAAAGCGATTGCTCTTCCTCCGATGTCTTCTTTTTTCAGGAGAATAGTTCATCTGTATTTAACTTCTGAGCAATTTCCTGATGTCAGTACTGAAAGCGAAGGTGAATCACACTTTCGTCACATTGTTATTAAGCCGAAATAATGAATTTCAAGTTGGCAGTCATATTCAAATCCGTATTTATCTTTTTTGCTGTTCCGCTGACCTTTGCTTTTTATGAAGGATATACAGAATTGACATATACAGACGTCGATCAGTTTAATGAATTTTATCCGGCTATAAGTTATTTTACAAACGCCTCAGTTGTCAGTGGTTATGAAGATGGGCATTTTGGTAGTAAAGAAAATGTAAATCGCGCTGAAGCTTTGAAAATCATTTTATCAGCTTCCGGCGTCGAAATAAGCCAAAATTTACCTGCAAGTTCAGATTCGCAGTATGTAGATATAGATTTGGAGGCTTGGTATGCGCCATTTGTATTGAAGGCGACTGATCTTGGCATAGTAGAAGGTTATTCAGATAATAAATTTTATCCTGAAAATGAAGTTAATTTGGCTGAATCGTTGAAGATGATTTTTTATGCGAATAATCTACGTGATTTTGTGGCTTTGGAGAAAGATCCTGCAAATGATGTTCCAAAAGATGCTTGGTATAGTTATGAAGCTGCATATGCTATTGAAAATGACATTGTTTGGCCAAATTTGGCAAATAATATTGAGCCATCAAAATTTTTAGCCAGAGGAGAATTATTGGAACTGTTGTATAAATTTTTGTTGAGAGATAATCGAAATAAAATAGTTTATAGAGGAATCGCAACTTATTATGGAGATGTTTTGGAAGGTAACAATACGTCTTCAGGAGAGGCGTATGATCCAAATAAATTTACAGCTGCACATAGATTTTTGGATTTTGGTACCAAGATTAAGGTTGTGAATTTGGAAAACGGACAAACGGTTGAAGTTGTTGTTAATGATAGAGGTCCGTATTCAGATAAATATGAATTAGATCTCTCAAGGGTTGCGTTTGAATTACTCAGTCCATTGAGTAGGGGAATCATTGACGTATATTATTATATTGTTGAATAATAGACTTATTCTTCTGAAGAAAAACTTGTGTTAAGTCTATGTAATTCGCTATTATTAAGTTCGTTGAGAGTTGTAATTTTTTATATGGATTATTATTCAAGGAAGCATAAAGAAAAATTTATATATCGTAAAAAACGTTTATCAGAGCGTATAAAAAATGGCTATAGAATAGTTATAGTAATTGTTGCTGTAATGAGTCTCTTTTTTAGTCTCAGTTATCTCAGGCTTCAAACACAGAATGCAGTTCTTGGTTATTATCTGTCACAGCTGAGGAGTGAAAATGACTCTTTACTTTCTAAAAATTATAAACTTACTCACAAAGAGTTGATGGCTCAATCAATGCTTCATTTGGAAGGAGAGACTGCAGATCTCAAGATGTATGCTGCAACAAAAGATAATATTGCGTTTACAAGGACTGATCTTGATATAGCGGTTTTGCCAATATTTAGGAAAGAAGTAACCGAAGGACTTTGATTTTTATAATGGCTTGCTTTGTGTTGACAGCACAAAATAAATCCATATACTAATCTTTGCGTATGGCCTGTTCGTCTAGCGGTTAGGACGCCAGGTTTTCATCCTGGTAACAGGGGTTCGATTCCCCTACGGGTCACCATTCTGGTTAGACATTGCGCATGTTACACATCATTTGTGGAAGAGCTTTTTCAGTCTTTATGCCTTTTCTTTCTCTTATTAATAAAGATTCAAGATCACAATGTTTGTCTTGCATATCCAAGTCGTTAGCTACTGATTTATAAGTAATATAGCCTTTGTATGTATTTATACCTTTCATTAAGCCATGATCTTTTAAACAAGCTTCAATAACGCCTTCATTGGCCATATTTAAAAGATATGGAAATGTCGCTGTGGTAAGCGCTTGCGTTGATTGTCTTGCAAATTGTCCAGGGATATTAGCTACGCAAGAATATATTTTCCCTTCGTTTACATAATATGGATCACTATGTTTAGTTGCCTTTGCTCCCCATATGCAACCACCTTGATCTATAGCTATATCTATAATAACAGCTCCATTTTTCATGCTTCTTACTTGTTTTTCATTGATAACTTCTGGCGCTCGGGTTCCTGGTACAAGCACTGCTCCAATCAATACATCTGTTTCTTCAACTGATACATCAAAATTTTGAGCATTAGGTATAAGCACTTCTACATTTTTGATCAAATTTGGACCTAAATATTCTGCCAAGTTCTTTTGCAACTGCTCTGCTCTCTTTGGATTAATATCAAATATTTTTACTTGAGATCCCATGCCTCCAGCTGTTCTTGCAGCGAGTTCTCCTACTACCCCGCCTCCAACTATCATAACTTTTGTTTTTGTAGCTCCCTCTACTTCACCCAATGTTCTGCCTCTGCCTCCGTGTTTGATTTGTGAAAGTTCAGCGGCATATTGTATCGCGGCAATGCCAGCTATTTCACTCATCGGTTTGAGAAGAGGCAATTTGCTATTTTTATCTTCAACTGTTTCATAAGCGATTGCTGTTACATTATACTCCAGTAATTTATCTGTTAATTCGGGATTAACACCTGATAGATGAAAATAAGTATAGATAGTTTTTCCAGCCATTTTTTCAAGTAGATGATATTCAGATTCTATTGGTTCTTTTACTTTTACCAATATGTCGCAGTTGGTAGCAATATGGCCTGCATCCTTTTCTATTATAGCTCCTGCATCCTTGTATTCGAAGTCATGGAATCCAGCTCCAACTCCAGCACATTCTTGTATCATTACAGTATGTCCAGCATTGATTAATTCTTCAGTCCCAGATGGAGTTAATCCAACGCGATTTTCATTATCTTTCACTTCTTTAATACAGCCTATTATCATATATGCAGAGTTAAGATTAAAATTCAGAATGACTTTTATAAAAAAAGATCTTCTTTTGATCGATCCTACTACTAGTATTTAAATTTTGCAAATTTTTGATCTACATATAAATTTCTCTAGCTTTTGCGCCATTTGAAGGGCCAATAAGTCCTTTTTCTTCCATAATATCAAGAATTCTTGCGGCTCTTGCGTACCCTACAGATAGTCTTCTTTGAAGTAGAGATGCTGACGCTTTACCTGTTTGTTGAATAATTTCAACAGCTTCTTCCATCATATCATCACCATCTTCATCGTCAGCAAAATTTCCAAACTGACTATCAGGAAGGCCTGTAATATGCATCTCGGTTGTTTTGTGAGAAATGATGTCATCCAAATATTCCGGACTCGCTGTTGTTTTGATTCTGTTCGTAACTTTTTCAACTTCTTTTGTGGAGACAAAAATACCTTGAATTCTGATAATTCTACCAAGTGCTCCTGATAAATAGAGCATATCTCCATTGCCGAGCAAATCTTCAGCTCCAATTCTATTGATCATCGTTTTGGAATCAATACCTGAGGCGACTGCAAAAGCTATTCTTGCAGGTATATTTGCTTTGATTAACCCTGTTATTACATCGACAGATGGTCTTTGTGTTGCTACGACAAGGTGCATTCCTACCGCTCTTGCCATTTGTGCTATTCGACAAATTGATGATTCAACTTCTTTGCCTGCTGTCATCATCAGATCTGCAAGTTCATCAATGATTATGACGATGAAAGGCATTTTGTCTGTGATGTTTTTGTCGGAATTGTATTCAGTAATGTTTCTGTGTCCCAATTCAGAAAGAATTTTGTAACGCCTATTCATTTCTGCTACACACCATCTAAGCGCAGTTGCTGCTTTGTCTGGTTCAGTAATTACTGGAGTGAGTAAATGAGGGATGTTGTTGTATTTTTTTAATTCTACTCTTTTTGGGTCAATCATGATAAATTTCAACTCGCTTGGGGAGTTATTGTAAAGTAGAGAGATTAGAAAACTGTTTACTCCTACAGATTTTCCGGAACCTGTAGCGCCTGCAATTAGTAAATGTGGCATAGATGCGATGTCTGCGATCATTGGTTTGCCATTGACTGTTCTGCCAAGGGCAATTTTGAGTTTGGATTTTTCATTTTTGTATTCTTCGGTTTCTAGTAATTCTCGCATATATACAGTAGCTCTTGTTTGATTTGGGATTTCAATTCCAACCAAATTTTTACCTGGAATTGGAGCTTCGATACGTATGGAATGAGCCGACAAAGTCAAAGCTAAATCAGCTTTCAAATTTGTAATTTTTGACAACTTGACATCTTCTGCCGGTTTAAGAGTATACTGGACTACTGTGGGACCCACGTATATGTCTTCCATTGTTACTTCAATTCCAAATTGAGCTAATTTCCTTTTAATTAATTCTGCCTTTTCTTTCAAAAATTTATCATCAAGATCCACCGTCCCTATTTTGTCTTCCAACAAATCAAGAGTTGGATATTCCCAATCGGTATAATCTTTGAAATGTATATCTTTTAAAATTTCTATTGGTTCTTCTTTTGTTATGTTTTCTATTTCTATATTTGTTTTTTGTCTCTCTCTTTCCAAGGAATTAAGTCCAAATTTGGATTTTTCAGGCGCAATGATGTTTATTTTTTCAAAATCTATTTCGAAATTATCGTTTTTTATTTCCTCAACTTCGCCATTTTGATTGATTCGCGCTTTCTTGGTTGGATTCTGAGATGTTCTAATTTGGCTTTCTCGCTCAATTTTGATAGGTAATTCCGGCTTGAGAAATCTTAATACTGCGGCAATCGATATTTCAAAAGTGATCATTAAAGATATAAGAAACATAGCAATAAATACTACTTGTGTCCCTGTTTGACCAAGTACTGATTTAATCAAAAACGCACTTACAAAACCTATATATCCTCCGTGGCTACCTGTTTTTGCAAGTTCAAACATGTCTTCATTGGAAATGCCAAGATGCAGTGTGCCAAGTACGGCAATGCACATAAGTATGAGTCCAATAATTTTTGTAAAACCGAAATATAGGTTTTTGCTAAATATTAATGATGTACTTACGCCAATTAAGACTACCGGCACTGCATATATTCCCCAACCAAATATAGGATTAAGAAAACCGTTCCATATTGTTCCAAAAATCCCAAGTTTACCATTGAGGCTAAGAATCGTAAGTACAGCTAAAGCAAAATATATAACCGCCCAGATTTCCCTTGCTATATGTGATTTGATTTCTAGTTTGAAATTATTTCTATTGTTTCCAGATCTTCCAGTTAATCTGGTTTTTCTATTGTTTATGTCAATAATCTGTGAACGATTTCTTCTTTTTGTCATTTCTTTTTTTAAAATTTAATGAAGAGCATGAAATTTCTATTGGCTATTCTACATTGCTTTTATTGATTTGGCAAAAAAAACTAGTGAAGCGAGTAAATTCACTATCACTCCAAATTACTCGCGAGTTTTTTTGACAGGAGCTGAAATTTTTGAACGAATTAACTCAGCCACTTGACCCAAATCTGTTGTTTTATCTAAACATATAACACCTAATTCTGCACATCTAGCTCTCACTGATTCTGTGTTTGCTGTCAAAATGTAGACATTTGGTATATTTAGCACTTTAGCTAGACTGGCAATTTTAATTCCGTCGTCACCACTTTCCTGTCCATGTAAATTACCATCAGTGATTACTACTAATAAAGACTGACAATGTGAACGTACAAGCGTCAAGACCTCTTCTACATTAGTTGCATTAAACAACAAGATGCCTTCGGTTATATTTACATCTTCGAGATTTAATTTTAGTAATGCTAATATGCCCTGATCGTCATCAATAATTATAATTTTCGGTTCTTGAGAATTCATAAATTTAAGTGGGTAGCAGATGCTGTATGGTAACATCTCTCTCTCTCTGTCAAGCAGAATGTCAAATTATCTCTTCAATATAATTCAAAAAAAGAGACCAACCATGTATATTAGAAGTGTAGCTTCATAAATACATGGTTGTGATTCAGAGAAAAATAAAAAATGATATAGAAAGATCTCTCAAAAATTTCCCAGTTGTTGCTATTTTGGGACCAAGACAAGTAGGGAAAACCACACTAGCTAAAGAGATTGCTAAAACCCAAAAGAGTATTTATTTGGATTTGGAATTACCTTCAGATTTGAATAAGCTTTTGGATGCTGAACTTTATTTTAAACAGTACGAAGATCAGCTGATAATTATAGATGAGATACAGAGAATGCCAGAATTATTTATGGTTCTGCGATCTTTGGTGGATCAAAAGAATAAAAACGGGAGATTCTTGTTGCTTGGGTCGTCTTCGCTTCAGCTTGTAAAAAAATCATCTGAAACACTTGCCGGAAGAATTAAATATCATGAACTTACAGGTTTTTCATTAGAAGAAGTTGGATATTCAAATATTCAAAAACTTTGGATGCAGGGAAGCTTTCCAAAAAGTTATTTGTCCGAGGAAGAGTTAAGTATAGAATGGCGGGAAGAATTTATAAAAACCTATCTCGAAAGAGATATCCCTTCGTTTGGCATAAATGTGTCTGCAATAACTCTTAGAAAATTTTGGACAATGGTAGCTCATTCTCAGGGGCAGTTATGGAATGGCGCTAATATAGCTGATGGTCTTGGTGTTAGTACTCATACGGTAAAAAATTACCTTGATATTTTGGAACAAACTTTTGTTGCGCGTAGTTTGAGTCCGTATTTTAATAATTTGAAAAAACGTTTAACAAAATCACCTAAAATATACATTCGAGATACTGGACTTTTGCATGTACTGTTGAATACAAAAACCTTTGACGTATTGCAAGGACATCCTGTTGTGGGTCGTTCGTGGGAGACTTTTGTAATAGAACAAATTATCAATATTACACCAAACTTTTGGAAATATTATTTTTACAGAACAAGTGCTGGAGCTGAACTTGATTTGATGTTAATAACAGATAAAAATAAAAAGATTGGAATAGAAATAAAATATTCATTAAGTCCAAAGCCCTCAAAGGGATTTTTTATTTCCTGCGACGATATTGATTGCGAAAAATCATTCATTATATACCCAGGAGATGAGAAATATCAGATTAAACAAAATACAATTGTTTTACCTGCAAAAATGTTAAATGAAATTTTTTAGATTTTAATAAATTTAATTTACAATAAATAATATGATTAAAACACGTTTTGCACCATCGCCTACTGGCTATCTCCATGTTGGAGGGCTTAGAACTGCTCTATATGCCTATCTTTTTGCAAGACAAAATAATGGGAAATTTATTTTGAGAATAGAGGATACCGATCAAGAGAGATTTGTTACTGGAGCTATGGAAAGTTTGATCAGAACTTTATCCATAATGGGAATCGAGTATGATGAAGGACCTTATTTAGAATCGAGAACTGACCAGCCCGACATGGTCTTTCTGGCGGGGAATCGAGAACTGAGTGAGGGGGATTTGGATCAAAAAAATCTCAGCTCTATTTTTGAAAAAGGAGATCTTGGGCCGTATATACAGTCTAAGAGGACGGAGATTTATCGGAAATATGCTGAGAAACTGTTGCATTCTGGGCATGCGTATAGATGTTTTTGTACAAAAGAAAGACTAGATCAGATGAGAGAGGATCAAAAAACACGTAAACTCAATCCAATGTACGATCGTAAATGTGCGTATTTATCTGATGAAGAAATGGAAAAAAATTTGGAACAAAAATTGTCTTATGTGCTTCGTTTGAAAATTTCTCATGAAAAAACAATAGCTTTTGAAGATACGATAAGAGGTAAAGTTGAATTCAAGGGGTATATTGTAGATGATCAGGTTTTACTCAAATCTGATGGATTTCCAACCTATCATCTTGCAAACGTTGTAGATGATCATCTTATGGAAATAACTCATGTGATAAGAGGTGAAGAATGGTTGTCGTCTACTCCAAAACATATAGCTCTTTATGAAGCTTTTGGATGGAAAGCGCCTATTTTTGCTCATTTACCGCTGCTTCTCAATCCGGATAAAAGTAAATTATCCAAACGTCAAGGTGATGTTGCGGTAGAAGATTATTTGCAAAAAGGATATTTGGTTGAAGCTCTTAATAATTTTGTTGCACTGCTTGGTTGGAATCCAGGTACAGAAGAGGAAATGTTTAATATGGAAGCTCTGATTAAGAATTTTGATCTTAACAAAGTTCAAAAAGCTGGCGCCGTATTCGATCATGATAAATTGGACTGGATGAATGGTAAATATATAAGGATGATGAATTTTGATTTTCTTTGCGTTGAGGTTCTCAAATATCTTGATAAAGAAGAATGGTTTTCTGGCAATCAAGATGATGAATATATACGAGAAGCTATCAAATCTGTTTATCAAAAGTTTAAAAAATTAACTGACGCTCCTTCGATGTTAAAATTCTATTTCCTTTCTGAATTTGATTATAACAAAAATTTATTTATAAATGAAAAAATGAAAATAGATGAAGATATTGTTAAAATTGCGCTGTCAAGTTCTATAGAAGTATTGGAAAATTTATCTGAAACTGATTTCAAAGATGAACAAAAGACAAAAGATATTTTAGTAGAACTAATAGAAAAACTTCAATTAAAAAATGGACAACTGCTTTGGCCAATAAGAGTTGCACTTACAAATGAAGAGTTTTCACCTGGCGTTTTTGAACTGATGAAAGTAATGGGTAAGGCTATGACCATGAAGAGATTAAAAGGAGCGGTTTCTATGTTTTAATTCGGATTTTGTCTCGTATGTCTTGAAGCGCAGTTGCAAATGTTGACATTGGAGGATTTGGATCTGTTTGATGTTCATCTATAGTGATGGCACTTGCGTGATTGTTTGATGGAGCAGCTATCCTAATATGACGGATGACTGAAGCTGTATCGGCTGAAGGTTGATGCCTGTATGACCATTGTGACGGTGGATTCTGTTCATATTTATTTTTTCTCATATATTGAAGTGGATTTCAAAAAATAAGAGGCAGTGTAGTCATTTGGGGGGCTCAAAATAGTAGTTTATTGAGTACTGAAGAG
>CAZEDK010000007.1:29861-42698 GCA_964511025.1 uncultured Candidatus Peribacteria bacterium | reverse complement strand
ATGAAAAAGAAAAAAATATTTGGAATAAGATTGGATATGAGAGTAAAGATTTTTTAGCTAGCGATTTTTTTTCCAAAAAATCTATCAACAAAAATTTGGAATGCACTTTTGAATTTCTATTTGAAGTTGTCAAAAACAATGAAATTGAACTACTCAGTGAACAAATACAAATAATAGACCCGCCTGATTTTATCAATAATTTATTTAGAAATCTAAGTTATAAAATTACTGTCAGTAAACTACTTGATAATTGTTCAGATAAAAATTTAGAAAAAGATATCATTATGTTATTTGGACTGATTGGAATTTTTTACAATACAAACTTTGGTGAGAAAAAATATGAGACTGAACTTTATAAAGAATATTTAAACAATGAATATTTTCACAAAATAAAGAGTTTACTTGATAAAATTCTGGAAAATAATTCTTTAAATAAACAGTTAAAAACTGATCTAATGTTGATAAGAAATTTAGATTTTTACAAAAATTTATACACACTTAGTATTAGCAGTAACGACAACGTTATTTTTAAAATATATGCAAAAAATATAGATGAAGAAATTAGAAATTTGAAAAAAATTTCCAGTAATATTGAAATACATTGCGATTATAGCCTATCAGAAAAAGAAATTGATTATTTAAGCACAATTCTTCAAGTACCTTTACTAATCAAAGAATCATTGAGTGAAAAAATCAATTTAGAAATAACTACAAAAAGTTTTGACGAAGAATTAGAAAAATTAATCAATATAATCTCAGAAAAAGAAAATAACGATTTTATTATAATAACAAATTCAGAAAATAATTCAAAAATGCTATATAATACATTAATTAATTTTTTCCAAAAAGATAAGAATCTAATACTTGCGCAAAATCAAAATGGAAGCATAGGAAAAATTCAAAACACTTGGACCATAAATGCAACAAAAAATAGAATTTTAATATGCAAATATGATTTTTTAGCACTGTTTTTAGAACAAATAAATTTTCAACTCAAATCAAAAAGCACATTAATAGTAAACAAAATACCTTTTGACAGCCTCAAATCGCCAATTAACAAAATATGGAGCTGTAAATTTAAAAATCCTTTTATAGATTTTATTATTGCGAAAACAACACTTACATTGAAAAAAACTCTAGCTTTGTTTAGTAATACAAATTCATTAGAAAAAAATTATATTTGCATGGACGAAAGAATTCTTGGATATGAAAATAGCTTGTTTGAAAATTTAAAAAATTCAGTCAATTTTATTCCTTATAATTAATTTTTCTCAAAATTTCGTCATGTATATAAGTGGTTACATGATTTATAATATCTTTCTGACTAATGTAAATTGCATGCGGATGGCTATGTTTAAAATAGATATAATAACTAGCTATCATAAACATAGTAAAGAAAATCAAAATTAAATAAAGTGGCATGTTTCGACCTTCAAAATCCGCAAAAAATTTACTAGTATTAACGTCAAAATCTATTTTTATATAACTCCTTTGATTATTATTAGCGTCGAGCACTGAAGCATATAAATCGTGACGTCCTTCTTCCAATTGATGCGGAGGACGGGCCGATATACGTCCCGCACTATCTCTAATCGCGACAGCTCCAGTCACAACACTGTGCCATATTAATTGAACTCTATTGTTTTTCTTAGATTCAAAAAGTGTAGCAATAAAATCAGGATTATTATTATCAATTTCTAATACTTCTTCACCACTTAGCACTTTATCTGTAATTTCTTTACCACCAAGCGAATTAACTTCAAAAATATCATTAGTGGCAAAACTGGTATCTATTTTGAATCTTACAGGAAGAGATCTTTCTGTATCAGTTTCTAAGCTCACATAATATGTACCGTCAAGTAATGGATCTTTTACATCATAGATACATTTATTTTCAGCTCCAGATATAAGTGTACCAAGAACAAAGCGTTCTCCATATAATTCTTTTTGAAGGATTATAGATACAGCCTGACCTTCTTTTGCAACACATTGGAAAAACGGCTTACTTGTAGATAATATCGTGTCATAAGATGGAAAAGTTATTTGTAATTTTAAATTATCATCTTTTATTAAAGGGTTTGTTTTATAATCTATATATTCTGAAGCATCATTCAGTCCATCAGCATCAGTATCATTATTTTCAGGATCAGAACCTATTTGACATTCGATATAATTAGGAAGACCATCGGAATCAGTATCAAGATTAAACTCTTCAATTAAATCACATGTACTTGGGAAGGAATTAGGATCAAGTGGATCTGTTTTATATTCGATTTCAATACCATCACTATAACCATCACTATCAGTATCTTCTTTCAAAGGATCCGTATAATAATTATAAAATTCCTCTCCATCAGTTAAAGCATCATTATCTGTATCTGCAAGCAATGGATTAGTCAAAAATTCACATTCCTCCATCGCATTCAATTCATCGTCATCAATATCGAAATAAAGTGCCTGCGAATCAGTCAAGCCATAAACATCCAAAATTTCATTATAAACTTCTTGATTACCATAATAATTCAAATTACATTCTGTCACATCTTCTACAATATCGACCCTAAGAACATTAGTCTTTACATTAGTTAAAATATCATTAGTCTCTTCAGTATTCATCAAAGGTATTCCTTCTACTTCAATATTTTGGCTAACCGGCACAACTTCATCAAATGCCACTAAATCAGTATCAACAGTATTAACTTCAACACTGTCCTCTACTTGAGCGATAATATTAGAATCATTTTGCGCCAATTGTTCTATAGACTCATCATTCTCATTTGATGATAAATCTAGATTCTGATCGATCGTATCAATTGAAATGTTCACGTCATTTTGCTGGACTTCATCATTTTTGCCAACTGCATCAGTTTCATTAATTTCAGTATTATCAATGGTATTTTGTTCAATAAGGTTATCTTGCTCCTCCTCTGTATCTAATATCAGATTTTGAGACAATTCTTCTAATTCAGGATTTGAAATCTCTACATTACTTGCATTAATAGAACTGCTATAGTCAGACATGTTAGAACCACCGCCTGAGCCAGGTGTTGACAAAGAATTGGCTATTGGCGTAGCAGAGACTTCATCGCTGGCAACCGAAGCATTACCACTATTATCATAAGCTATTAATTTATAATAATATGTCAGCCCATTTATAAGTTCTGTATTTAAATATGTCAAAGTACTCACGCTCAAATTAGAAACTACCCTGTTGCTAAATTCTAGAGTATCAGGCGCAAATCCGGTTATCACTGACCTATACAAATCATAATGATTTAAATCAATTTCAGTGTTAGCGTCCCAATTAATCGTAATCTGAGCATCAGCAGTCGCGACACTAGAAATTACAGGCTGGAGAGGTGCTACAGAATCAAATGGTATTGCATTTACCTCATTACTCAATGTGGATTCATTAGCGACAACATCAAATGCTGAGATTGCATAATAATAACTAACACCATTTACAACTTCCGTATCAGAATAAGTAGAAGAAATCAGTCCGCTAGCGACTAAATATTCAGCCGCTTGAATAACAGGAGAGCTAGTAGTCCTATAGATACTATAATCATCTAAATCGTTTTCAGTATTATCATCCCAATCGAGGACAACTGTAGTATCAGAAGCCAAAGCCGATAAATTAACTGGCGCGTTAGGAGACGCGGTATCTTGAATAATTTCTACAGAATCGCTAAACATTGAACTATCATTATTTAAAGCCCCGGTAACATTAGCCACTACATTTTCCGCTAAAACAAAAGGACCAATAATACTAGCTATTTGAGAAGAAGAAATCGCAGTGCCTATATAAGTTTTTGGTTGCCCATTGCCATCATCATAATAATAATCAACATAACTATTATCAGGAATGTCGCTATCCAAAGATGTAGATAAAATAGAAGTATTACTGGTAATAAAAGTAGGAGGATTATAGCGTATAGTTACAGTAGTCGTAGCGCCATTATCATTATCAAATATACTATTAAAACGCATTGTATTAGAATTCGTATCTGAATTGAATGATACACCTACATCATTATAAGCAATAATATTAGTAGCTGACGCGCCATTATCTATGCCTATCATATTATTGCTAGAATTTGTATTAACATAAATACCATTACTAATATTCCCTAAATCAACTACCGCGCTTTCGCCAACACCAATACGATTGGAAATAATAAGATTATTATTAGCATTATTTTCTAAGAAAATACCATTACTGCCATTACCACTAATAGTATTGCTTCTAATAATATTTTCAGAACTGTTATTTAATTTGATGCCATTATCATTATTGCTTATAATTGCTACACCATCAATATTCAAACCGATAATATTACCTTCAATAATATTTTCAGAACCAAATAAACCAATACCATCGCCGCCATTGCCTGAAATGACATTTTTACCCACTCCGTTAGTCGATCCAATTTGATTTCCGGTACCATAGACTTCAATACCAAAATCATTATCACTACCATTGGCTTTTGAGCTAAGACCATCACTTGCCAAACCTATAATATTAGATTTAATAAAATTGTTATTTCCTTCAATTTCAATTCTGATGCCAGTATTAGTATTGCCAGAAATAACATTGCCAGAATTCACAATATCATCACCAATATAAGCCCCGGTAGAAGCAAGATGAATACCGCTATTGCCATTTGCGACTATAGTATTCTCAACATTTAAACCAATTATATTGCCATAAACTTTATTGTTGTCAATCACGTCTCCTTCACTGCCAGTAGACAAATCAATGCCAAACTGAGTATTGCCACTTATATAATTAGCTTCAACACTGGTTAATCCTCCAATTGTATTATCATAATATTCACCATCAAATTTGATCCCAGAAGCACCATTACCCGCCATAGTTAGACCGTCGCTTGCAATACCGATATAGTTGCCAATTATGATGTTATCATACCCATGCGCGTAAATACCGTTATCTGCGTTATTAATCAAAATATTTCTTTCAATAGCAGTATCGCCACCAATAACATTGCCATAAGAACTAGCGCTCATTTTGATAGCATCTCCGGGACAATTCTCAATCTGAAAACCGCTAATAGTGACCGTATTGCCTCCTGTGTCGCCATTAATATAAATACAAGCTCCATCAGCGTCACCCAAACTGAATATTGATGCTCCATTCAGAGTAATATTATTTTCAGCCGTAGCTGTTACTGATTTTGTAATAATTAAACTATTTGAAAGATTAATCGTGCCAGAAACGGAAAAAGCCACTATGTCGCCATTTTGAGCATTATCAAAAGCATCACGCAAACTGCCCGCGCCACCATTATTCAAATTCGTTACAGTCAAAGTAACAGCTTTACCAAATGGAGAATAAATACCTGCATAATAAACGCTTAAAATTGCAAACAAAATAGTCAAACAAGCAACATAAACATAAAAAAATTTTGACCGTGACAGTTTTTCAAAAAACATATACAAATCTCGAAACATTTATATGAGATTTAAATAAATCTTTGAATTATACTCCAAAAAGGCATTATTATCAATACTTACAACCGAAAATAGCGATAAAGCATAACAGCCAAAGTGTATTTAAATGCTTCTTGACCAACAGCTTCCATTACACTCTGCGATGAATCCAAAATATCTTTTGATATACACCAGTTCACAGCCTCATTTGCCCAGCTTGGCCAAGAACCGGAAAGTGTATCTCCAGTATAAGGATCCGCACTCTTAACATATAAATAATATCTATAAAGCATCAAAGCCAATGTGTATTTGAAAGCTTCCTGGCTTACAGGCTCCATAACACTTTCCGCCGAATCCAAAATATCTTTTGATATACACCAATTTACAGCGTCATTTGACCAAGTCGGCCAAGAACCAGAATAGCTAAGACCTGAATACTCAACTCCATTATCAAGATTTAAATAATATCTATAAAGCATTAATGCCAATGTGTACTTGAAAGCTTCCTGACTCACCGATTCTGACATACCATCCCACGAATCAATAATTCCATTTGTAACCGACCAATCAACACTATCATATGCCCAAGAAGGTATATTGTAGACTTTGACAAAATTATAATACGCATCAATCCAAGGTTGTGGATCAATATAACCTTTGTATCCATTCTCATAATTCAATGTATTGCCTTCACTGTCTATTTCTCTCAAAGCAAAATGTAAATGAGGTCCGGTTGAAAATCCTTCATTGCCAGAGACCATTATAACTTCACCTTCATCTACGCTTTGTCCAACTTCAAAATATGGTTTGGCATCACTATGAGCATACAATGTTTGGAAATGAAATTCTCCTATATGATGATCTATCCTTATATAATTACCATAACCATCACTCTCATAACCTACATATCTCACAACTCCAACAGCAACTGACTTAACTGGAGTACCTACAGGCATTGCATAATCAATTCCATTATGTCCATCTAAATCAAAATCATCATAAGTATCAGGATTCTCACCAAAACCCTGACTGACAGAATAATTACCATCGAATGGCTTACGAAAAGGATACATTTGAAAAATTATAAATTTTTGATTTTAAACACACTATACCATACACTATATACTAAAAATTATTGCCAATGTAGCTCAATTGGTAGAGCATCGGTATCGTAAACCGAGGGTTATGGGTTCAAGTCCCTTCATTGGCTCCATATGTACGGCGGACAGGTAAACCGTAGGTCGCGAGTTCGAATCTCGCAAGTGGCTCCATATTAAAAATATGGCACTATACAATATACAATATACACTATACGATGTAGCCAAAAATTCAAAATACATCATTAAATTTATTTAATATGTCAAAAATAATATGGACAGAAACAGATGAAGCACCTGCGCTTGCAAGCTATTCATTACTTCCAATCATTCAAGCCTTTGCAAAAAATGCTGGCGTACACATTGAGACTAGAGATATTTCACTTGCCGGAAGAATTTTGGCTCTTTTTTCGGGAAACTTACCAAATGAACAAAAAGTCGCAAATAATCTATCTGAACTTGGAGAATTAGCAAAAAAACCAGAAGCCAATATTATCAAACTTCCAAATATTTCAGCATCAACACCTCAACTCAAAGAAGCAATTGAAGAACTGCAAAACAAGGGATACAAAATTCCAAATTATTCAGACAATCCACAAACTGACGCAGACAAACAAACAGCAAAAATGTACAAAACAGTGACGGGATCAGCTGTAAATCCTGTACTTCGAGAAGGTAATTCTGATAGAAGAATTCCTGAATCAGTGAAAAGTTATGCTAGAAAATTTCCACATGCGATGGGTAAATGGGAAAAAACTTCAAAAACACATGTAGCCACAATGCAATCAGGTGATTTCAAACATAATGAAAAATCAACAACAATAGCAGAAGCAACAATAGCAAAAATTGTTCTGATTTCAAAAGATGGCAAGGAAATAATCCTCGCAGAATCAATACCATTGGAAAAAGGAGAAATAGTAGATGCAACTTTTATGAGCAAAAAAGCATTAACAAAATTCCTAGAAGAACAAATACAAGATGCAAAAGAAAAAGGAATATTGTTTTCCATTCACATGAAAGCTACAATGATGAAAGTATCAGACCCTGTTATTTTCGGGCATACAGTAAAAGTGTTTTTTAAAGATTTAATAACAAAGCATGCAGATACAATCAAAAATTTAGGAGTAAATTTTAATAGTGGGCTTGGTGATTTATATGAAAAAATGGAAAAGCTTCCAATAGATAAAAAAATTGAAATAGAAGCTGACATACAAGCTGCATATAAAAACAGACCAATGATTGCAATGGTTGATTCAATAAAAGGTATTACTAATTTACACGTACCAAGTGATGTTATCGTGGACGCTTCAATGCCAGCGGCAATCAAGGCTGGCGGCAAAATGTGGGATAAAAACAATCAAGAACGTGACGTGAAATTGACTATTCCAGACAGTACTTATGCTGCACTTTATGATGAAACCATAAAAAACTGTATTGAAAATGGAGCTCTTGATCCGACAAAAATAGGCACAATTCCAAACATCGGCTTAATGGCACAAGCAGCTGAAGAATATGGTTCACACAACACAGCTTATGAAATTACACATGATGGAATTTTGAAAGTAATTGATGCAAACGGAAATACTATCCACGAGCACGAAATTGAATCTGGCGATATATGGAGACTAGTAAGAGTAAAAGATGCTCCAGTAAGAGATTGGGTAAAATTAGGAGTAGAAAGAGCAAGAGCAACCAAATGGAAAACAATTTTCTGGCTAGATGAAGACAGAGCTCATACAGTTGAACTTAGAAAAAAAGTTGATCAATATTTGAAAGAATATGATTTACAAGGACTTGATATTGAAATTATGTCTCAAAAAAATGCAGCAAAAATATCAATTGAAAGAATGAGAAAAGGAGAAAATACAAACTCTGTAACAGGAAATATACTTAGAGATTATGTCACAGATCTATACCCTATAATGGAAGTAGGCACTTCAGCAAAAATGCTTTCTATCGTCCCACTGATGGGAGGAGGAGGTCTCTATGAAACTGGTGCCGGAGGTAGTGCTCCTAAACATGTAGAACAACTAATAAAAGAAAATTATTTAAGATGGGACTCTTTAGGTGAATTTTTGGCACTCGTGCCGTCACTGGAAAAAATCGCTGAAACTGATAATAATGCTAAAGCAAAAATTCTTGCAAAAAAACTAGATCAAGCAACAGGAAAATTACTAGAAAACAATAAATCACCACAAAGGAAACTCGGTACTATCGATAACAGAGGAAGTCATTTTTATTTGGCAATGTATTGGGCGGAAGCTTTGTCTAAACAAACTGAGGATAAGGAGTTAGCAGAAAAATTTGCTACAATTTATGACAATTTAGCTAAAAATGCAAATACAATCATTAATGAATTTATCTCTGTCCAAGGGCATTCTGCAGATATTGGAGGGTATTACAAGCCGAATTTTGAAAAAGTATCAGCAGTTATGAGACCAAGTATAACTTTGAATAAAATTATTAATGAAATGTAAGTTTACAAACAACTCTACAAAAATAAAATATCATCAGTAGGATGTCTATACAAACTTTCACCAAGTCTCTTTTGATCAAAAATATGCCCCATTATACCAATTGACCTGCCAAGCACAAAAAGTCCATTTAATACTTCGGCATCAAGTACATCTTGGATTTCTTTTTCAGTAAAATCATAACTCTCCATCAAGTCCAAGAAACACATTGCAATACAGCCATCTACGTTAAATATCAAATTAGCTTTTTTCTGAACTGTTATTTTTTCAACTTCAAGCGCATAACTCAAATGTTTATGTGATGTAAAATTTGAAAAAGCATACTTCTTTAAACTAGCTACTCGCTCGTCAGGATTGTGGATACTCTTAACTTTATGTCCGATACCAGGAATATTGATACCTTTCTTTTTCATTTCACTTACAAAATCCATAGGACGTAGTCCCCTATCAATAGCATCTTTGAAAAATCTCGCACTATCAGCAATTGCAGCTCCGAAACGCGGACCAATAGTAAGAATACCGGAAGCCAAACAAGACATGAGATCCTTACCGGCTCTTGCGGCAACTACAGCATTATGAACACCAGAAACCGCTGGCCCATGATCAGCCACATTTTTGAGAACCATTTCAAGAAATTTGCTAGCTTCTTTTGGAAGTTTTTTCTTAAACCAAAGAAGACAAATTACATCAGTCAAGCTATAATCACCTTCAACCGTTTCACTAATAGGAACACCACAATAAGTAGCCTCCTCACCTCTATCATCAGAAATTGTACAAATAAAATTCGCAGATTTCCGTACTTTACCAGCTTTTCTTAACACTTCGTAATCTTCTGGAACTTCATTAATAGAAACTTCTGCAATATCACCAATTACACCTTTTTCTTTCAAATCGTTAAAAATTTTTCCTATCAAATCTCCAAAATCATCAAAACTATTTGGGACATTCGCTCCAGCCACTCTCAACGCTGCATTTTTTGCCTGTGCAGAATTATCCTTATCACTAGAAGCCGCACCAGCATGACCAAATTGCACTTCTCCAGGAAAAACTGAAGCACAAGTACCAGTCACCCATATTACCAACGGTTTTTTGATTTGCCCATTTTTCAAAGCTTCTGCAATCCTATATTCTTCATTACCTCCAATTTCACCCAAAACGACAATCATTTTAATTGCAGGATTTGTTTCAAATCGCATGACATGATCAAGAAGTTGTGATCCCGGATACATATCACCACCAATTGCAAGTCCTTCATATATTCCATCAGCCTTCATGGCAATCACATTGTAGAGTTCATTACTCATACCGCCTGATTTCGAAACGAAACCAACACTTCCAGGTCTATAAAGTTTTGAATCTATTATACTCTCCAAACTTCCAGCCGTATCACCAATACGAAAAGCTCCAGCCTTGATACCACCAACTGTTGCCGGACCTATAATGACTTTATTTTTTTCTTTTGCTATAGCAATCAATTCTCTAGTCCTCCTTTCTGGGATACCTTCAGCTATAATTGCAATTACAGTAAATTGTTCACAATTAATAGCCTCTAAACTTGACGAATAAGCCGAACGCATTGAAGCAAAGTTTATAAAAACTGAAGCACAATTATGCTTACTGCAAGCTGATTTCGTATCAGGATAAACAGCTATCAATATTTCTTTTGTACCAAAGAAAGCTTTGTGAAAGCCAGATTTACCCGGATCTACTATTCCAGCTACAGAAGGTTTTTCTCGCTTAATCATATAATCAAAATCAAGCATTCTTTGTATAGGTTTCACATGCATTCCATATATTATTGCCTGAGTATTGCGATCATAAAGTTCGTAAGATTCCATATTTTAAATTAATAATTTATAAACCTATCTCAATGCAAGAGATACAATTTTTGTCATATGAGTCTTTGGACCATAAACTTCCATACTAAGACCAAATCTATCTGCCGCCTTCTTCATTTGAGACAGACCTTCTTTATAATTAGGACCACCTCTTCGCACATATATTTTCACATTATGTTCTTTTAATTTTGAAGCATAAATTTCCAAAGCCTGAATAATACCTTTGAATGTAACAGCGACATCTGTAAAATTTGCAATACCACCGCCTATCAGCAAAACTTTCTGTTTAGCTTCAGGATGAGGTCTTCTTGTCATCAAATCTAAAATTGTAGAAGCGTAAGCTTTTGTTTCTTCAGTGTTTGGTCCACCACTATATTCACCATAACAAGCAAGTTCTTTACCAAATCCCATATCAACTACAGTATCAGCATAAATAACACTAGCTCCACCACCAGCAACCATAGGCCATATCGCTCCATCTGGATTCAAAACGGTTAATTTCAAAGATGCGCCTGTATTAGAATCAAGCTCTTCAATATATTGTTCTTCTTTGCCGGCACTTAGTCCAAAAGATTTCGGGAAATCAATCTCACCCCAAGACTGTCCAGACTCAAAAATTCCAGTATTATCAAGTTTTGCGACACAATCCAAAGGCACCACAGTAGAATCTATGAACGTAAACGGATTAATTTCCAAAAAAGCAAAATTAAATTCAACGAAAATTCTATACAAAGCCTTGATAAAAATTTCTACCTGCTCTCGCTGTTCTACGTTATCAGTAAAAAAAGAACTTAAATCAATTTCATTTCTAGATTGAAGAATAGGAATCTTGATAGTTTTAACTGTATGCCACAGTTCTTCAATCTCCATTCCACCTTCAATTGAAAAATTTATGACATCAAAATCTCTTTCTGTAGAAATTGAAACATAATATTCCTTATCATGAGGAATAAATGGCTCTATAATAAAATGTGTTAATCTGCCCTTTGTTGTACCAATAAGCACTTCCGTATTTAATTTGTCTTGAAAAATCCTCTTAACATCTTCAAAATTCAAATTAAGCCAAACAAGCCCATGTTTGCCTCTTTTTCCAAATAATTGATCCGACTTCATCACAAGCGTCGTTTGAGTCAACCATTCGTGACGAGAAAGCAATTCATCAAAATTGATACCTTCATATAATAATACTTGCCTGCCATCTCCAATCAATTTATTGTTAGAAAATTTTGGAAGAAATTTTGCCAGAATTTGCTTGGCATCAAATTCTCTTATACTTAATTGAGCCATAAATTTAAGATAAAAATTGATTTATAAATATTTTGCTAGAACTTTAGACTTTTGATTTGTAATTTTCAATAATTCTTTACCAATTTGGGAAATTTGATCTTCTGTTTTCAGAATTTCAGAAACTATTTTTTGTTGTTCGGAAAGTGAAGGAAGTTTACACGTTTGATTATATACGTCATTTCTATTAAGACCTGGAACACCACTACCTAAAACCAATTTCCCCAAATTAATATCACTCAAAACATAATATAAAAATCTATAATCAACTTCTTCACTTATTTTCTTAACATAAAAAGTCGTATCTATAGGATAATTATTTGCATCAATCCATGTAACTTTCCCTGCAGAACCTTTACGACCAACAATAATAGTAGGACCTTTAACTGTGAAATTATTATGAGACCCAACAATACCATTAGATCCCATTACTAAATATTCACCTTTTATTCTATCTTTTTCAATCAGAGCTGAACCATATTCCAAAGTTAAGACATCTCCAATTTTTACTTCCTTATATTTTTTTACTGATTTGAAATGATTTTCAATTTCATTTTTTAACACTTCTATCTCTTCTTTGTTTTTTTTCTCTTTATTTTCCAAAATTTCAATTTCTTTCACAATTTTTTCTTGAATTTCTTTTGGTGGGAGCGGAATTTTATATTCCGATAAATTTTCTGCGGATATTGATGG
>CAZEDK010000007.1:0-29798 GCA_964511025.1 uncultured Candidatus Peribacteria bacterium | reverse complement strand
AAGCTAAGTCTATTAATTTAATAAAAAATTGAAAATATATAAATAAAAAATATGGATTTAGTATGTTTTTATCTTTTACTACCAGAGCCATAATATTATTATCTATACACGCTTCAACACCTAATATCCTTTTTTTATTTGTATCAATAGCTCTTCCAACTTTAGGAAATATTATAGTGTTTTTAGGAAAAATATTTGCATTTATATTTTCTTTTATAAGTTTTAAATTTAAATAATTATTTGATAAAGACATTACTACTTGATTTATATCAGTATTCATATCTGAGACCTTATAAAAAGGGATATCGTTACTATTTGTATTATTTTGATATTCTTTTGGGAATCCATCACCACCTTTAATTTCAGTTAATATACCTAATTTTTTCATTTCCCATCGACTCTCAATTTTTATCTTTTTTTTTAGAGAAAGTGAAATATTTTTTTCAAAATCAACCCTGTCAAATGTCATCATATCTATCAAGTTATGGCGAGAAATATTTTTCTGTAAACTTTCAGCGATAGGAAAATCAAAATCATTTTGAAACGCTTTGTAAATATACGTACTTGCTTTTTCAGGATTATCAACACCTTTCTCATCAAAAAGCTGAGTACATTCTTCTATTGTTTTTCCTCTTTGTATCGAATGCATGCCTTCATTTCCTCTTCTATTTGAAAATTCATAGCCAAGGAAACGTTTTTCCGCATCTTTTTCACCAGTTTTTACCAAAACTACTTTCTGAAAATAAGCCAAAATAAAGAAATAAATCTTTTCTTTTTCTTTTTCAATTAAAAGATCCCAAAACTCTTTTTCATCTTTTGCTTTAATTTTCTTCTTATATTCTACAAAAATCTCATGCTCAGTAATTGCTTTATTTGGTATTTTTTGTAACAAAGTTAAATAATCACTAAATGAAATATTTCCCCAAACATGGCTTAGATATTTAGAAACTGGCATTTCAATCCCATTAAGCGTTAAATCTTTTAAATTTATAAAAAAAGTATCTATTGCAGTTCTAAAATTTATATTATTTCGATTATTTCTTCTTCTCAAAAAAAGAATTACGGTGTTTGTACCTGTAGCCATAAAAGTATTACTACCAAGCTCTACTATCGAAACAATATCAAAATTTTCAAATATTATTTCTCTTGTCTTTGTATACAAACCTGTATTGCTAAGTATTGAGCTTGGCAAAATAATTGCAGCCACTCCTCCTTCTTTCAAAAGCTGCTTTGTCCTTTCTATAAATAGACACTCTATTTCTGAACTATTATCAGTTAAATCTTTATATAAACTAAAATCTTCATTTGGTTTGCTGTTTTTTATATCACCTTTAAATGCACTGACTGAATAAGGCGGATTGGATATTACAAAAGAAAATTTAGCTTTTTGAGGATCGTCTACATTTTCTTTTAAAAGCCCTACATAACTCTTCGATGTTTGAAAATTATCCAGCCCATCACCATGTATAATTTGAGCCAAACCATCTCCATAGAAATAACATCCAACTTTTGCAACTTTTACTAATCTATAATCTTTTTCCACTCCATATATATATTTGACAGCCCACGCATAAGGATCTTCTCGCCATGATCTCACAAGCTTAATGCCATCTTCAAAATACGAACTAATATCAAGATGATTAATAATATCCTGATATTCTTCCATTATTTCAGTAATAAAATGACCACTACCTGCAGCATAATCAATAACAGCAGGAAGTTTTCCTACGGCTTGATTCAATTCTTTTTCTATAAACTCTTTGATGGGTAACGACTTGATAATAAATTTTGTTATCGGAGGAGGAGTGAAAAATTGACCTGATTCTTGTTTAAGTCCTGTTGTTAATAGCCTTTCAAAAAAATTGCTTAGATGTTGTTGTCTTCTAGGATAACGTATTTGATATTTTTGCAGTAACTGTACAACTTCCTTTAAAACTCTTTGATTATCATCAAATGATTCATCATCAATTACTTCTTTTATAGTCAAAATATTATTAAATTTTAACCATTTTTTCTTTTTATCATGTAATTCCTCAATAGTTTTATATTTAAAATCTTCATTATTAATTCCTTCAATTTCTTTTTTCAAAAAATCAAGCATTCCATCTTTATATAAATTAATCAGCCTGATCTGAAAATCCACAGGATTATCTTTGTTTTCTTTCCATTGAAAATCAAGTTCATCACCATCTCTTTTCTTTTCATCATAAATTTTTGCAAGAAAAAGATTAAATATTTTATTAAAAGCATTAGGCTTATCAGATACCGAATGCTTTCGTAAAATAGATAAAAACCTATAAAAAAGCTGATCACTATCAATTTCATTTAAATATTTAAGCTGTCTTTTTGTTATTAATTTACTCTTAAAACAATATCGCTCCACCCAATCATCAAAAATACCATTTGAAACTGCAATCTTATTCCATCTATCATAAAAATCAGCAACATTTCCTGCATTGCGATAATAATCTTCTATTATTATTATTTCATTTTTGAATTCTATTTTATTATTTGCTAAATGCGATGTATAAAGCATTAAATAATCTGTTTTTGTATCATTTTGAAAATAAGTAAAAAGTTGTCCTCCGTTCTTGTGAATATTATTAAGTTCTTTATCAAACTCTTTACCAAATGTTTTACATTCTATCATTAGAAACGCTTTACATTCTTTTTTCACAAAGATATCTAATCTGCCAGAATATCCATGTCCCGAAGGAAATACTTTTTCAAGAATTATATCTTCTGGTTTATATCCTTTTTCAAGCAGGCGATCCACACATTCCAATACAACAAAATTTTCTTCTTGATGGAAATTCTGGGTAGTTTTTGATTCTGATTTAATTTTTGCACCAAAATTAATTTTCTCATTTTCAAAATCAACCTCAATAATATAATTATTGAGATATACTTTTTGAAAAATTGCTATTGAATCTTCTTTAGGGGAAAAGCCTAGTTTTTCAACAAAACATTTATACGACATAAGAACGATTCTTTAAATATAAATAAATTCTCTTCATATTTTATATATTGATTATAAACAAATTATTTTTTTTTAAAACCCATTATTCAAAACATCGCAATTTGTTTCGTTTGGAAACAATATATTTTCGCTTTTCTTTTTTTATATAACAATCGAGAAAAAAGTGATCTTTTGGCTGGCTTATAACCACATGTATTGTAAAAAAATCGTTTTGACATTTTGAAAATGTTAAATTATAAATTTTGGATTTTATAAGTATTTCCTAACTAAACCCGTAACAACACCCTGAATCCAAAGTTCAGTTTCAGGATATATATCACTATACATAGCATTTTCAGGTCTCAAAAAAATTCTTCCATCCCTATCAATCATATACCTCTTAACAGTATTGCCTCCATCTACAAGAGCTACTACAACATCTCCAAGTTTTGGCTGTATCGAACTGTCTACAATTACCAAATCACCTTCCATAATACCAATATCAATCATACTATCCCCAACGACACGAAGTAAAAATGTACTAGCTGGAGTCTTCACCATTGAAATATCAATATTATATCTATCAATAATATTTTCTTCAGAAACAATAGGTCCACCTGCAGGAATACAACCCAAAACAGGCGCAAAATAAGTTTGACTAGCGGCTTCAAATCGTTCTTTCACATCCGCAAGCAAACCTATACTTCTAGGCGTATCACCTTTTTCTATATACCCTTTTTCAACCAAAGCGTTCAAATGTTTCAAGACACTATTATCAGAATTAACTTTCATATATTGACGGATTTCCTTAATAGTAGGCGAAGATCCATTTTCTAATTGATATTCTCGAATAAAATCGAGAACTTGATTTTGTTTGTCAGTTAACATTTTATAAAAATTACAGGTGAGTAAACGCTCACATTTTAGGTGAACACAAACTCACCGTCAAGGATATAAGGTTGACAAAACCCAGAAAAATATATTATCTTAGATCCTCTTTTTTAATATTATATGACTGAAAGAACTGAGTCAGAAGAATTTACAACGAAATCTGCAAATATAAAAGCTAAAGAAAATGAGACAGGCGAATTCACACATCAAATTGTAGAATTAAACGAAGAAGAATCGTCTCCTCAAGGCGCAACAACATATCAATACACAAACGATCACAAAGAAACAAAGATTTTTTATTTAAAATATCAATCTACAGATGAAAAATGGCTACCGGAAAAAAGATCACTGGAATCATTGATAAATGAACAGCGCCTTTCTAAGGCTATAATATCTGAAATTCAAGTCAAGAGCCCAAAATTACTTAATACTAGCCCTCTCAGCTCTGAAGTACCTATGTTACGAAGAGTTATTGCGTATATGTTAGAGAAAAACTTGACCACAATGAATGATGCACAGATGAGAGAATTTGATCAATTGGTACTAGAAAGACTCAAAGGCAACAAGGAATTTATTGAAGCTGTAGCACTGGCATTAGGACAAGGAACAAAAAGTATTGAAATTAATGCAGATAATGTAAAAATTTTATATGATAACTTAGAATGGCTAGAAAGCATGGGAGCAATAGTAACTCTACATATAGGAAATGACAAATATGGAAAAGCCATGCCAGGCAGTCACGCATCTTTCATGAGAGAAACAAAAGGAATTGATTCTACTACTTTCAAAATAAAATTAAGCGCAGGATTCTCACCTGAATCTAGAATGGCTATCAATTCACTTCGAGCTCAGATCCCAGAAGCTGTCACACAACCAACTAGTTTCAGTCCAACCAGAACAAAAACGATGGCCTTAATGCTTGTCAACGGAGAAGAACTTGAACTGCCAACAGAAACAGGGCAAATACCATTTGGAGACGTTAATATGGCACTATTTGCATCAGCTTTACACTACGCTTTTGAAGGATTTGAAGGACTCAAAGCGGTAAAAGGAAAAGATGGAAAAGTAAGAATCCCAAATTTGGAAGAAGCTGTGAATAGAATGTTAAGGACTTTGGAAAATATTTTGGCAATACCAAAGGCAACAATAGACAAATTAAACCTAAAAGATCAAATTCGAAAAGCAATTTTAAACAATGTAAATGCAAACAAAGAATACATACCGGAACCGGGCAAAGGAGTATATTATGTAAGACCGTTTGCGGATGCCATTGCGGAAGTTATTGGAGTCAAAGCTACAGAAGACAAACCAAAAGTCATGATAAGTGTCATCGGAGCTGTAGTCGCTGATTACATGGGCAAAGATCCTGTTGAAATAGTCAACGCAAGAGAGATTAGAGCTGTAAAAGGCTCAGGTAACAAAGGTGGATTCTTCTATCCGGGTGCTACACATACCGACAAAGCACTGGCATCAAAAGGCAGAGCGTTATATAGAGATGAGAAAAATAGAATTACAGAAGGCAATGGTACAAATTTCTTTGCGATTTATCAAGAAGGAGAAAAATTTATCATCAAAACTCCAAGTGTTGACCACGACAGAACATTACCTGGAAATACAAGAGCTGCCATCATCAAATTAGCAAAAATATTAAACGGAGATCCCAAGAGTAAATATTTTGGCAAACTTGAAGTACAGGAAACAGATCTTTATGAAAAAGATTTTAAAACAGCAGTTGGAGGATTCTTATCAGGTACCGCAGCAGGAATAGTACCAATCAAAGGCATTCGATCCAACCCTCAACAAAAACAGGCTAAACAATTAAATGACGAAAGCCATCAAAATGCTTATAACCTTGTCAATTTTCTCAAATCAACATGGGAAGCAATGTTAAACGGAGAAACAATACCGGATAGTTTAAATAATTTGCAAAATGAACTCATCACTGTTTACGATCCAGGAAAGGAAATTTTTGTAAGGAATAATCAAAATTACAACCTCGTTACCGGCATACTGGAAACAGCAGCTGCATAATTCCTAGACACAGACAAAACATCATTATATGATAATAACGCTTAAGAATTCATCAAAGAATTTTTAATTTTATAAATTTTTTACTTTTCACTCACATGTTAAGAACAGCAAATCCTGCATTAAATGAAAAATCATTTCACGACACTGTAGGTGTTGGCAGCAACGAAGTTATGACAATTAATGGCACAGTAAACAAAACGCTGCTACTTACATTAATAATATTTATAACAGCTGGCTATACTTGGAAAACTTTTCTTTCAACCGGAGATATAGCTTCAATAAGCGGATTAATGCTAATCGGTGGAATTGGAGGATTTATCACTGCGCTTATTACAGTTTTCAAAAAAACTTCCGCACCTATAACTGCTCCACTTTATGCAGCCCTTGAAGGACTTTTTATTGGAGGTATATCAGCACAATTTGAAGCTATGTATCCGGGAATAGTTATTCAAGCAATTGCTCTCACAATAGGAACTTTATTTTGTTTACTTCTCGCTTACAAATCAGGCGCGATCAAGGCAACAGAAAATTTCAAATTAGGAATAGTTGCAGCAACTGGAGCAGTATTCTTGATCTATCTCATCACTTGGATTTTAAGCTTTTTTAATATTTACATACCTTTTATTCACGAAGGAGGTACATTTGGAATAATATTTAGCGCAGTTGTTGTAACTATAGCAGCCCTCAATCTTGTACTTGATTTCGATTTTATTGAAAACGCCTCCGCAAATCGCAGTCCAAAATATATGGAATGGTACGGAGCATTTGGACTGATGGTCACTCTAGTATGGCTTTATATAGAAATTCTAAGACTACTTGCAAAACTAAGAGATCGTTAAATGTTTTTCTTTTTGTATAATTTTAGAAATACGCTATAATAGTACCAAGTATTACTAAGTTTTCCGTATGATGACAACAATATCTTTCAAAGCAGAAAATCAATTTAAAAATAGGCTTCAATCTATAGCCCGATACAAAGGTATTAATATTTCAGCGTACATTAAACTTACTTTAACCAAAGAAATCAAAAATGAACTTTCTCAAATTACTGAAAATGGGTTAACAGTAGCAGAAGAGCTTGCCATATTGCATTCAGCTAAAAATGAACCTGCAATTGGTCCATTTGATAAAGAAACTATAAAATTCGTAGACATAGGAACTCACAATCAAGTCTGTAAATAATATTAATATGCCAACAATAACAACAGTTTACCAAGGTGATTTACGCACAAAAGCAAAACATCTAAAATCCGGAAATGAGCTTATAACAGATGCTCCAACAGATAACCAAGGTAAGGGAGAGGCTTTTTCGCCGACTGATTTGCTATGCTCTTCACTTGGAAGTTGCATGTTAACAATCATGGGCATTAAAGCAGAAAAAGAAGGCTTTGATATAAAAGGAACAGAAATTGAAACAACAAAAATAATGCAAGACAGCCCACGCAAAGTATCAGAAGTAATCATTGAATTCAAAATGCCAAACAACAAATACACTAATGATCAGAAGAAACTTCTACACAACGCAGCAATCACATGTCCTGTCGCACTAAGCCTAAACCCAGACATCAAACAAAGCGTAAGGTTTGACTACAAATAAAACAGCGTAACCCAAAATGGCGTGCCATCCGAAGCTTCAGCGTAGGATGGTGCCCTCGACAGGAATCGAACCTGTATCTACCCCTTAGGAGAGGGTCGTTCTATCCATTGAACTACGAAAGCTTTTTTATTATCAATCAGTTGGGTCGTTCCCTGCCCGTCCGTAGCTTCAAGCGTAGGCGGGTATCCATTGAACTACGAAAACGCATTCAATACAATACATTCCGATTTATCAGGAGAAAGTGAAGATTCAGTTACTTCATACTCATCAAGCATAACAGGCATAGCTCCAAATTCTTTTGCAAATTCATTTAAATTTGTTTGATCAAAATCAAATGGAATTACCACCGCCGGCTCAATATCTTCAAATATACTATGAGCTTTTTTGGCACTCAATTCGTTTTCTGTGCCTTTTATAGGCAGAAGCAAAACGTTAACGGAGCCAAGTTTTTCAAGAATTTCATCATTAAGCGATTCACTAACCCCTGTCAAAATTACGACATTCAAATCATCAATAGTAAATCTATAAATCAACTTATCTGTACCCTCTGCTTTGATAGAAACCAGCGGTATACCATTTATTTCATACTCACCAGGCCAGCTTACAATCTTTGAAAGACTCATATCATTACCATCAATAATTGAACTAAAAAGTTCAATATCAGCTTTTATATTATCTTTAGGGTCTAATGCAATAGAAAGCTTTTTACCTTTGAAAAGGAAACTAGATCCGCCTTTGTATATTATTTTCATAAATTCAGTTTAGAAAGCCATCACATATTATATCGTCACCGCTCCAATGTCCAGAATCAAGAAATCAAAATCATATTTCGAAAAAATTAAAAATGCTTTATTATTTTTATAATTTCATTTTTAAAAAACATGCCAAAAATCACAAAAATCCATGCTCGCGAAGTCCTTGATTCACGCGGAACCCCAACGGTGGAAGTTGAAATGCATAGCGTTGAAGGAGAAATTGAAATAGCAATTGTCCCAAGCGGAGCATCAACCGGAAGTCATGAAGCAATAGAATTACGCGATGATGATAACAATAGATATATGGGCAAAGGTGTACTGAAAGCGGCTGAAAATGTTAATAAAATAATTGCTCCGATAATCATAGGATTAGATGCTTTTGAACAACAAAAAATTGATCACAAAATGCTGGAACTGGATGGCACTGAAAATAAAGGAAGACTGGGAGCAAACGGAATTTTGGCTGTATCAATGGCCGCGATGAGACTGTCCGCAAAAATTGAAGGCATGCATTTATTTGAAAGAGTCAAAGAAGTTGCAAAATATCAATTAGGAGAAAAAAACAGTCCAACAGGCACTCTTCTTCCAACGCCAATGATGAATATAATCAACGGAGGAATGCATGCTGACAGCGGGCTTGAAATTCAGGAATTTATGATCATGCCGGTTGGAGCAATCAATTTTCATGAGGCATTACAAATAGGCGCTGAAATTTTCCAAAACCTTAAAAAAATTCTAAAATCAAGAAATCTAATAGTCTCTGTCGGAGATGAAGGTGGTTTTGCGCCACGTTTAAACAGCAACGAAGAAGCTCTTAGAACAATAATGGAAGCAATAACAGCTTCAGGACACAAAGATAAAGTAAAATTAGCAATGGACATCGCTGCTTCTGAATTCTACAAAGATGGTAAATACGAAATAAATGGCAAAAAACTTTCAAGCGCTGAAATAGTAGATTTTTATCAAGAATTAATTGAGAAATATCCAATCATATCTATTGAAGATGGTTGCCACGAAGAAGACTGGGCAGGATGGCAATTGCTAACAGAAAGACTTGGCAAAAAAATCCAACTTGTTGGAGATGACCTCTTCGTTACAAATAAAAAAAGATTACAAATGGGAATAGATAAAAAAGCAGCAAATTCAATATTAATCAAGCTCAATCAAATCGGAACAATTACAGAAACCATCGAAACCATGCAGTTAGCCAATCAGCACAATATGAATTCAATTGTATCGCACCGCTCAGGAGAAACAGAAGACACAACAATTGCAGATTTCGCTGTTGGCATGTCATGCGGACAAATCAAAACCGGCTCTCTCTGCCGCACTGACAGAATTGCAAAATACAATCAACTTTTAAGAATAGAAGAAAGACTTGGAGAAAAAGCGGTCTATGCAGGCAACATGGCTTTTAAGAACCTGTCTAAGCAATAAAAAATTTCATCTTCTAAAAATATTCAATTTTTGCTAAAATATTAGGATTTATTTAATAAATACTTTTTATGGCAAAAACAAAATCAAAACACGGCATTTCTACGAAAGAAAAACCAAAATTTCACTTTTTTGAAGATCATAGAAATGAATTGATAGAAGAACATAAAAAAGCAGAAAATTATGCAAAGAGAATTTTATATGGCATGAAAAATATAGACGACGTAATACATCTGGAAGTCAATCTAGATCCAAATAAGGATAACGATGATGATCTTGAAGAACTTGCTAACGATGACGAATATTTGGATGAGGAGGAAGATGATGAAGAGGAAGAATTAGATTACTATGAGGAAGATAAATACAGACAAACTTGGAATTAAACTTGGAATTAAAAAATTTTACTTAAAAAAAACTCTATGATAGACTAATTGGAGTTCTACAATTTAATCAAATAATTACATGAACATAAAAACAAAAAAGAAGGGCTTTACCCTTATAGAGTTGCTTATAGTTATAACAATTATAGGTATTCTTGCTGTTGCCATAGTTCCAAGAATCTCAGGCGGCACAGGAAGAGCTAGAGATATAGCAAGAAAAACCTCATTATCATCTATATCGGGCGCTTTAGAATTATTTTATGCTGACAACAGCTCTTACCCTTCAACCGATGGCTGCTCATCCACTACTGGCACTGGAACGCTTAATGATAGTATAAAAAATTATTTTGACACCAAAACGGTTCCAGAAGACCCGGACACAAGAACTTTCCCTAATCAAACTTCATGTAATGATTTTTGGTATGTACATTCTACTGCTACAGTCGGATACACATTATGCGCCTACTTAGAAACTGCAGGCAGCGGCGATAATTATTACAGCGATGAAAAAGCTACTACAGCAGTATCTGCTGGTAGTACAGCTACTCAATACTACTGTATAAAAAAATAGTCAATTTTTAAAATTTTAATATTAAAAGCCCTGCAATGCGGGGCTTTTTTGTTAGAACCTGTCTAAGATCTCTAATTTAGATAATTTTTGATGGATTTTTATATATGACAAGGCGTGAAGAGTGCAGTTTAGCTTCGCTAAATAAATGATGAACAACGAAGTCAGATATAAAAAGACACAAAAAGTGCTAATATTACGAGATCTTAGACAGGTTCTTATACAATGTTTTAAGAAATTTGCATCATTTTTTCTATAATCTCATCATAGTTAGCAAGGTCTTTACGTGATAGAATTCGTCTTGCTTGTGAGAGCAATAGAAAATAAAAATTAATGAAAAGTAAAAATTTTTATCATCGTATTATAGCATTTTTTGTTTTAAACATTTTTTTCTTCGTACAAATAATATCTGTACCTATAACTTACGCCTCTGATAAGAATTTTTTCGCAAGTATTTTTGGAAATTTTAAGTTTGATTTTTTCTCAGATAGCAAAATTGAATATCAAGACATAGTCGCTGTACTTGTACCGAAAAAATTATACGAAAACGACACAGATCTAATCGGTCTTCGAGACAATGAAAGCTATAGAAAATACTTAAGCGCAAAAAACATCAAACAAAGAATAGACAGATACGCACAAGAAATACAAAAAAATCTTCCACAAACAAAAGCATTGATAATTCAAATAGAAGAAGGACAACAGCCATCTGATATCAGCAAAATCCTTGAAACACTCTATTTTGAAGGCGAGAAAACTGACGATAGTTTTGCTTCACTTGCAGGCATTGTGCTAATTGGAAACTTTCCAACTCAAGAAGACAAATCGCTGTCTATTGCACTGCCAATTGTAAATAAAAATGGCAATAGTTTTCTCAGTATGTATCCATACACGGATTTTGATGACAAGACTTATGTATACAACTCAGAGTCGGATAATTTCGAATTTGTAGGATCAGAAGAACTGTCAAAGCCTGAAATATGGCACGGCGTGATAGTCCCTCCAACTGGATCCGATGAAGGACTTGAATTGCTTAGTGAATTTTTTGACAAAAATTATCTTTATCACACAGATGTTGAGGATTTCAGCAAGTTCGACAAAAAAATCTTCTATCATGACCAATTTAGAATAGAAGAAAACACAAATAATTTTTTATTCAAAAATTATCTAAATTATACGGATTTCTGGGAACAAATGGGATTTATGCAATATACGAAACAATTAGTAAAAGAATTGCAGGAAAGACGTGGAACAGTATTTGAAAATTTTGATGGACTTGATAATGACAGAGATGGACAAACCGATGAAGAAGCGGAAAATGGTGAAGATGATGATGGAGACGGACTTATAGACGAAGATATTGGATCGTCAAATCAGTTGGATGATGATTTTGACGGAAAATTAAATGAAGACGGACCTGAAATTGAATTTGATGATAGAGACAAAGATAATGCACTTGATGAAGATAAATATGGAGATATGAATGCCGATGGATGCACTGGCACTTGTAAAATTGATGATGATAGTGATTGCCAAGATATTGACGGCGATGATTTACCTGTTTTTCTGGAAAAAGAATACGGCTGGGATCCAATGAGAAAATGGAGCCCTTTTCCGCTCGCAAAAATTTCCATCAGAGACTGGGAAAAAAGTGAATGCATAGACGAAGAGCCATCAAGAGGAGATCCTAATTGTTTTGACAGCGCTGGAGCATTCCATAAGGAATGGGATGACGATGAAGATGGACTGTGTGATGAAGATACTGGAGAAATTAATCCAAAAACAGGATTTCACGATAATGACAATGACTTAGATGGCTTGGTGAACGAAGATCCGGGAAACGTAAACGAAGAAGAAGAAAATCCAATTGATTCGCTGCCTGATATTTACAGTAAAAAAATAGCTGAGAAATTCTTCAGTAAATATTACGAAATATACACAAAATTACTTGGAAACATAAATGATCTTATTGCGTATACGGGAAGATATGATGTGAATTATGTAAACGAAGATGGTTTTAGGAAAAGTGATTATGATAACATAATCAACTTAATAACCAAAAAAGATGAAACAGTTTTAAATTTTCTAACATCTGTAAATTTTAAAATTGAAAAAGAAATTGATAGCGCGACAAAAAATGACCTGCAAGAAGATATACCGCTTTTTCATAAAGCTCTTTTAAAAGGCAAGCTAAAAAGTGAAAATGGAAATAAAAATTTTGAAGTGGAATTTGTGAATCATGGAGTAGAAGATAAGGATAAGCATACATTTGCACATCCATATATCCTTGGCAGGTTAATGAAAAGCGTTACAAGCGCATCGCAATGCTCGCTATTTCTTGGAGATATTAATGAAGGCACAAACGCAAAACTTATTGAAGCAAATCGAGTTTACAACCCTGAAACTTATGAACCTTACAAAAAAGATTTAAATGATGACGGATATAAAGGTCGCGATTATGCCGGCTGCAATGCAACTTTTTATGAATATCCGCAGTATTGTTTTCCTGAAGCGTCAGTAGCTCCGATATTTGATAAGACTAATGGACGAAAAATAGAGAAAAAAACTTCTACTGAATATGAGCCATCTTATATAAGTTGTTTTGATTTCAAATATGGACCAAATTTCTGGGGCGAAAATGAATCTTCAAACGCAGATTATTTAACATTCATAGATAAAATCGTAAAAGAAATAGATAAACTACTGAATTCCGAACAAGATGAAAATTATGATCAGGATGATTTAGAAGAAGATATCAATGAAATTGTTTATGAAGAAGGCGTTAATAATAATCGTTATACAACAAAATATACAACTTTCAATAGGGCATATTTACATTTCGGAGACAAAAAAGCTCCAATAAAAGAATTATTAATAGGCCTCGGTTTTGATCCTGATAATTACTCGGAAATTCAAGAAAAATTCTTTGCTTTTGGGAAAACTCATTATGAAATTGGAGAAAAAGTATTCAAAGAGTATTCCAGTGCTATTATAGATGTAACAAGATACTATGCGGAAAAAGATTCAGATGGATTTACCGACGATATAAGCAAAGCAAAAACAATACCAAGTATTGTTTATCACAAAGAGCCAACCGCCTCAACAATTAGCAAACAATTAAAACAGGGTATTGCAACCGATTTACCTATAGATAATCCAAGATATCTATCCTTTAGAAGCAAAGCTGACAAATATACTGAAATCATGTATCCAAATTTATTTCAATATGAAAATTTTGAAAATTTCAAAGCTGCGCTAGAAGATACTCAGTTAGAAATAGCAAAACTTCCTGGAGGCAGTAGTTATAGTACGTTTTTAATAGATATTTTTGATGAAGACCTTGAAACAAAAATTAACGATGCAATCAAATGGCAAAATATGAATATAGATGAAAAATATGCTTATGCATTTAACACATATTTAAGTAGTAAAACTGAAAATGAAAGTTTTGATGCTAATAAAATTGCCAACGGTTATGAAATATTTTATTTAAATGCATCAGGCACCGCAACTGCATTTAATTACAGAGCAAATGGTGATATTCCACCGGATGAAAATGATTTAGTATTTCCTGATCCTGAAGAATATTTTTTTGGAAAACATAATTCCGCACCCCCACCACCAAATAACGATCAAACTACAGATTATAATAATCCAGAACAAGATAGTTTTTCTATTGAAGATGCAATTTCACTTCTAGAATGGTTGCCTGCACTTCTTGATTGGATGGATGAACTCGATGAATCCGTATTTGGCTCCGAAGCTCAAAGTTATTGCGGCCTTGAATCTGCAAAGGAACCTATTAGCAACGAACCTGTCACTTATGAAGATATGCAAGATGATGATGGTAATGGAATCCCAAATGCCGCTGAAGATACAAAATTTTTATCTGTAAAAATTGATAAAGATTTGCTTCGAGCTGATAATAACGATTCAGCAAAAGTAATCGTTACTGCAAAGAAAAACCCAGCCAAAAAATCTGCAAAAAACACAAAAGACAGCTTTACTGAAATTGAATTGTTTATTGAAGATCAAAACAACGGATTTCAAGTTCTTAGTCAAAATCCGATCACTATGCTTTCCGGGCAAGCCAATTTCACAATTGCTTCAACATTCAATCCTTCAGAAGGACAAATTTACGCAAGAGCTACCAAAAGAGAGGATATTAATTCAAATAAAGAAAATATTGAAAGCACAAAAGATAGATTAAAATTAACAGTATACAAGAAAGGAACAGAAACAGGAGAAAATATAATTCTTCAAAAAGAAGAGACTCAAAGCTTGATAATAAGAGATTTAGATAAGCTGGTTGCTGAATTATATTTGACAAATGGCGAAATCAAAATTTCAGATATAGATTATGAACTAATTGCCAATCCATACTATGAAGGTCACCAAACAAATATTGAAATCAAAAAAAGATCTGATCAAAGCTCAATAGCAAAAATTACTCATTCACTAAGTGCTGCAAGTATTATTACAGATGAAGCTTTGACAACAGAGGAACTGAAAAAAAATGATTATATTTTATTCAAAAGCAAAAATTTAATAACAAAAAAACAAAATGACGGAATAGACATTTTTGATATAAATAATCTTATTATAGGCAGCATAAAAAACAATGGAAATATATCAATTATTCCGGAATTAAATTTATCAATCAAAGAAAATAATATCTTCAAATGGCAAATATTAAACAAAGCATCTGAAATTCTTGGAGAAATTGAATTTTTTCCAAAAGACAAAACAAAATTTGAAATTAAAAATTCAGACAACAAAAATCTTGATCTTTCAGGTTTCAATCTCAATTTCAAAAAAATAATTATACCTATCGCAAATGCTGCTACTCATTATGCAACGGACAGCGACAGCGATGGACTAAAAAATCTTGAAGAAAAAATTCTTCATACTGATTTTGAAAAACAAGATACTGATCTTGATAATTTTGCCGATGAAAATGAATTATTAAATGGTTACGACCCAAGCCGTCAAAATAAATTATTATTTATTGATCTGGATCTTTTTCATGAAGCATTTGATTCTGTTATCAAATTATTAAGACGAGGTGTTATAACCGGTTACAAAATTAGATCATCAGACGGAGAGGAAGAAAACGCATATTTACCTGAGCAAGAAATCAGTCGCGAACAAATGGTAAAATTATCACTGGCACTACAATGTATCAATTGCACAAATTTTAGTGAAAAAATAAAAAAAGAAATAAATAAAATTTATTCAGAAAGTCCATTTCCGGATAAAGATATAAGTTATGAATTAAATTATTGTACTGAATTCGCAAAAAATGAAAACATAGTCAGTGGATATAAAAGCGGTGACTTCAAAGATTATTTTCTACCGCAAAACAAAATCACAAGAGCGGAAGCTATCAAAATAATACTTGAGGCATCTGATACAGAAGTAATAAACACGGAAATCAAAACAGGTATGCCATGGTATTATAACTATGTTTTAACAGCAAAAAGATATCAAATTTATCCGGAAGGCAGATTCAAAGAGTTGGATTATTACGATCTACAAAGTTTTGAAATATGGTTTGACAAAGAACTCGAAGAAAATGGCGATTTTGTTCAGTGGTTATCAGGGAACATGACAAGAGGAGAATTCGCCATAATGATTGTGAAAACACTGGAACAAATTTTTGACTGCGAATCTATAGATTCAGATCAAGATGGGCTCAGTGATAATACGGAAATTTATCAATATGGAACTGATCCTAATAAACCCGATACTGATTTTGATACAGTCATTGATGGCGAGGAAATTTTTCATGATACCGACCCACTTAAAGCGGATTTGGATGAAGCTGTTGCCACAAATGATGACAACACTGCAATTGATTCAGATTCAGATGGCGATGGTCTAAGTGATACATATGAGCAGGATATAGCAAGCGACCCTCTTGATGCCGATAGTGACAATGACGGCTTATCTGATGGTACTGAAGTTGGAAATAACACCAGCCCGACCAACCCGGATAGCGATCTTGACGGCAATACAGACGCAGAAGAATTATTAAATGGTATTACTTCAAATGAGAACACAGACAACAGTGACTCTATTCTCGCAGATGACTCTGGTTCGGGAATGACAATAAACACTCTAAGTTCTGGAACTACTGTAACTGAAGAAAGTTTATATAGTGAATCTCAAACAACTGAAACAATTGAAAACGATACAGTTATTTATACAAATCAAATAGCGGCAAACGGAATATCAAAACTTTATGCTCTTGCCTCAATTATCAAATCAGACGGGACTATAAATTCAGCAGATAATAATAGCATTATAGAATTCAAGCTCGCAACAGACGAATTTGGCACTATAGAAAAACGTAAAATCAAAGTAAAAGCAGGACAAGCACAAACGGTTTTTGCTTCAACAACCACAGCGGGTATAACAGATGTCTCAGCTCAAATTTTACAAGGCGAACGCTTACCAATTGAAGAAAAAGAAATTTTTGTGTATCCGGGGCAGCCTGCAAGTATAGATATTATTCCAAATTCAATGGTTATACCAAGCGGTGGCGAAGCAACAATTGATGGACAAATCATAATTTATGATCAATTTGGCAATACAGCAAACAACGGACTACAAATTCTAACTTTATCTGTAGAAGGAGAAGGAACACTGATTAATACGATAGATGAGAATGAAGAAAAAGAAGGTACTCAAATCAGCACACTTGATGGAACTGTAAATTTCTCAATTCAATCAGGTAAATACGAAGGTGCTATTAACATCAAAGCAAATATAGATGATCTAAGTGAAATTTTTGCAATTGAATCAAAATCAGGCTTAATTTTTAATGTTAAAAGTGACAAAACTTATATTCAAGCCGGAAATACAGAAAATATCGCCTTAATCAATATAGAAGTATTAGACAACATTACTGGCAATTTAATAAAAGGTTTAAATATTAATTACAATATAAAACTTGCAGATGAAAGCCTAGGAAAATTAAACATTAATAATTTAAAAATTGAAAATGGCATTGCAGAAAATCAATTAACACCACTAAATGTTGCTGACAAGGCAACAATAATGGTAACTAGCGCAGGCATTGAATCCGGTTCGACGGATATTGAAATCTTACCAAGCTCTCCATATAAAATAGTATTAAGCTCAGATAAAAAAACTCTTACAAAAAATGATTCCGCCACTTTGACTGCAAAATTATTTGATGAATATGGAAATTTTGTTTATACAGATGATGAGACAAAAATTAATTTTAGGATTACCAAAGATACAAGCAGATTTGGTGAAATTAAAGATCTCACTGTAATTGTCAAAAATGGTATAGCGGAAACACAAATTAGCCCAACCAATACATCAGGTCCAATCAATATTCTAGCGGAACAAATAGATGAAAATCTAATCGCCGGAACTACTTCAATACAATCATTATATTCAATAGATTATAATTTTGTCAAAAACAGTGAACCAAATGCTTTATTTGCCTCTTTACTTGGTTTTGAAGCCGGCAATTTAACTTATGAGAATAATTTAGCAAGTTCATTTGCATTTTCAGGAAAAGTCGAAGCTGTTCTGAGCACTACTACAGATACTGAAAAATCATTACGCATAGGAGCAATCAAAGCTAACGGACAGATAGATCTCATTGATGAAAATTATGGGTATTTAAGTTTCGTTGCATCAAAAGATCTATTTAGTGCATTTGCGGTACAATTTACAGATCCACTTGAAAAAAAGGCTTTGGCAAAAATTTATTATTTAATAAATAATAAAGAATTAGAAATCATAAAAACTTATCAAAATGAAGATCAGTTAATTAATGATGGCAAAATACAAATAGCTGTTTCTGATAATTTATCTGATTACAGCCTGAGCTATACAGAAAAAGAAACGAAAATAAAACAAAATAAATTTTCTGAAGATAAAATTAAATCAAAAATAATAACTCTAAATAAAAACGGGAAAACTTTGATGACCATTACAGAAAAAGCTGCGATTCAATTATTAGACAAAAATATCGATCTAACTTTTGTAAACAACAAAGACAGTATCACATTTGATATAACTGAAAATAATCAAAAAATAGGACAAATCTTAATCCCAATTAATCAAGATAAAAATGTCAAAATACTTAAGACAGAAGAAAGCATAGAGACTCTATCTGAAGAAGGAATATATATAGAACAATCAAAAAATGCAGAATTTATAGGATTTGAAAAAGCTAATTTTGGACAATCAAGTTTAAATGGATACGGATATTTTATTATTGATAAAGAAGTTGATATTTCTAAAAAACAAAAACCCGGATCATCTTATCAAAGCTTAGAATCTGCAAAAGAAAAAACAGGAATTGGTTTTCATGGAGATAATAAACATTTGTTACTATTTGCCAGTGGAATTAATTTGGGAAAGGCTACTCAACCTTATTTATCTGATATAGGCATATTAATTGGAGATCCTTTGATCAAATTACCATTTGATGAATCTTTAGTTGCAAGTCATGGCTTTGACAAAGGTTTAGGTCAACTAATAGATTCCACAAATAAAAATATAAAAAAGATTATTGCACCATTTGATTATGATAATGATGCAAATGAGGATTTATTGCTTGTATTTGAAGACGGAACAATTAAGTTAATACAAAATCAAGGCAGTAATAAAATTAAAAGCAAAGGAGATATTTTATTTGTTAGCAATAGAATAAGGGCAATAGACAAAGGAGATTTTAACAAAGATGGATTTACGGATTTAATCATCTCAACAGAGACTAGTTGTCTTTCAAATGAAGTGAGCTGTAGTTATATATACTGGAATAAAGAAGGAGTCTTCGAAAGAGAATATCTACCACTTGATATCAAGGGCAGAATTAATGAAATACACACAACAGACTTAAATAATGATTCTTATATTGATTTTGTAATTAGTGATGAACTGGCAAACGTAATAGCATTTTATAACAAGAACGGATCATTCAAAGAAGCAAAAGTGAAAACAACAAATACTAGAAATAATCCTTTTGCAAAATTTGACAAAGAAGATCTCATAGATGGCCAATCAATCACAAACTTGGGTCTCAAAATTGATTCAACTGAAAATTTATTCTCAGAATTAATAGTTGAATTTGATAATATGCCAACTAACAACACATTAAATACATCAGATGATATTAATTTTTATAAATTTCCATTTGGCAGTGAAACAAGAGAATTAACTTATATCGACACGATCTCAGATTTAGCAAGTTCTACAAAATATGGATACGACTTAAATGAAGGAACCTTGGAAGCCAATGACATAGTAAAGTATAAAATTGAAATTAAAAATAGTGGGCAAAATAATCTAACACATCTAAACTACATAGATATTGTGCCATATTCAATGGAATATATAGATAATTCTATCGTTTGCATCACATGTACAGAAAAAGGTCCAACAATAACAAAAACCGCTTCACAAACTCGACCATTTATTATAGCAGACATCAATTTAAATCAAGGACAAAACATTATTTTTGAATATCAGACACAAGTCAAAAAAGAAGACACAATACCAAAAGTAAAAATATTAGTTACAAAATTAAATGACGACAACTATCCTGACATGATGCTGACTACAGAATCTAATCCAACCGGACAGCTAATTAAGATCAGCTCGCAGAGTAAATCAAAAGAAGGTCGGATTAATTACATTCAAAAGCTTTCTGAACCAAATTTACCCGCTAACCCTGTTGAAGATATTGATGCTGATTTACCAGTCACTATTCCACCTGATAATAATGGCAACCTTATACCTGACACTTATGAAACGATGACTGAAGCTCCGGAAGATGTATCAAATTATAGAAAAAATCAAACTGAAGGAGACAATGATGAGGATGGACTGCCAAATGAATGGGATAATTTGGTAGGTAATTCAGAAGATATATTTGAAAGCGTAAAAGCTTTTAATGGTGAAAATTATAAAAATGAAGCCTTGAATAAATTAGCGGGAGGTCTGGATACATTGATGTCACTTTTATCTTGTAGTGGCGGATGTCTAGCTCTGCCAATTAACATCTCTTTGCTCACACCTGGAACTATTCAAATCTTAGGTATACCAATAATGCCTGATCCCATTGTTTGGCCAATATTTGGCGCCACAGTTAATCCACCATTTGTATGTAGTGGGCCGACGTGTTTTTCACCAGGACCTTTTCGAGTATATGTATCTCCAACAACAACAGGAGGACTAGGAGCATCTGTATGTATTGGACCTTTCCCTGTTGGACAGTGTTTTTCTTCTGCGGTACCTATTTGGGAATTGTTGAAAATGGCAGGAGTACCGGATTTTTGCGCAAAAATTAATGGAGCAATCGAAGGCGCGCTTTCAAAAGCAAATGAATTTATTCAGTCAGCAAACGGCACTATAGCAATAAGCTTAAATGGAAAATCAAGCTCAAGTTCTATCTCCGAAGCGAGAAGCCAAAGTGGAGGCGTCAGTAGTTACAATCTCGGCAATTACAAAGTTCCAGCCAACTTAAAAGCTAACATTTCAATACCGGGCTTTCCGGGTATTATAACCGACTGGTGGGCACGGCAAACAAAAGAATTTACAACATTACTGGACTTACCGGATATTACATTTATATATCCAGATATAGGAGGACTTCTAGGTCAAACAAAAACAGCTTCCAAAGATTTGGCGAATGCATTTAACAAAAAAATCACCGGTCCTGCTGATATATTAACGGCTTTAAATAAAATGCCGCTTTTACAAATCAAAACTCAAGATATAGTTATCAAATTACCAACTCTTTCTCCCGAAGAAATTACTAGACTTGTAACAGAATCAAAACTGTGGATACAGGATTTACAAGATGATTTCGATAGAGTATCTCAAAATTGGAGCAAAGAAACAAAAGCTAGCTGGGAAAAAGAAATTGGAGAAGTTATTGCTTCAGTACAACAAAACATTGATACTTTGGAAGCTTATGGGGAACTGCCTCTTCAAATTTTAGCTTTAAAAGATGAAGTACTATATTACGTGTATCAAATTTTATGTTACATCGAAGCTATTGTTGATTTTACAATTGGATACGTGGAAACTAATGCCCAACGAGCTGGTACATGGATCGCTTTGATAAGAAACGCAACAAAAGCAATAAAAACATGGCAAGCTTTTCTTAATTTAAGCGTTGACTATCAAAAAGGCTGTGACAAATGTACAACACAGCGATTTACATTATATCAACTTATCGCACAGCTTTTTGTGTTTTTACCGGAATTACCAATACTCGATCTTCCTAAGTGGCCTGATATCATTGTTGATATGTCACACATTCAAGCAGGCTTGACGATATATTGGCCTGAAATCAGTTTTGATGCCCAAAGTATTACGATACCACCATTACCACAAATCAAATTACCAACAATTCCCGGACTTGAAATAGATTTGCCTGCTATGGAATTACTCCCCCCTCCACCTGATCTTTCTATAGATTTGCCTGAATTGCCACCACTTTCTTTTCCAAAATTACCTAATTTGCCACCTGCGCCTAAATTTCCAAAATTACCAAATGAATTAACAGTTGCTATAGGAATTATAGGTAAATTAATTCGTATCCTTTGTATAATTAAATCCGGTTTTGTGCCAACACCGGAATTCAATTTAAAAACTACAATTGAAGATTTAACAGCTCGCCCACTTTCGCCGGTATTACCTATCGACTTAAGCCTTGGAATTGAAGACGTAGAAGGCAAAAAAATTGACTGGTACGAATTAATAAAAGTTGATGGATACACAAATCTCAATGTTGATTCAAAATTTATAATTGATACTTCAAGCAAAGTGGCTGAAACTTTTAATGAATTTTCAGAGGAAGCAACAGAATATGTATCAACAGGATTAGAAGAGTCTTTTTCAAAAATTCAAGATAAAATAGATGAAGTTGTAGATGCCGCTGAAAAGAAAATAAAAGAAGCTGAAGAAAAAGCAAATGAGAAACTTGATCTGGATGATTCAAATGATGACACACAAAGTTATCAATTCGAGAATAAAGACATACAAAATTTGCTTACAATATTACAAAATATTAATTCCAAAACAAGCAATTACTACAAAGAAAGTAGAGAATTCGAAAAAGCAATTTATTTAAGTGCGGAAAATCAAAATATAGATATCAATGAATTAACTAAAAAATACACGCTTGATGAGATAAAAAAGCGCAAGATTGCAAATATTAATAACATAAGTCCTTATATAGACCTCAGAGAAAAATTACTCACATATATGAAAGAGGAAAATGAAGTGAACTCAAGATTATATGCCTCAAGAGAAAATAATAATTTTTATAAATTACTTGTAAAAAACACGAATGATTTCTTACTTGCAAAAAATTCAAATAACAATGAAATAATTTTTGATAATAGAGATATTGACATTGAGACATCACAAAAGAGTCCAATGACACCGGCCTTCAATCAATTACAATCTGTAATAGAAAATCTTGCAGATTTACAAAGCCAATTAATCGCTGATGAATCCACGTCAGATGCTAGTAGTAACAACAATTCTTCTCCGGCAATTTTGGAAAAAGGAATATTTATTTTTAACAGCGAGAAACAAATAAATGAGAACTTGATGAATTACTCTGCAGAAAGTGAAAAAGAAAGCCAATTTGTATTTTTGGACATGGACAAAGATTCTGATGAAGACATCATATACACTTTAGGAAACGATATATACTTTAAAGAAAATTTTACAAAAAACTCACAAAAGCAATACATAACAAGATCACCAAAAGCAAGTTCCAGTTCAGATATGGCTGTCAAATATAATAGCATTAATCATTTAAATAATTTTACAAATTCAGATCAGGCAGTTAATTTTAATTTCCTATATGAATCGAAGCTAAAAACTATATATGGATATCTCGCAACAATCAAAAAATCGCGTACACATTTTGATATAAATGAGAAAAAAACAGCCTCAAGAAAATTATTTATCATCCCAAATAGCAACTTTGACGAAATCAAGCTTGAAGATTTTACAGATATCGCTCTTGCAAAATACAAAATTCTTGATGGAGACATTGCTATAACGAAATCAAGTACAAGCGATGAGGAATATGTCTCTACAGGGGATTTGATAGAAAGTTCAGATACTGCTGAAATTGAACTTTCATTTGCTGACGGAAGTACAGCAATAATTGAAGGAATAATTAATTTAGAAATACCTGCCTTGGGACAAGATTCATTGAAATTGATATTAAAAAGTGGAGATATGCAGCTAAATTTAGTGGATGACAGTAAGGTTTTCAAAATCTCAAGCAGTTTTGCAACAAAGGAAAATGCTCACTTGATTATTAATTTTGCCGATAAAATCATTACAGAGCTGCAAACAAATCAACAAACTAAATGGCCGACATTATCTAATCCGGATATCATTATCTCTAATGTAGATGGCAATATAAATTTGACAAGCTTTGCAAATAAAACTCTCAAATCAGGCAAAGAAACTTTTAACGCAGCAAGGTTAATACATGCAATTGAAGATAGCAACTTTGAAATAAATGAATTAGATGAAAATGGAGAAATTATTGAAAATCTCAATCCGATTTATAAGCTATCAGCAAATCAAGTACTCGAAGTGGAAAGCGGAAATTTCGGCAGCCAAATTGAAATAACAGACGGCGAAATTGAGTTAATTGATAAAAGCACTATTACTGAATTAGAAGCAAAAAAAGGAATGATGTTATTCAAGGGTATCTCAATATTATCAACAAAAAACTCCGAAGCTGATTTACAGTTCAAGGATGGTCCTAAATTTCATATCAATAAAAATGAAATCATTGAATTCATGGAGCTATCTAGTACAAAAAACACAAATATTGAATATACACTCGAAAATGGAACATTTTTCTTAGAGCTTAAGTCTTTTGATAAAGAAGGATATTTGAGTAGTCCTGGAAATAAAATTTTACTTTCTCCACAAATTTGTGCGGATGAAACCCTTCCTACCGCAACACTTGGAATTACGGAACTGCAACTGCCTATATTCAAATCAACCACATTGGATGCAAGTGCTTCTTTTGATCCAAGCAGTGAAATTAGTTTATATGGCTGGGACTTAGATACAAAAAATGACAAGAATGGCGATGGTGATAGTACAAACGACTTTGCAATATTAGGGAAAGATCAAAATATCATTCAAATCGGTCCTTATGAAGATTTAGAAACTAAAAATATAGGACTAAGCGTCTATGACAGAGCAGGCAATAAAAGTTCTGCTGATCTCGAAATATCACTGTACGTTCCTGATATTACAATTAGCACTGCAACAGAAACTAGTGGAATGATTGAAGGAGAATTTAGTCCGGCTGAAAGCGATATGCCTTTTGTATTACTTAGAGATAGGGATGGTGTATATGATTTTATTGAAACAGCATCAATTGATGAAAAAAAGAGATATTACAGCAATATAAATGGTAAATTTGAAATCACAGATCTCAACAATGAAAATCAATATTTGATCAAAAATACGGAAGGTGAAATAATCGCGACTCTGGATCCTAGCGGACCAAGGATAGTAATAGATGAGGACTACAACTCAACTTACATAACAGATATTTTTCCAGCCGACAACAATTCTCCTACAAGACTTTCTGTACTCACACAAAATGCTGAAATAATTTTCTCTTCAATTATAGTACCGGATATCAATACAGATGTACGGATCGTAAATAAAGATTTCTCTATTACAAAAGAAAACGTCATGGATTTAAACGGAATCTATATAAGAAATATCAAAGATTCACTGACTTATAACACTTTACCGGGAGATGACAGTGTTTATCCTGGCGGACTTGAAATTCTCGATAAAGAAAAGAAACGAATCATATTAATCGCAGCTAATGGAAATATTTATTTACTTTCAGACAATCTCGATCTTGCGCCTACAAAAGCTGACAATATTGAAGATCCTCTAATAATTGAGATACAAGATACAAGTAAAAACAATGAAGTCATAGCTGAAGTGTATATTGCCACTGAAGGAGAAGAAAAAATTGAAAGTTTGCTAATTGAAGATACAGACATAGATCTAGCAGAAGAAGAAAATAAAAAAGATTCAGACTCAGATGGAATACCTGACAGCTCTGAATTAATTTATCAACTAAATCCTTTGGATGCAAAAGACGCAAATGAAGATAAAGACTTGGATACAATAAGCAATTTAGAAGAATACAAATCTGGCACTAATCCTAACAATGCAGATAGCGATGCTGACAAAATTCGTGACGACAAAGATCCGCAGCCGCTAAAAAAAGAAATTTCACCTTTTGATGACATTGATCCTGAAAATCCACTCTACGATACTATAAAAACGCTTTTTGAAAATAATGTTTTATTTGGTCAGCAAGAAGGAGAAGCATTTAATCTAAAACTTGAGGAAAAAATTAGCAGAGCTGAATTTACAAGAATTATGAATGGTATGCTTTGCGTGGAACCAAGACCTGAAGCGTATCTGGCACCGCAAGTTTTCAATGACGTTAATTTAAAAAACTCCGAACAATGGGAATACGCGCACACAAAAGAGTCTTTTCTTCAAGGATTCATTACAGGTTATTTGGATACATTAGATGAAAAAACAGGACTGACTGATTTCAAGCCACATGCGACTATTAACATCGCTGAACAAACAAAAATAATTTTAGAAGTGCTTAATAAATTTATAACTTTATATGGGAAAACTATTATAGATTTGGAAGAAATAACGCAATCAGAACCTTGGTACACAAACTGGCTTTCTATGGCGATCAAAAATTCTATACTAACTGAAAAAGAAGCAAAAGATCCAAAGCTCGAATTAACTAGGGGTAAATTTATAGAAATAGCTGATAGAGTTTTTGATATGTATAACTGTTACGAATATGACAGTGACAATGATGGAATCCCTAATCAAAACGAAGCAAATTATAAAACAGATCCAAACAATGCTGATTCAGACTCGGATGGCGTCACAGATGGAGCTGAAATAAAAAACCTAAGTGATCCACTTGAATCGAATACTGATGAAGATAACGATGGATTAACCAATGCAGAAGAAGTAGCTGCCGGCACTGATCCTTATTCAACAGATTCAGATAGCGGAGGCGTTTCTGATTATGATGAAATCACAACTGAAAATACTGATCCTAATAATAGCTTTGATGATGATTATGACAAAGATGGTTTATCCAATCCGGAAGAAAACAAATATTCTACTGATCCGAACAAAGCTGATACTGACCTTGGTGGCGTAAGCGATTATCAAGAAGTACTAAGAGGAACAGACCCGTTAAACAAAGAAGATGACAACAAGATCACTGCAAATGGATTAACTGCAAGTGACGCATTTCTAAATAACTTAGATCAGGGCATTTATGGTATTGCAGCTGAATGTCTAAGTTGTCCATGTCAATCTGCATTAGAAAACACAGCCGACATGACTGCAGGAGATTTTGTCTACGCAGCAATTACAGATTCCGCAAACAAAGTCATTTTTAAATTAAGCAACACAGTCAAAATCCTCTTAGCGCCGTAGCCTCTCCATTCGCCATTTGATCAACCATTTCATTAAATTCTTCACCATTATGAGCCTTGACCCAGTTCCAATCAACTGCAATATTTACTTTCCGAAAAGACGTTAATACTTCATCTAATTTCTTCCACAAATCCAGATTTTTCTTCTTTTTCCAATTTTGAGTCATAGTAGAGATAATCAAATTCGAATCAGAAAAAATCTGTACCAAACTTTCTCCTTTATCCTTTATCCTTTGTACTACCTTTAGTCCTTCTATCACAGCTACCAACTCCATCCTATTATTTGTCGTATCCATCTGTCTCCCCTTTCCTTTTGTCAAAATTTCTCTATCTTTCAAAATCACAAAAGCCCAGCCTCCCGGCCCTGGATTACCAATACAGCTACCATCTGTGTAGATAGAAATAGACAATAAAAAAATTCAAAAATTATTCTCAGCCTTCAACATCCTCTCCAGTACTTCTTTCACCTTATTTGGATCAGCCTTGCCTTTTGATTTTTGCATCACTTGTCCCAAGAAAAAGCCTATAACAGACTCTTTGCCAGCCTTATATTGCGCAAAAGGTCCGGGATTTTGATCAATTGCTTCCCTCGCCCAATTTTCCAAATCCGTATCTGAACCGCTGTCTGCAAAACCTTTTTCAGCTATTACAGTCTTAGCATCTTTGCTTTCATTGTACATAATTTCAACAACCTGTTTGCCAATATTATTCGTAACGTCACCTTTAGAAATCATTATAATCAGTTCAGCCAAATTTTCAGCGGATATTTTGATATTAGAAAAATCATTCACATTTTCTGCCTTCATGAGTCCAATCAAATGTGTAGTAATATAAGCAGCAGAACGTTTTGGATCAGAAGAAAGCTTAACAACTGTTTCAAAATAATCAGCAAGCATAGGATCCGCAATTAACACTCTTGCATCATCTTCATGCAAAGCATATTCTTTGACAAATCTTTCTTTTCGATAAAAAGGCAATTCAGGAAGCATCGATCTCAACTTCGCAACATAATCTGCTTCTATATCCAAAGTCGGCAAATCAGGTTCAGGGAAATATCTATAATCATTCGCTTCTTCTTTTGTTCTTTGAGAAACAGTAATCTGTCTAGCGTCATCAAATCCTCTAGTCTCTTGTACAATTTTTTCACCCTTATCCAACAATTCAGATTGACGTTGGAATTCATATTCAATCGCTTTTTCAAGACTTCGGAAAGAATTGAGATTTTTGATTTCCACTTTTGTTCCAAATTCCTGACGACCTATTGGCCTAAGAGAAATATTTGCATCAAATCTCATCCCGCCTTTTTCCATATCGCAATCTGCTGCACCAACATATCTAAGAATCCTCTGAAGCTCTTCTGCATAAGCCGACGCCTGCTCCTTCGACCTAATATCAGGCTCAGAGACAATCTCCATAAGAGGCGTACCACATCTATTGAAGTCGCACAAGGTACCTGACGAGACATGAGTCAATTTACCGGCATCTTCCTCAAGGTGCAATCTTGTAATACCAATTCTAATTTTCTGACCATCAACTTCTATATCTATATAACCATTTTGTGAAATTGGATTGTCATACTGAGAAATTTGATAAGCTTTTGGCAAATCAGGATAAAAATAATTCTTACGATCAAAAACTGATCTTTGCGGAATTGTACAATTAAGCGCAAGAGCAGCTTTGACGCCATTTTCTAAGGCTTTTTTGTTCAAAACCGGTAAAGTGCCAGGAAATCCCATACATATTTCACAGACATGAGAATTCGGAGCTTTTCCAAAAAAATCATTACTACAAGAACAAAACATCTTAGATTTTGTAGAAATTCTTGCATGAACCTCTATCCCGATAACCAATTCATAATTTGACATAATGTAATCAAAATTCATTAACCTAATTCAGCTTATATCCAAAAATTGAAAATGCCAAGTTAAATCGAATAATAACAACTAAAGTAGCATTATTATTGCTGATTATTTAAAAATTTATTTTGATTATTCCTCAGCATTTTTGCGTTTTTCGAAGATAAGACACTTGATCCTGTTTGTTTTTCTAAAGTTATTCTTGCTTGTTTTGCTACATTCCCACCTTTCTTGGCAATATTTTTATTTGCTATTAATCCTTTTGGCTGTTGCTTTTTGGAAATTTCAGTAGTTGAGACTTCAGCAAGCATATTCAAAACCAACTCCAGATTCGTCATGTTATCCCTCAAATTTTCTTTTTTCAGATTTTTAAATTTTTTATATTCTTTAACCGATTTATCTGCCCAAGCTTTCGTTATTTCATCGGTCAAAATCGCATATTCTAGTCCTTCTTTCATACCTTTGGCTTGCCACTCATCAGTTAATTCTTTTCTCACTTCAATGCTTTTAAGTCTTTGATTGATCCACTCTTTGGAATATCCTTTTTTGAGATAGGTTTGCATCGCTCTTTCAAAGGCAAGCTCAGGATCTTCTGTCTCTTCTATTCTTTCATGGCCAACTTTTGCTAACCACAGTTTAAAAGGTTCAGCTTTTGGACTTGGTATAGACTGGACAAGCCTCAAAATATTTTCTGTATCCAAAACATCTGTTTCATAAAACTTTCCATCAGATGATTTCATTTTCAGTTGTCCGATTTTTTCGGACAACTCACTT
>CAZEDK010000006.1:0-43075 GCA_964511025.1 uncultured Candidatus Peribacteria bacterium | reverse complement strand
TACCAAGTACCAAGTACCAAGTACCAAGTACCAAGTACCAAGTACCAAGTACCAAATACCAAGCACGGTCCATTACTACCTTATCTCCAATATCTCCAATTCCGTCCTTAAATCAGGTATAAAATCATAGCCACTTTTTTCTTTATCGGATATTATTTGACCATCTTTGAGTGTAATAACCCGTTTTTGTATCATGTCAACCAAAGTTTTATCGTGTGTTGCTAATATGACAGTAATTCCGGCTGTATTTAATCGAAGTAAAATTTCTATTATTTCTTTTGATGCGTGAGGATCTAGATTCCCAGTGGGTTCATCGGCAAGTATTAATTTTGGTTCATGGACAAGAGCTCTTGCTATTGCTGTTTTTTGTTTTTCTCCGCCTGAGAGTTCTTCAGGAAATTTGAATCGATGATCAAGCAACCCAACCAAGCTTAATGTTTGACTTACTCTTTTTTCAATTGTTTCATCATCGTATCCGCATACTTCCATAGCATAAGCCACATTTTCAAATACTGTTTTTTTTGGCAGTAATTTGAAATCTTGAAACACAAGCCCCAAATTTCTTCTATAACTTTGCAAAGCTTTTGAATCAAATTCATGTATTGGGTATCCATCAACATATATACCGCCACTATCAATTTTTGTCGCCCCGATAAGAACATGCATCAACGTTGATTTACCAGCACCTGAATGTCCAACGATAGTCAAAAATTCAGCTCCGTCAACTTTGAAATTTATTTTATCTAATACAATCCTTGAACCGTAACTTTTGTTAACATTTTCAAAAATTAACATCTTTTATAGTGAAATTTGTGAATAAATAGTTCTGCAAAGTTCATTTTAAACCTTAATAGCTTTTATTGGCAATAATAGATGGATTTTAACAAAAAATTATTGAAATTTTTATGTATCGTGAAGGAAAAATCAAAAGAGAGAGGATAAAAAATATTTAAAATAAATTAATACAATGAACGAAGAAAAAAAATATTTAAACGCATTGAATTTAATTTTGTATGCAAATTATGGAACTTTCCAAAAACTGCTTGGATTTTTTGGGTCCGCAGGGAATTTTTGGGAAAATATTAATTCCGCCACGATGAAAAAAATGGGGATAAAAGACGTAACTATAGAAAAAATTCTTGAAAAACATTCTGAAATAGATATCGAAAAAGAATTTCAAAAATTAATTGATCAAGATATTTCAATTTTAGCTACAAATGAATTGCCGCCTTTGTTGCAGCAAATTTACGATTCGCCGATTATTTTATACGCACAGGGTGATTTAAAAATTTTAAACAAAAAATGTCTTTCTATTGTTGGAACGCGTAACGTGACAAATTATGGAAAAGAAATTTGCGAGAAATGGATCAGGCAAATGAAAGATTATGATATCGCATTTGTCAGTGGGTATGCTTACGGTGTTGATTTTGAAGTCCACAAAAATGCTTTTCAAAATAACGCTAGTACGATAGCTGTATTGGCATCAGGTTTGGACATGAAATATCCTTCATATTCAAGAAAATTTGTTGATGAGATGCAAAATATAGGACTTTTTTTGTCGGAATATCCTCTTGGCACCAGTTCTCTGTCTTATCATTTTCCAATTAGAAACCGCATTATAAGTGGACTGTCTTCTGTACTGCTTGTTGTTGAAGCAAAGATAAAATCGGGTTCTTTGATTACTGCGAAATCAGCTCTTGAGCAAAATAGAGAAGTTTTTGCTGTTCCTGGTTCTGTTTTTACTGAACAGTCAGGCGGCACTAATTTATTAATTTCAAAAGGGGAAGCGGCGTGCGCTATGAGTTGTGAAGATATTTTGACAACTTTGGGAGTTAATTGTGAAAATAAAAAAGATAACGCTTTGATTAGTTTGCCTTTAGTCTCTTTTGCATCAGAGCATGAGGAGAAAATTTATGAATTACTTAAAAGTAAAGCATTGTTTTTTGATGAAATTTTGTCAAAGATAAATCTGAATTCTGTCGAGCTGGCAACGAGTTTAAGCATGATGGAAATAAATGGAATTATTAGAGATCTTGGAGGTGGAAGGTATTGGGTTTAGTGGGTGGTGGCTCTTGACTGTTTTGCAGTATAATATAAAATAGTCTTGACTATTTTGCATTATAATATAAAATAGTTGTATGCAAAGAATACAAACAAAACAAATTTTAGAAGATTTGGAGAAGAAAATGTTATTTTTGGTTGGCCCAAGGCAGGTTGGAAAGACGTGGCTTTCAAAAGAAATAAGTAAAAACTTTAAAAAACCTTTATATCTTAATTATGATAATTTTAAAGATAGAAAGATTATACAAGATGAGAGCTGGCTATCTTCAACAGATTTATTGATTTTTGATGAAATACATAAAATGCCAAAATTTAAAAATTATTTAAAAGGAATATTTGATACAAAAGATGATAATCTCAAAATTTTGGTTACAGGGTCAGCGAGATTAGATGTCTTTCGTCAAAGTGGCGACAGCTTAGCCGGAAGGTTCTTTAAACATAGACTGCTTCCATTTACGCCTTCAGAATTAACTAAAATTGGATTTCAATATGATGTTGATAAGTTAATAGAGGTGGGTGGCTTTCCGGAGCCTTTTTTGGCAGAGGATGAAAAAGATGCAAATAAATGGAGAAGCGAATATATTGATGGATTGATTAGAACTGATATTTTGGATTTTGAAAAAATTCATGATTTCAAAGCTATACAACTTCTTTTGGAGCTTCTTAGGCAAAGAGTTGGTTCCTGTGTATCTTACACATCTCTTAGTGAAGATATTGGTATTTCCGTGAATACTGTGAAAAAATATATAGAAATTTTTGAGTCCTTATACATTATTTTTCGAGTTCGTCCGTTTTCAAAAAAAATAGCGAGATCGATTTTGAAAGAGCCTAAAATTTATTTTTTTGATAATGGAATGGTGAAAGGTGACGATGGGGCAAAACTTGAAAATTTTGTTGCTATAAGTTTACTCAAATATGTTTATGGGAAAAGAGATTGTGAAGGTCTGGAAGCAAAACTTCATTATATGAGGACAAAAGATCAGAAAGAAGTTGATTTTTCTATAGTTATTGATGATAAGCCTGAAATGAATATAGAAGTAAAATTATCTGACAAAGATCTTAGTAAAAATTTATTATATTTTAAAGAAAAATACGCTATTAATTCAGTACAAATCGTTAAAAATTTAAGAAATGAAAGAGTGCAAAATGGAATAGAAATTAGGAAATTGGGTGTTTTTTTAAGTGAGCTTGAATATTGAGATTTGGAAAGCGCTTTAGAACCTGTCTAAGATCTCGTAATATTAGCACTTTTTGTGTCTTTTTATATCTGACTTCGTTGTTCATCATTTATTTAGCGAAGCTAAACTGCACTCTTCACGCCTTGTCATATATAAAAATCCATCAAAAATTATCTAAATTAGAGATCTTAGACAGGTTCTTAAATTTTAAAAAGCGAATTGTTCCAAAGTTTTTTGCAAAAATTTTCTACAGGCATAATCTCGATACCATCATTTGTAGTTCTTAATTTTTTTTCAAGACACACTAAAATACGTTTTTTTATATTGTAATCTTTTCCTGCTTCGCGTAATCCTTTTAGGTGATCATTGTGAATATTAGCTGATGATTTTACTTCAATAGCGTATTCAAAATCATTGATAATAAAATCCACTTCGATTCCGCTACTTGTTCGCCAATAAGAAATATCATAAAATTTTTCTTTATAATTGCAATACGAGATAAGTTCGTGAAATATAAAATTTTCTAACGCTTTGCCAAAAAGCTCTGAACCGATTTTGATTTCACCTCTTTTCGCCAAAAAATTTACCACTCCAATGTCAAAAAAATAAAATTTTGGCGCATTAATGAGTCGCCTTTTTGGTCTTTTTGTATATGCTGGCACAAAATGTCCAAGGAGTGTATCAACTAATATTTGAAAATATTCTTTGACTCCCGGAACTGATATAGAACAATCTCGTGCTATATTAGTATAATTTATTATTTCACTATCGCTTAACGAAGCGGCGTGAAGAAAATTTGCAAAATGTGGCAGATTCCTTACCAAACCTTCCGCTGCGATTTCTTCTTTGAGATAATTATTTACATATGATCTGATTTTTAAATTCGGATTTGACGATAAATAATGTTTTGGCAGGTAGCCAGCGTTAAGCATATGATTAAGCTCAAACGTCTCTCCGATTTCATTTGAAGTTAATCCAAACATTTCATAAGACAAGGCTCTTCCGCCAAGTAAATTCGCGTGTCCTTTTCTTACCTTTCTTGCACTCGATCCGCATAAACCAAAAATAATATTTTTATTTTCTATAAGCCAATGGACTTCATTCAAAAGTAGAGGCACTTTTTGTATTTCATCTATAATGACTAATTTTATTTCAGGTTCAGATATTAATTCTTCTCTGAGCAGATAAGGCTTTTCAAGATAGCAAATATAATCATCTGTTTTTAGCAAATCTATCCATTTTGCATTTGGGAAAAGTTTTTTCAGAAAAGTACTTTTGCCACTTTGACGCGGTCCCCATAAGAAAAAACTTTCCTTTGGATTTGAATTGATCGGTATTGTTCTTTTAAACATCTACTTTAAAATTACATGCTATTTTAAGATTAACATTTAAAATTACATTACGCAAGTTATGACAAGAAAAAATCCAATTTTAAACTTTTTTGAGAAGTCTTATAATGGATAGGCAAAACTAGACACGAAAATTATTGCGCAACAAGTCTATTCTAAAATATCACAAACCAGCAGCTGTTATAAGAATGATATTGTTTTCATTTTTTGCAAAATCCACTAAATCTTTTTGGAAACCAATTTTTGAAAAAAGTGCAAATTATTTATTTTATTTTTTAAATCATTTAGAATATTTAACTTTATTTTTTGATTTGACCATTTGCATTCACCAAATAAAATTTTTTGCTTTGCATCATTTATTGCGATTAAATCAATTTCTGTATTTTTATTCCACCATCTGCCGACTTTTTCCGGATCAAAAAATGGTTTTTTATCCCAAATATATTGTATTGCTACGTCTTCAAAAATAGTTGAGACATATTCATTCAGCCTATTTTTAATTTTACTTATTACAAAATTATTTTTTCCTAATTCCAAATAATTTCTATATGGAAAAACGAAGGTAAACCAAAAATAAAAGAAATAATCTTCAAAATAATAAAGTCCTTTTTTGCTTTTTTCTGGATTATGTTCTGTGACTGGAGTCTGTCTTTTTATTATTTGCAGATCTATTAATTTTTCTAAAAATGGAGTTATTTGACTGCTAGAGAGCCTTAAATAATTAGATATATTTTGCATTTTTCTGTTACCAAATGATATAGCCTTCAGTATCGAAAAATAATTTGAGACTTCATTTATTTCATCTTTCAGCAAATGCTTTGGTTCTTCATATAAAACACCTTGGCTGAGAATATGATTTTTTATATTTTCTATAAGATTTATTTTAGCATTAAAAAGCTCCATGTATTTTGGTATGCCACCAGTTACAGCATAAAATTCAATTAAATTTTCATTTTTCAAATTTGGGAAAAATTCTTTGCAATGTTTAAACAAAAAAGGTCTGCATTTAATTTCAACAGTTCTTCTGCCATACAAAGGACTTTTATATTCGAGTACTTGAGAGTACATCATACTTAAAATTGAACCGGATATTATCAAAAATATATTTTCTTTTTTTAAAATTTTGTCCCAAATTTTTTGCAAAATAGACGGAAATGCTTTGTTGGTTTTGCCTATATATTGAAATTCGTCAATTACTATAATGAATTTTTCTTTTTTGTTTTGAATTAATTTCAATAAAAAATTGAATGCGACCTCCCAATTTTCAAAATTTATATTTGCAAGAGCGCTATCAAATTTTTCAGTAATAATTTTTGCAAATGATTTTAGCAATAACGTCTCATTGGATTCATCGGCAAGAAAATAGATATGATTTTTGTTTTCTACAAATTTTTCAATTAAAGTTGTTTTGCCTGTTCTTCTTCTACCATATATTACAGCAAATTCCGCCTTTTTTGACTTGTAAGCATTATCCAGGATTTTGAGTTCTTGCTGTCTGTTAACCAACTTCATATTGTTTGAAAATAAAAAACTCAGATACAATTATCATAATTTAAATTATATAATTTAGCAAATGAAAATTTCATAATCCGCTTAAGTTGGAGACTATAATGGTACCCGAAAACTAGACACGAAAATTATTGCGCAGCAAGTCTATGTCTATTCTAAAATATCACAAATCAGTAGCTGTTATAAGAATGAGATTTTTTTCATTTTTTGCAAAATCCACTGCAATTATCATAATTTAAATTATAATAATTTATTCTAGATTTCTAACATTTTGATAAGCCGTATTAATTACACCAGATAGTAATGTTTTTTCACCTTGGATTATTTGAAAAGGATATTGACCATCGGCATCCGAATGGCTATCTATATATATAGAACTTCCAGATACGTCTGTGATTTCTTTATCTCTTAATCGCCCAGCAATAGTCAAAAATGTCTTTGGTTTGCTACGAAACATCACAGCCTGAATAATCTCATAATCTTCAGGTGGGATCATTTGTGATGGTGCCTTTTTATCACCTTTATGACTTATAAAAGATTTTGGTAAAGTAGATAAAATGCTTTCTAATGATCTATTTTCTAAAGCACTTATTTGTACTTCCAAACCGCTTATTGATGTATCCGCACCTACACCTGTGTCTGTATCAGGACGCACACTTTGAGCTTCAGGAAGCTTAATGGCAGAATCTGCGATGGACACAATCTCAGGAGCGCCAAACATAAAGCGATTATTTAACAGAAGTGAATTTTTGGTTTTTGTTTTCATGGTGGGGGAGGGTTATTTAATTTTATTTTTCCATTTTTCAAAATCTTCTTTGCTGCTTTTGTCTATATTATTTCTTCTAATCATTGTGCTTAGAGCCATTATACTGTCTGATAACAACTCAGTGAAAGTATTTTGTTGTTCAGTTGTTTCATTCCATATACCGTATAGATATTTCCCATTAACTATTATTGAAACAATAACAATATTTTCTTTTTTAAAACCCCTTCTAAGGGTTTTTCTTTCAGTGTTAAAAATCAAACTTTCAATTTTTGTTGTTTCAGGAAAACCATGTGTATTTAGTATTTCCTGAATTTCAGTCAATAAAAAATCTTTTTCCAATTGATCAAATATTTTCGCAAAAAGTCCTTGATAATTATTTTTATCTAGCAAAAGAGCTTCTAATTGTTGAGCTTGACTTAGTCTTTGCTCTAGTTGAGTGTCATATTTTGCACGTTCCGGATTTGGTTCCCATTTTTCTGTCGTTATATTATATACGTTAGCATTAGGTCTTTTGCTATTAGCAATATTATTCAAAGCAGATTCAAAGGAATGTTGTGAATCGTTATCAGTTGGATATTTGTCATAAGCTGCCAAGCTTAGTGCAAAGCTTTCTCTGTTGTACGAAAATAAAGGATTTGCATCGTATGGAACAGGTCTTTGATATAATGCTTGATCCGGTTTGCCTACAGACATCTGTTCTCCATAATTGATATCTATTTGGACATATTTATCTCCGTTTGCTTTTTGTTTGAGCCTAACTCTTGCAATGTCTTGTTCTGTATACCCTCTTAGAATTAATGTGTCAGCTAATATTGAAATATTATGATCTGTTGCAAGTTCTGGCGCATCTCTAAATATCTGACCTTTATCTTGTGTAATTTTTTCTCTGATAGACGCAATTTTTCCATCCAATTCTTTTTTATGTCCTGTTTCATTATTTGCTTGCTCAGTATGATACTCTTGCGATTCAAAATTGCTACTATTTGCTACGTTGCCCTGTTCTATTGTTTCTGTGTCTCCAAAACCAATCTGTGTTAGGACGCTTAATATATACTCTTTCCCCCCTGTAGTGGTAATTTTTAAATCTACAGTAGCTCTGCAATCATTATAGTCAGCCTCATCTTGCTCAATTCTAATTGAATAAGGTTCAGCCTTAACTAAATCATCAACTTTGCCGAAGATGTATGCTGATTTCAATATATTTCTAGTAATTGCCGCTGCACATGGAGGGTTATTAACTATTGCAGCAAACCCTGATGTATCATTATCAGTTTTGAATGCCAAAAATCCTTTATAAATAACTCCAAACATTTTTTCATATTTTTCAGAAGAATCACGTTCTTTATCATTATCATTAAGTTTTTTTGCATCGCTATATTCATAATTGTCAACTTTTCTTAACGCATCTTCAAATGCAACTTTGTAGTCCGTAGCATTTCCTTGAAATTTTTTTCCATTCACAAAAATACGTACAACTTTATCATCATCTTTATTTTCAAAACTTTCGATTGCTATAGAAGTATTTGGCCCAAAGCCTTTTTCTTTTAGTTTTTTAGCTATATCCGTTAAGGCAGATGGAACATTTTTTGAAAGTTCTTTGCCTAAAGTTACTGTTGGCTCAGGAGTTTTCTCGGGTTTTTTAGCCTGTGGTGCCTTAGCAAGTCTTCTATCAAGTCCAGCAGCAGCTCTTTCCATTGCATCAAGATCAGGCATTTGTTGCGCTGACGTCCCTTGTTTAACAGGATTCTCACCTAGTTTAAATATAAATCTGTTAGCAATGAATCTAGAATTTTTCATAACATTTTTTAATTTGTTAATTAACAAATCTCAATATTATAGCATGTTTTTGTGAATTAAAGAAGAGAAAAACCAAAAAATCTTGATTTTGTGTTTATTTTAGTCTAATTATCGTCTATAATTAGACTAAATATATTTATATTTTTTCATGTTTGATCCAATCTACAGAATCACAAACCAGCTTTTATCCAACATAAAACAAATCACCACAATAATAACTGAACTTAATAGGAAAAATCTTCCTAAGAATATTATAATTGAAATGGAAAGGTATGCTCGTGAAGTATCTTCTTACTCTTCTACAAGTATCGAAGGTAATCCTCTTCCTCTTACCGACGTTAAAAGGATTTTAAAAGTAAGACCCACCGAAATTCATGATAGTGAAAGGGAAGTACTTAATTACAATGAGATTTTATTGGTTTTAAATGAAGAAATTAGAAATAAAAAAGTTAAATTCGATTTAGATTTAATTCTAAAAATTCAAAAAAAAGTTACAGAGAAGCTTTTACCTAAATTTCACTCGGGGTTTTTGAGAAAAGAACCGGTTTTTGTAAATGATCCTAAGCTTCACAAAACAGTCTATCTTGCACCAGATCATAAAGATATTGAGACGTTACTGAAAGATTTAATCAATTTCATAAACAAAAATGAAAATATTATCGACCCTTTGATTTTAGCAGGTATTTTTCATAAACAATTCGTAATAATCCATCCTTTTATAGATGGCAACGGAAGAACTGCAAGGCTTGCGACAAAAGTTTTATTATCAAAAATGGGCATTAATACGTTTAATTTATTTAGTTTTGAAAATTATTATAATAAAAATGTAAGCAAATATTTTGAAAATGTTGGAACTAAAGGGGATTTTTATGACTTAAAAGATAAAGTAAATTTCACAAGCTGGCTTGAATATTTTACTGAAGGAATTATTGACGAATTAAATCGAGTAAAAAAAGAACTTGAACGTCAAGAAATTTCTCCAGATACAGATTTGAAGGAATATCATAAAAAAATTTTAGATTTCATAAAAGAGCATGGATATATAACAGATGCAGACTACGTTAAATTAACACCTAGAGCAAAAGCTACCAGATCTCTTGATTTTAATAAATTAATACAACTTGGATTCATAAAAAGACATGGTAAGGGAAGACTCACTCATTACAAATTTCTTGATTTTGCGTTTTTATAATGTATTATGTTTCTGTAAATATACATAAATGTTAACTTTAAGAAATGAATTACATTTTATTCATCAACGCTTTTAAGAATAAATATAGCGGTATACAAGATCAACAATTACTTTTTCAGTATTTGCGTGAAGAATTACAGTATCTTATTTTGTATATTTTATATACCAAGACAACTTATCCGGTTTATTTCATGGGAGGAACCAAGCTTCGATTGTCGTATCATATTAATAGATTTTCGGAAGATATAGATTTGGCTTTGGATAAACCTAATTTATCATTTTCAGCAGATAAATTTTTTTCAGATATTACAAAGTTTTTTTCTGAAAAAGTAACCGGATTTCATTTGCATACACAAGGTAATACTAATAATAATGTAGTTAAGCTTATGCTTTCTTTTTCGCAGATATTATTTGATATTGGTATTTCATCTTTGCAGGAACAAACAATCAAAATTAAAATTGAACTTGATATTAATCCGCCAAATTCTGCAATATATGAAAAAAAAACATATCACAGTTTGGCAGGCGATTTTATGATTAATACTCATGATCTTTCTACAAGTTTCTCAGGTAAATTAGCGGCTATATTATTTCGTGAATATCAAAAAGGCAGAGATTATTATGACTTGCAGTGGTACTTGGATCGTCAACCGAAAATATTTATCAATATGGATTATTTAAATGCAAATGCATTACAACAAGGTAAAAAAATATTTAATAGTTTTAGAGAAGTTTTGACCAGTGTTGCATCCAATGTGGCAAGTTTGGATATCTCTTTAATGAAGCTTGATCTTGAAAGATTTATTATTATGGATGATATTTCTTTCGATGATTGGTTGAATCAATATATTCAACAAACGCTTGAGCTTTTAGATTCTTATCAAAAATTTTATGAGAGCAGATAATTTAAAACCGTTTTATTATAAAGTTTTTAACATAGAAGAGTTGCAAAATTACTTTCATCAAACTCGTAATTCGATCAAAGTTCAGCTTTCTCGTTTATGTAAAAGCAAAAAACTGATTCGTTTGAAAAAAAATTGTTATACTTTTGCCGATTTCCATCCTAATCCGTTTGTAATGGCAGGAACTATTGTTCAGCCGTCATATCATAGTCTGGAATCGATTTTATCATTACATGGGATTATTCCTGAGACTCCGATTTATTATACGTTAATTACTTCAAAAAAAACTCAAAAATATCAAAATCAATTTGGAATCTTTAGTTATCGTCACCTCCATCCCGATCTTTTTTTTGGAGTGGAAAAGCGTAAAGATGGAGCGTGGGTGGCAAAAAAAGAAAAAGCACTTCTTGATTATTTATATCTTAATTCTAAAAAATTAAAATCTGATTTTGCATGCTTCCAAGCAGAAAGATTTGATGAATTGGATAGCTTGAATTGGCAGCTAATGAATGATTGGGCGAAAAAATACAATATGAAAAAACTTATACAAATTGTTAATCTTCTTAAGAATTATAGTCTTCACCAAAGTTATCAAAATCATCGTTAAATTTCACCCCAAGCTAGCGACTCTATGTACCTCATCAAGAGTTGTAATTCCGTCAAGAATTTTCAAAATTCCATCTTCACGCATTGTAAGCATTCCTTTTTGTCTGGCAACTTCGATGAATTTGACTTGGCTTGCTTGTTGCAAAATCAAATCTCTTATTTGAAAATCCATTTTTAGAATTTCTGTTATTTGTATACGCCCTTTGTAGCCGGTATTGCTACATTCAGGACATCCTGCTCCTTTTGGCAGCTTGTCTGGTATTTCTAAATTTTGCATAGCTATCTTGACTTGTTTCATTGCTGTGATGGCGTTTTCAAGTTCTTTCTTTGTAGAATCGTCTACTTTTTGAAGTATTTTGCAATGTTCACAGATTTTTCGCACCAAACGTTGAGCAATTATCATGTGAAGTGCCGGCGCCAACATAAATGGTTTTACGTCAAAGTTGAGAATCCGCGGTATTGTTTCTATTGTTCCATTTGTATGTAGAGTGCTCAGTAGTACGTGTCCGGTCAGAGCTGCTTGAATAGCGGTATTTGCTGTGTCATTGTCTCTTATTTCACCAACCATCACTACATCAGGATCTTGTCTCAAAATAGATTTCAAACCTTCCCCAAATGTATATCCTCTTTTTGGATTTGTTTGGCTTTGAGAAATTCCTGTCAAATGATATTCTATAGGATCTTCCAGGGTGATGACTTTTTTGTTTGGATCGTTAAATTTGTTAAGCATTGAATATAGGGTGGTTGTTTTACCTGATCCAGTTGGTCCTGTTACAAGTATCATCCCATGATCAATTGTGCATGCTTTTTGAAAAGTCTTACAATTTTCTTCTGTTAGCCCTAGATTGCCTAAATCAAGAAAACCTCCTTTTTTATCAAGCAATCTACAAACGAATGTTTCTCCATACTCGGTTGGCAAACAAGAAACCCTGATGTCAATTTTTCTTTCATTAACTACAAAATAATATCTACCATCTTGAGGTACTGAGTCTACATTTAATTGCATTCCAGCCTTATATTTTATTTGATTTACCAAATTTCTGTACAATTTTGAATCTATATCAAAAACACTTCTCATCATTCCATCTATACGAAATCTTACCGTGACCTGTCCGTTATCTTCAGGTTGATAATGTATATCTGATGCTCCTGCTTTCAGTGCTCCTACGTTTATTTTGTTAATTGCTTCTTCGGATGTTAACTTGCTGAGTTCAAATTTCAAATTTTTTAAATCAATTAATTCACTTGCAAAATCTTTGATAGCACTTTCATTTACAAAATTAGTTGTATCTATTTTTTTATGTTCTATTATATGACTTCTCATTCTCAAAATAGCTTCTTTGATGTTGTTGTCCGATGCCAAGCTTAAGTTAAGCAAAAAACCCTTCGCTCGAAGGTCTTGTAATAACTTTTTCACATTTTCATCTTCAGGATTTGCGATTGCAATTCTTACTTTGTCGCCTGTTTTGAAAAATGGTAAAAATAAAAATTTTTCAGCGGTATCGATGTCTACAACCGAAAAAACATCAGGATTAATAGGGAACTTGCTTAAATTGATGTAATTCAATCCCAACTTAGCTGCTTTTTCCTGTATTCCTTTTTCTTTTAATTCCTGATTCGCAATATTTGACGCGTTCATCATAGAAACAGGCTGAATCCCTGTTATTTGGACGCCGGTGATTTGACTTACGCTATCCATGAAAATAGAGAGAAAGAAATCTTCCTATTTTACCATAAAAGATCTTTTTTATCTAACTTTCTTGATTAATTCAACCACCTTTTCAGCTTCAGCTTGAGAAAGTCCGATATCATCAAGATCATTTACGCTCAACCCTTTTAGTTGTTCTATTTGTGTAAGATTAGAAGCTTGCAATTTTTCAATTATTTCTTTGTCGAATCCTAATTCTTCTATAGAGCTTGCTTCTGATTTATCCGGCAACACATTTTTGTCAACATCAAGTATATCAACCGTCATTCTTGTAAGTTCGGAGGCAAGTCTTACATTTTGTCCGTTTCTTCCAATTGCCAATGCTCTTTGATCTTCATGCACATAGACGCTTGCTCGATTTGATTTTTCATCTATTACGATTTGACTTACTGTAGCTGGAGCTAATGCTGCTTCAAGAAATTTAGCTTTGTTGTCATTCCAAGGGATAATATCAATTCTTTCATGACCTATTTCATTGGTAATTGTTTGAATACGTACACCTTTTTGTCCAACTGCGGCTCCAATCGGATCTATTTTAGGATCATTCGAATGTACAGCTACTTTACATCTTACGCCCGGTTCTCTAGCTATTGATTTAATTTCGACAATAGCTTCTTCAATTTCAGGTATTTCGATTTTCATAAGTTCTCTGATTAATTCCGGATGTATCCTTGAAATAAGTAACTGAGGACCTTTTGAAGTTTTTATGACTCTTTCAAGATATAGTTTCACTTTTTGACCTGGATTTAAGTGCTCGCCAGGTATTTTTTGATCTATAGAAAATGGAACAGTGGTGTTTTCTATGTTGAGATATATCATATCTTTTTCCACACGATGAACTGTCGCTGTGACCAATTCATGTTCGCGATCTTTAAATTTATTGTAAATGACTTCTCTCTCAGCCTCTTGTACTCTTTGCATAATGACTTGTTTGGCGGCTTGCGCGGCAATCCTTCCATATCCGGCTGCAGGTGTTACATCTATTTTTATTTCATCACCTATTTTTACTTTTTTATCATATTTTTGGGCTTCTTTGAGCGTTATTTCCAAATCTTCATCTTCAACGGTCTTAACAACATTTTTTATCAAATACACTATTGCATTTTGGGAATCTTCATTTAATTCTACATCAAGATTTTGATTTTTGTTGCCATATTGTTTTCTATAAGCTGTTTTGAAAGCGGCTTTTACGGCATCAATAATCATGTCTTTTGGCATGTTTTTTTCTGCTGAAATTTGGTTCATTGCTGCTAAGAATTCTGATTGCATATATTAAATTTGTAAATTAGTTAGAGTAGAAAGAAAAAGAGCTAGGATAAAGATCCTAACTCTAGTATTTTCGATTACATTTACATGATAGCCAAAATATTATTTTTTTGCAAATTTTGTTTTTCATAATAAAGGTTAAGTTTATATTTTAATATGAGTATCTAAAATCTTTTTTAATTCATTTTTTAAAATTAATTTAGCATTTTCAATAAATTCATATCTTTTTGCTATTTCTTTTTGTAATTCAATGTCAATTTTTTTATTTTTATTGATAGGTATTAAAATTTCTATATTTTCAATTTTTCCCTTACCTGCTTTATTCCCAAAATCAAAAGCATGTTTTGAGAATTCATTTTCAATAGTGTGTTTCAAAAACTGAATGTCTAATTCATTTTGATAATGATCTTTAATTATCAAAGGAATAACCTTTTCTGAAAGACTAAATTTAGCTTTTCTAAAATGTGCCTTTCCTATAGAACCATCTATATTCCAAGTTAAACAATCTTGAAAATATTTTATTTCTTCTAAATCTTCCTCTACATAACCATAATCGACCGCATCAGAAAATTTTGAAGCAGAATAAACAGGAATATTACCTTGATGCTTATTGACAAAAGCTTTAGTAAATTTACTATTATTCGTTTTAATAGAAAGATCAAAAATATCTTTTATTTTTATTTTCACATATTCAAAATTTTTAACATCAAATAAGTTTTTCATCTCTTCAATTAAATTTGGAAAATCTTCAAATTTTAAAATATCCTTTTGTTTCTCTATGCCCAATAAGATTTTTTCCTCTAATAACCACCATTTACTTATTGACCATGAATCAGCAGTATTACAATTTTTTATAAATTGTTCAACCTGTTGTATTTTACATCTCTTGTCAGAATTTATCTTTTCAAATCCTTTCTTATTTCCCTTGAAAAAAGAATATAAAGTAACAGCTTCTTGTAAGTCATTTTGTTCAATATCAAAACGATTAATATCTCTTGTTTCACCAATCTCACTTACTAAATAGGTAAATACTGGATCGGTTTGAGTATCCTTTTTATTTATCTTTTTCGTAATTGCTAAAATAGAAGTTTTTTGAGAAGTTGTAAAAAAAGTATTTTTTGGAAGCGAAATAATCCCATCTATATAACATTCATCTAAAAGATATTGCCTTAAATTTTTATCATTTTGACGATTTAAAATTCCGTCTGGAACTACAATAAATGCTTTTCCTCCTGGTTTGAGTGCTTTAATAATCCATTCCATAAAAAGCCCTTCAACACCCATGGCATTGATTTTGTAGTAATTCAGCAAGTCTCCGTCTTTTTTTATTTCATCTTTTAAGTTTCCGCTTCCGCTGGTTACATAGGGAGGATTTGTGAGTATAAGATCGTATTCATTTTCTACTGGTTCTGATAAAGTTCCTAAAATAGAATTTGTTTTTAGAGTAAAACTCTCATTGAAAAGTTTTGCAAATTCTTTTGTATGATCTGGATTTTCTTTGATGAGATCAGAAAAATAAATAAGCATATTGGCTTTTGCCAAGATAATGGTTTTTTGCTCATCTTTATCAAAACCTTTATCAAATCCATGAATACTAATCTTTGAAGTAATTCCATTTTTATCTATCGTATAGAAGTCTTCTAGTCTTGTAACGAGCGGTTCTAAAAGAAATTTTCCAACACCACAAGCAGGATCGCAAATTTTTACTCCTTTTTTTATATCATCTTTGGCCATTTCAATAATAGGACGAATAACTTTGAGAGGGGTAAAAAATTGTCCCCAATTTTTCTTGCTGATACTTTCTTTCAAAAAACTTTCAAAAAGCTGACTTTTAAAGTCATAGTCTATGTTTTCAAGTTTTCCATATTTTAAAAATTTATTAAGAACAGTTTTAAATGTTGCGCTATATCCAGCTACTGCTTTTTGATCCTTACTTACAAAAATAGTTCCATTGATAATAGTTGTTTTGTCTTGTATGTCTTGTGGAAAAAGTTCTTTTATTTTTGGACGAACATTATTTGCATAATATTCCAATATCTCATCGTTTGTATTGCCTCCTTCGTACATTTCCATAAGGAAATAGAAACTATTTACAGTTTTTAAAACACCTAAATCACTTAAATATTTAAAAATAAATAACTCAACAAAAGTATAAAGGCAATTTTCAGGAGTTGCACCGCTTACAGACCAAATATCCTGCCAAATACTTTTTGCAAGATTGGTGGGATTTACAAAGTTTTTTGGTTTGATATTGTCGCTTTCTTCATTTATAGATTCATAAATTTTTTTTAAAAGATCGGCTATATTTTCATTTTTAGGATCAAATAGAACTTTTATTTCTTTTTCACTTTCATCTCCAATTCTATTTTTTGTAAGAGAATTTACCCAAACCGCTTCTTGTGTATCGGTTGCAATAAAAATCTTTGCTCCTAATTTTTGAGCAACTTCAATTTCTTGATCAATAGCTTTCTTTTTTTGAGCTTCAGTTTTAAATTCAGATGGTTTTTTATATTCAATAACTGCAATAACATTTTTTTTTTGAACTATTAAAGCATCAACTTTTTTATTCTCTATTGTGCCATAATCAACATTACGAATTATTCCGTATTCTTTCAGTGCTTTTACACTCGTTGCTCCAATATTATAAAAATCCCAACTCCCAATTTTTTCAGGATTTTTAATAAGCCCTCTTTGTAGTAATTCTTCACTCATATTTAATTCTTTCAGTAAGTTAAAACTATTTTAAGTATATAAAACTTTTTGCCTTTTTCCAATTAAAACTCTTTTACTTAGGATCTTGGCAAAAAATAAGACAGCTCCCTTGCACTATCTTTTGCTTTATCTTCTTTGTTGCAAATGTAGTCATTTATCTCGATAAACTCCCACATCTGAACGAAAGAATCTAAAACAAAATCTAGCACAATTTAGGTACCTTATTTTTTGCCAAGACCCTTAATTCACAGCCTCTTCAGTGCTTTCTATACTTTTCATAACATTATTTGCACTGACAACTGTTTTTGTTTTTAACTCATTGCTGATTTTTTTTGCGATTTCTATATATAATTTATTGTTTTCTCTTAGAAAATTTTTCACAGTTTCTTTGCCTTGTCCAAGTTTAGTCTCTCCGTAACTATAGAATGCTCCTGATTTTCTGATGATTTCATATTCAAGTCCAATATTGATAAGATCTGCTGTTTTTGAGATTCCTTCGTTGTACATAATGTCGAATTCAGCTACGCAAAATGGTGCTGCTACTTTATTTTTTACAATTTTTACCCTGACCTGATTTCCTGTAATTTTGTCGCCTTCTGTAATTTTACCGATAGATCGTATATCCATTCTAACCGAAGAATAGAATTTTAAGGCGTTACCTCCAGTAGTTGTTTCAGGGTTGCCGAACATTACTCCTATTTTCATCCTTAATTGATTGATAAAAATCACAGAACATTTGGATTTGCTCACAAGGGCTGTTAGCTTTCTCAAAGCTTGGCTCATAAGTCTTGCTTGCAATCCCATGTGACTATCACCCATTTGTCCTTCTATTTCACTTTTTGGAGTCAAAGCTGCCACTGAATCTATGACAATCACGTCAACAGAATTTGATCTAACTAGGGTTTCTACAATTTCCAAAGCTTGTTCGCCATTGTCAGGTTGCGAAACAATTAGATTATTTGTATCCACGCCAATTTTGTTTGCATATTCCGGATCGAGAGCGTGTTCTGCATCTATGAACGCCGCAAGTCCTCCCATTTTTTGAGCTTGAGCTATTACATGCAGAGTTACTGTTGTTTTACCGGAACTTTCCGGACCAAATATTTCTATGATTCTTCCTTTTGGAATGCCACCTCCGAGCGCCTTGTCCAAAGATAAACACCCTGTTGGGATTGTTTCTATGTTCATTTTTGGAGCTTCTCCGAGTTTCATGATTGAGCCCTTTCCAAATTGTTTTTCAATTTGAGCCATGGCTGCTTCGATGGCTTTTTCTTTGTCGTTTGACATTTGTTTTTAAGGATAAAGGATAAAGGATAAAGGATAAAGTTTTAGCGATGCTTCTGGGAAATTTTATTCTTTATCCTTTGTACTTTGTACTTTTTCCTGGTTATCATAGGTGAGTGTAATCTCACCGTCAAGAGAATTTTTTTTAAAGTTTAAAATTCTGACTACTAATTGTATAGCAAACAATCTTAAAATCTTTCACGAATAAACTTAAAAAAATGGTAAATTTATTTCAAATGGAAAAAACTTTTTATGCTTTTTTCAGTTCCAAAGGTAACATTTTTATTCTTACAAACAGAACATATATAAATGTATTTGTTTTTTTCTTTTTCAGGGGCTTCTGTTATTTTGGAGCAATCCCTGCAAAAAAAACGTATACAGCCTAGTTTTGTCACTTTAATTATATTATTTTTTAAAAAAAATTCAAAATTCCTCAAAGGTCCATTCTTAAATTATAATTTTCCGGTTTTAATTTAAGGTCACCTTTTTTAGTAATTTCATGTATGGTTTTGTGCATTCTATTTTCAAGTTTTTGTGAGGCAGGTATCTCAAATAAATCCTTTTCTTTCTTTATGATTTTTTCTGCATTTTGATGCTGAAGTTCAAAGTTGTCTCTTTGGTCAAATTTTGACATTTGAAAGCCGGTGATTGCAAGCCCAACGCCAAAAAATCCCACTATAATTCCTGCTCTTAATTCTTTTACTGAAATATTTATTCCAAATTCGCTATCAAGATATATTGAACTCATCAAAATTAACAGTAATATGCTTTGAAAAATATAAATTCTCGAAGCTTTTTCAAAATTCACAAATTTTTTATTTGACCATTGGCTTATTGGATGTATAAAGGTCAGTATCGGGAGTACTGCAACACAAAATATTGCAATCCCGATAAAACTCAAAGGTCCAGTTATTCCTATATAAGTTACACCATCCCCCCACTGGTTAAAATCAGAATAAACAGGCATAAATACAGCTATAATACTGAGCAGGTTTCCTGCCAAAATTAATTTATTGCCAAGACTTGTACTGAGAAATTTATCTTTTATTTGTTGCAATAGCATAAAAAGTATTGAAAACTATTTATAGATTAAAACTTTGATTTAAAAAAAACAAGTTTATGCTTATAGGTGTTGATATAAGACATGCAATTGGTCAAAAAACGGGTAAAGGTTTTTATATTTTAAAAGTCCTTCAATCTTTGCTCACTCAAGATAAAGAGAATCAATATCTACTTTATAGTGATGCTGACACCGAAATTTTTGAAAATTATAAAAATGCAGAATTAAAGATTATTAAAGTAAAAGGAATTTTGTGGCATTTGAAAGTTTTTTTAAATTTAAAAAATGATAAAATTGATCTTTTTTGGGCTCCAACAAGTTATATTATACCTTTTCTGATTGGGAAAAAATTGCCTTATGTCATTACGGTTCATGATATTGTAGCTTTTTTGTTTCCAAGTTTTCACAATAAAAAAGCAATTTTGATTGAAAAATTAACCTTGAAAAGATCTATTAAATATGCAAAAAAAATCTTTGTAGTTTCAGAAAGTACAGGAAAAGATTTGATAAATTATTTCAAAATATCAAAAGATAAATTGCTAGTGACCTACAATAGCGTAGTACCAAGTACCAAGTACGAAGTACCAAGTACGAAGTACCAAGTACGAAGTACCAAGTACCAAGTACCAAGTACCAAGTACCAAGTACCAAGTACCAAGTACGAAGTACGAAGTACGAAGTACCAAGTACCAAGTACCAAGTACGAAGTACCAAGTACCAAGTACCAAGTACCAAGTACGAAGTACATCCTAACAATTGGAACTCTTGAACCGCGCAAGAATCATATTAGATTAATTCAGGCATTTGATTCGATCAAAAATGAATTTCCAGATTTGCAATTATGGATAGGCGGTGGCAATGGCTGGAGTTATGAGAAAATCTTTGAAGAAGTTGAAAAAAGAAATTTGGTAAAGAGGGTGAAATTTTTAGCTTATGTTGATGAGCAAGATTTGCCAAAGCTATATGAAAACGCAGAATTGTTTGCTTTTCCATCGCTTTATGAAGGTTTTGGAATTCCGATTATTGAAGCAATGAGTTATGGATGTCCTGTTTTGACTTCTGATAATTCAGCTATGACAGAAGTGTCAGGTGATGCTGCAATTTTGGTAAACGCTTTGCAAACTGATGAAATTGCAGATGCTTTGAGAAAAATTTTGAAAGATGAAAAATTAAGAAAAGATTTGATTGGAAAAGGTTTTAAAAATATAAAAAGGTTTAGTTGGGATCAGGCTGCTGAAAATATTTTAAAGAATATTTTAAAATTTTGATTTTTAAAATTAGTTATGCTAATATTATTGTACGTAATTTTGTACAATTTATGTTAACAGATATTATCAATTCATCAGAGGCTAGAAAAAATCTTCCCTATATCCTTAAAAAAGTTGATCAAACTGGCGTGCCTTATATAGTGACTATTAATGGGCAAGAAAAAGTAGCTATTATAGACATAGATTTATTTAAACAATTTGTTGAAAATGTTGAATTTGGGATCTCTGATGCAGAAATAATTAAGCGTTCAAATGAAGATACTATATCTTTGGAAGATTTTAAAATTTCTTTAAATGTATAAAGTTGAATTAGCTAAATCTGTAAAAAAAGATTTTAAAAAAATCACTTATGAAGTCCACAAGTTGATTTTTGATAAGTGGATACCTCTTTTGCAGGTTGATCCATATATAGGTGAAAGAATGAAAGGTGATATTATGAAAAAATTTTTAAAATTAGCCTTTAGATATAAAAAAAATGATTATCGTATGATCTATGAGGTGAAGGAAAAAGAAATTGTAATAATTATTGTTGCCATAGGAAGTAGGGAGAATTTTTATAAACGTTTTAAAAAATAATATTTTTTGATTCGCTGTGTAAATTTTCCAATTTTCCCATCCCCAATTTTGTATCCATCAATTTTAGCTACCCAAAGAATAGCTCTTGTAGTTACGCTCAAAAAAACTTCGTCTGCTTCGTAAAGTTCTTTTAGTGTAATTTTGCATTCTTTTGTCGGGAGGATTTTATTTGCAAATGAAAGTATATATTTACGAGTTATTCCGCTGAGAATGTTTTCAAGTCTTGGAGTTTTTAAAATACCATTTTTTACTATAAAAATATTACTAAAAGCGCATTCTGAAATGTAGTCACTCTCATCAACAAAAACAGCATCGTCAGCTTTTTGCTTGTGGGCATTTTGACGTGCGATTATGTTAATGATTTGGCTTAAGTGTTTCGCTTGTGGAACTGTTCTTTCCCCTTGAAAACTTATCAGTTTTAGTCCTTTTGTTTGCTCGTCATCTATTAATTCTTGTGTTGTGATGAGTATTGTTGGATTTTTTGTCGTGAAAAAGTCGAAATCGTTGTTGCCGCGGGTTATGGTGAGACGGATGCGAAAATTATAGAACTGACCTGCCCGAATTGGTACAGGCGGGGAGCTGACCTGACCGAATTGGTACAGGCGGGGAACTGAGAGTTGAGTTTTTTGAATTTTTATTTTTTCTTCTCGGTTCTCGGTTCTCAGTTCTCGATTCTTATCTATTAATTCGTAGATCCAGTTTTTAATTTGTTTTTTTGTCCATGGAATTTCCAGATTTAACATTTTTGCTGAATTGAATAGTCTTTCCAAATGTTCTTCGAGTAACCAAACTTTGTCATTATAAGTGCGCATTGTCTCATAAACGCCGTCGCCGTAAAGAAAACCATGATCGTTTATGGAAATCTTTGCTGCAGTTTCTGCTATGTATTTACCGTTGAGGAAAACAAAAGACATTGGAGTTGATTGTTAAATTGTTAAATGTTTTTGTAAATATTCCGCAGGCGTGCAAATAATCATTGGGGAGGCAAAATCAAAAACTTTTTTCTGGAAAAAATCTTTTCTATCCAGAGTGATTAGAAAATTTGATTTACTGTTCACGGCATTTGCCAATATATCAACATCTTTTTTATTGATGATTTTTTCAAAATATTTTTTATTTTGTTGGTTTATTTCTTCGTATAGATAATCCAAATAAGATATTTGATTATAAAAAGTAATCATAGCTTCTTTGCTTCCTTTGTTTATTAGATTTCTTTCTGCTTCCAAAAACGCTATTTTGCTGGAAACAATTTTGATGTTTTTTTTATTCGCAAGCTCAAAAATTAACGCTGAGCCACCATTTGCACTATAAGCTGCTGCAAAAAGAATATTTGCGTCCAAAAAAAGCTTGTGCATTGAAATTATTTAAGAAGTTTTTCTAATTTTTTGGCAGTTTTGGCGTCTATTTTATCTTCCTCCAAAAAATCCTGAATTCTTTTTTTTGAGTAAATTTCAATCTGATCATCTTCTTTTTCAATTTTTTTAAAAAACACACCTTCTTTGTAAATTTTGACTGTTAAAATTGTAGATTCATCAATCCCCAAAATTTCTCTATATTCTCTTGGTATAGTTACCATCCCCTTTTTCTGTGGTTGGACGTATTTTAAGCTTTGAATCATTTGTTTGGTATGGAAGTATACAAGTAGAAAAGTAGATAATTTCTAGATCTAGAATAGATGAATTCTTACAGGGTTATCAATAATAATCATTTGACAAAATATAGAAAAAAGGCATACGATACTATCTATCTTCGGATATTTTTTATGGTAACTTATGACCAAGCTAAACAAAAGTCATGATTTTATGGGTTTTGGGAGCGGGATAAGGACAATACATGAAAAAAACAGATCAATTTTGGGTGATTTCGGTGCGTTAAAAGGAAATGTCAGAAAAGGCATTGCTAAAGCCGCACTTGCTTTTGGTATTGGCGGAATGGCGATAAATCCTATGATTGCAAGCGCGGATGGTCGTTATGATGTTCTTGACGCGGATCAGCCTGTTATGACTGCAAAGCCTGTTCAAGACGCTAACAACACAAAGCCAAGTGAACCAGAGATAAATGATAACAAAAAACAGCTATGCGTATTAAATGTGCCTGGAGTGCCTAACGGTTTGATGTATATCTCTCCGCTTGTATATAACAATCCATATCCTTTTTTGAAAGTTATCAAAGAAGAAGCCACAAAAAATGGATATGAAGTTAGATTTATAGAATATATTTGGCCTGAAGAGCAGAGACTTGTTGAGCATATAAAACCGGGATTGATGCCGTTTAGTCTTGTTGCTCATTTCTTCGCAATGACTTTGGGGAAAAAGTATCCTGAAAGAGTTGAAGATGGTTTTGTTGGAAAATTTCATCAATGTGCTGACGCGGACTTAATTGTGGTGCTGGCTCATAGTTACGGTAATGTGATCGCAGCAGATGCCTTTAATGCCGGGAAAATAAACTCTTCACTGGGCGCTAAAACAATTTTTGTTATGCAGGCCCCTGCATTAAGAGGCGTACTACATGGAGCGCCTTTGATTCCAAGTCCTATGACTGAAGGAGAAATAGGCATGGCTTTAAGCTTCCCTTTTGCTACAATTTCTTTTCGTTATCCTGGCGATCCTATATCTGGGGATATTAAATTTACAGGTGAAGTCTCGAAGCAAGTTGAATTACATCAGGGCGATTTGCCGAGGTCTCCTTTTCTTTGGATAGGTTTGCACATGGCTGTAAGGACTGATGGCCGAATTTTAGAAACTTTTCAAACTTTTTTTGAACAACAAATGAAAGCGCATACCAATCAAAAACCTAGTGAGGGTATAGCAGTTACTTCACATTAGTTACTTAGTCTATTAATTTATAGCTCTGATAATTGCCTTTGCCTTGTGTAAAGTCTCGTCATATTCATCGTTAGTTTTGCTGTCAATCGTGATTCCACCTCCGGAGTGGAAATAGAGCTGAGAGCTGAGAGCTGAGAGCTGAGTTTTTTGAATTTTTGTTTTTTCTCGGTTCTCAATTCTCAGCTCTCGATTCTTGATCGATAAGATCGATCGTATCATAATATTAAAATCCATATTGCCTCTGCCATCGATATAACCTGCTGATCCGCAATATATTGTTCTTTTAAAATCTTCCAGTTTATCTATTATTTTGATTGTCCGTAATTTTGGACAGCCGGTGATAGAACCTCCGGGGAAAATAGCTTGCATAATCGCTTTTAGATCTGTCGATGGATTTAGAACGCCTCTCACATTTGAAACTGTGTGGTGTACGTTTCCATAACTTTCAATCACTCTATCTTCATTTACTTCAACTGAACCCTGAACACAAATTCGTCCTAAATCATTACGAACAAGATCAGTAATCATATCGAGTTCAGCCTGTTCTTTCTTTGAATTTAATAATTTTTCTATTAGTTTTTTATCTTCCTGATCCGTTTTTCCGCGTGGTACAGTGCCTTTGATTGGACGAGATTCAATTGAGAATTGAGAGCTGAGAGCTGAGAACTGAGATTTGACTTTCTCAGTTCTCAGCTCTCGAAACTCAGCTCTGACTCGAAAGAGTCTCTCAGGAGAATTCGAAATAATTGAGAAATTTTTCGTTTCAAAATAAAGTTGATATGGAGAAGGATTGTTGTTTGTCAGTATTTTGTAAATATCAAAAGGATCTTTTCTGGTTTTTACTGAAAATCTTTGTGATAGATTGACTTGATATGTTTCGCCTGCTTTTAGTAGTTTTTTCAGTTCTTTGATTTTTTGAGAATATTGTTGTTTTGTTAGGTTGGATTTTAGTTTAGAACTGAGAACTGAGAACTGAGAACTGAGAAATTCTTGTTTTTTGCTAGTCACTAATTGCTGACCTGCCTGAAGAGGTATAGGCGAGCTGCTGACCGTTTTTTTAATTTCTTCAAGTTTTTTATTCGCCTTTTCTTTCGATTCAGCCCAGCCAATTAGGTACAAATCTTCGGTTTTATGATTTTTTACGATTATTTTGCTTGGAAAAATAAAATAAGCTTTTGGAATTTTGATGTCTTCTTTTACTTTTTGTCTTATCCCAAGCAAATTGACGCCAAAATCGTAAGTAAAAAACCCCAAAGCTCCGCCTGTGAATGGAATCTCCAAATCAAGCTGGAATTTCTTAGTTTCATTTTCCAACTCAACTAAAAAGTCTTTATTTCCACTAAATGTTTTTGAAGGCTCAAATCCAATTATTGAAAAATCCCCCTTCTGTCCACTTTGAAGGATTATAGAATCATTTTGTTTAACTTTTTCATATATATTTAAAGCATCAAAGTTTTCATCGGCTTTGATTTTTTTATATGATGAGAAATATTTTTTCCCAACACTCACAAACTAAAAACTAAAAACTAAAAACTATCTCTCGTCTTCCATATAAACATGCATATATTCATCTTTTGCGTATACAAACAATTCATCTTTTTTGAAAAATCTTTTAACTTCGTTTTCTGCTGCTTCTTTGCCATCGCTTGCGTGAATGACATTGCAGGCAACACTCATAGCCAAGTCCCCACGTATTGTACCTGGCTGAGCTTCACGCGCTTTTGTGATGCCTGTTATTCTTCTGACCGTTTCGATAGCTTCAAGTCCTTCCAAGCAAACTGCAATAACAGGATCTCTCATCATAAATTTTTCCACTCCGGGATAAAATCCTTTCCCGACTATATGAGCATAATGTTCGCGAAGTATGGCTTCATCAAGTCTCATCATTTTGAGACCAATGATTTTCAACCCTTTTGTTTCAAAGCGTTTGATGATTTCACCTACAAGTCCTCTTTGTACTCCGTCTGGTTTAATTAATACTAATGTTTGTTCCATTTTGATAAAAAATATTAAAGATTTATTTTACATTCAAGATATATGTAAACGATAATTTATTCAATATCTATGATTGTTTTGTTATTGTTACTGTTTCGTGCCAATGTTATACTATCACTGTAGATGATTGGCACATGATTTACGCATTATGTTTAGATTCGGTTACCTTGAAAATATAATATATACTAAAAGTAAGAAAATTTATTACCTTTAGTCCGTTGATGAGCAGTATATCAATTTTGTATAAATCTTCAAAAACAATTTTTAGAGCAAGAGAGATTGCTATAAAAAACAAAAATTCACTTCTCCATCTTCATCAAATTGCAATACAAATTCCAAAAATCATAGATAATACAGCCACAAATTAATAGGATGGCAAGTGCCACAAATGGCCATTTGATTGCAGGTAGCGCGATAGTTCCAAGGACGGTTGCAAAGGAAATAGAGAAACAGATAATCAGTAGAAAAATAAAAGTGGATAAGTCTGCGAGTATGCGATGATCTGCTGAGTAAATGTTTGTATCGGAGTATCTAAATGCAAAATATGCAAACATTGCACCAAGTGGGAAAATACTTAAAAAGAAAAAAGCATCAAGTCCGCCCTCTCCTATTTCTTTTGCGTAAGGAATAACCCAAAGAGTCAAGACGATAGTTGCAAGCAGTACTGTTATATTTTTGAGTAAATTTTGTTTTTTTAGAATCGTTTTAAATTTGTCATGTTCCATATTTAATTGGTTATTTTATAAGGATTTTTTGAGAAGTAATAGATTGTGAGATATACCGCAAATGCAGATAGAGGTGCAATAATAGTGCCAAGTCCATCAAAATTGGCAGTTAAGAAAGAATTTTCGATATACAAAATATTATTTGGCAATCCAAAAGTTGTTGGAGTTAAAATTCCAAAAAGTAAACGCACAATAAAGCCTGTATAAATTGCATAAATGGCAGCATTAGGATCTGTTGTTTTGAAATAAAATGCGCACACAAAAGGAGCTAGCAAACTTGCAAACATTATATCAAATGATAAAGTCAAAAGAATTCCCGGTGATGGAAGCAGAATTGCAAAAGTCATTGCTAGGCAGCTAATTGGAATCAAAGAAAAGCGTGAAAAATACAAATAAGTTTTTTCTGATTCTATGCCGTTTATGTCTTCAAGATTATCTTGTATTCGCAGTAAATTTTGAGTAAAAATATTTCCCATACTTAACATAGCTCCATCAATAGTAGAAAGTGCGGCTCCAATAATTCCACTTATGAGTATCCCAACAAAAAATGTAGGCAAAACATTATTCGCAAAAGTTAAAAGTATTGGCGTGCCGTCAACAGGTATTATATTTAAATATTTTATTAAAACCGGAAGAAATGCAAAAGGAAGTCCAATAATTAAAGTCAACAAAGCTCCGATGTAAGACCCTTTTTTTGCATCGTCAGGTGATTTGGCGGCAAATATACGGCTGTTGAAATCAATAGCTAATATATTCCCGAAGCCTAATGCAATAATAGTTGCCCAATTAATTAATCCACCTGCGCCTATGGTTGATAGCTGGCTGAAATCAAAACTTTCTGCAAAAATTTGCGAACTGAATAAACCTGTAAAATCAAAATCAGAAAAAAGAAAAAACAATGTAGTTAATACAGCAACACACAAAAGACCTAATTGCCAAATATCTGACCAAACATCAGCAATAATGCCTCCGAATAACGAATATGATAAAATCATTAAACAAATCAGAATAACAATTGTTTCGTAATGAAAAGGTAAAAAATTCATTATCAAAATTGCCACAGCTGCTATATTGCCGGCTATAAGGATGCCAAATGAGAAGAACATTAGCAGCGACGATATAATTTCAAGCTTACGATTATATTTTATAGCGAAAAAATCGGCCAGTGTCAGTAATTTCATGCTGTTTAATTTCGGCGCGAAAAATTTACCAATTAAAATAAGCGACAAGGCGAGACCAATAGGAAGCGCAGCTGCCGTCCAAAATCCAAAATCAAAACCTAAACTAGTTCCTCCCAAAGTTGAATTTCCATCAATTGCTTGCGCAGTTAAGGCAAAGCCAACGATGTACCAAGGCCATTTTCTGCCTGCAACATAAAAATTTTCTCTTTTATTTTGTATTTTTTTACTTGCTGCAATGCCTATGGCTACTGTTATGATTAAGCTTAAAACAATAATTAAGGTGATTAGATTCATATTTTTGATAATTAGTTTTTAGTTGTTGGTTGTTAGTTTTTGCTTAAGATCCTAAAGACTAAAAACTAAAGACTAACAACTAATCAACCGCTTCCAAACAACATTTTTCGCAATAAACTATCTCAGGTCTATTTGAAGCATATGTGGTTTGAATTGGAATATTGCATTTCATACAATTTCTATTCCAAAGTATTCTTGAATTTCTCAGGGCCATCCTTCTTTTTACTCTTTCTTCCGGATGTAAGTGTGGCAAAGGCAACTTGTGATCTCTATAAAATTTCAATTCATTTTGTATTACTTTGAATGGTCTACCTGTTCTTTCGCATTGAATTGCCCAATTAAGAACGTCGTCGGGAATTGGATCAATTGTGTCAGGGAGTTGCTCTGCCGGAATGATTTGGCTAACATTGGGAATGGTGTAAATGTCGTCTTTCCATGCTAAGCCTTTTGCAATGACTTCTTCTTTTGTCAGTGGATAATAAACTTGTGCCATAGTTTCATTGTATGCCCACGGTGAATTCTCCATTGGTGGGAACTGTCCCCACTCTTGCGTAGATTTCATCTGTTCAACAATCTTTGGAAAAAGATTTTTATAGTCAATTTCAGAATATTGTTTGTTAAGAATACAATAAGAATCCTTACGCAGACCAACACAGCCGAATAAATCGTGAGAATTTTGCATACAAAGTTTGCTGTAATATATATTGTAACATGCTGACCAAATTTGATCAGAGTAATAAATATTTTTTACGCCATCACCAATTTCCAAATTGTCACAACAAAATTCCGCTCCCTGCTCCTGACCAAACACCATCATGTCATAAACTTTTTTTGTATTACGGGCATTGTAAACATATTTACAGTCTTGGGCGTTGGTTAAATCAAAACAATGTTCGCATCTTTGTGTGTTCCATAGATAATCACCACTTGAATTGTCATTTTGAGTGCCATTACATGCTTTGTTAGGAAATTTTTTAACATGTTCCGCAAAAGTTAAAATTATATTTTGTATGTTCTGATAATTTGTCAGATCTATTTCAAAAATTCTTTTTTCGTATTCTTCTTTTGATAATTTTTCATTGAAAAAATAATACTCTTTATTGCGAAGGTTAACTGATCCGAAGCAGTTTTTCGATCCAATGCAGTTTTTAAGAAACCAGCTATCAAAGCAATTTTGACAATTTTGTGAATATTTCAAATTATAAGATTCTCTGCAGTCGACCGTTTCGTAACACAGTTCATCTTTTATGCCGTAAGCAATATCAACGCAAGATCTGGAATCAAAAATATTATTTGAGTAAAGACAGCTATGATTCCCATCTGCTTCGAATGTAAGATAACAATCTTTTGACCAACCACATTGATTAACGAAATCGCAATTTTGGTTATTTATCGTTGATCTGGCTAACTGGGGTACTTTTGCTACAAGTTCTGCTCTTTGTTGAAAAAAGGATCTATGAAAATCATATTCTTGACCGTAATCTTTAGCGTTCCAGCTATCAGAATACCAGTAATCATTTTTGTAGACGGTAATTTTTTTATCTTGAGAAAAGACCGAAAGAATATATTCACCTGTCGCATCACATTTGCGATTGTAAAGTCTATACTCATTTCTCCATGCTAAACGAGTTTGCTGTCTGCAATCGGGACAATTATTCGGCTCTATCAAGCCCAAAATGCGATAATAATCTTGATCCGTATCGTCAATATTGAATTGTTTTTGGCACAAATGGCACAGCTTCGTAATCAGCATTATTTTGTCATTACATTATAATAAATAATATCAAGCGTGCCACACCTTTTCAATCTCTGTCAACATTTACTGAAAACAGTATATTTTTTATTGTCAAATCATGATTATATATGTATATTTTTGTTGTCAGCTTTTTATGACAGAAGCCATGTTGGCATTTTCTGTCAACATTATTTTTTTAAATGAAAGATTTATTCAGAAATCTTGGCCTGAACGACAAACAAAGTGATACTTTTTTAAAACTTCTTGAACTTGGTGCTCAGCCTGCGAGTATTATCGCAAAAAGACTGCATATGCCTCGTTCATCTGTATATTTGGTGCTTGATGAGCTTAAGGATTTTGGTTTGGTCGAGGAGTTTGAGAGGGCCGCAATTAAGTATTTCAAAGCCATATCTGCCGGGACTATATCGAATATTTTGAAAGTGCAAGAAAGAAAACTTGAGCAGACAAAAGATTTACTTCTTGAATACCTACCTGAATTGGAAAAATTGGAAAATCGTCTTTCAATTACTCCTAAGGTTAAGTTTTTTGAAGGTAAAAATGCTGTAGCTAAGGTTTATGAAGAAGTGCTGCAAGAAAAAGAATTTTATGCTTTTTTCAACCCTTCTCTTACAAAAAAATACATGCCTGAATATCATTTCAAAATTCCAGAAACTTTAAAATCAACAGGTGGCAAAGCTAAAGAACTTTTGGTTAACTGCAAAGAAGCTGATGAATATAAAAAATTGTATAATTCAAAGAAACATCAAATTAAAATCCTAGCAAAACCTCACGCATTCGAATCAGATACTATTATTTGCAGTGATAAAATCTATATGATTTCTTATGGAGATAGCGATGTTTGCGCTACAGAAATTTATAATAAATCCCTGACTCAGACTCAGAGAGTTATTTTTCGAGAGGTGTGGAGGAAGGTTTAGTTTTGCATTTGTGGATATTTATGGATATAATATGGATATAGAATAAAATTTATGTTGGCTGCAATAAAAACAATTGAAAATTTAAAAAAGCAAATTGATGATTTGCGTCCTTTTGATGATAAATTGCAAGATACACTGCAACAAAGGTTGCGTATTGAATGGACATATAATTCAAATGCTATTGAGGGTAATACCCTTACTTTTGGTGAAACAGCTTTTTTCCTTCGAGAAGGGTTAACTTCCGAAGGTAAGCCTTTAAAAGATTATTTGGAAGCACGTAATCATGCGGAAGCCATAGATGGACTTATGTCTATTGTCCAAAATGAACGAGAGATGACGGAAGCTTTGATAAAACAGCTTCATGCAGTGCTTATGAATGGAATTGATTTTACGTACGCAAAAGGCGCTAATAATCTTTTATTTAAGAAAAAATTTCATGCAGGTCAGTATAAAATACAGCCAAATCACGTGTTAACAATTTCAGGCAAAATTCACTATTATGCTGATCCGCTACATGTTAAAGATGAAATGGAACAGCTTTTAAATTGGTATTATGAAAATGAAGCAATGAATCCTATCGAGAAAGCAGCAATATTTCATTATAAATTTGTGTCTATACATCCGTTTGATGATGGTAATGGTAGAATGGCTAGACTACTTATGAATTTAATATTGATGAAAAATAAATATCCTCCATGTATTATCAAAAATATTAATAGGCGAATTTATTTACAGAGTTTGGAAAAAGTAGATGCTGAGAAAAATTATGAAATTTTTATTGAATTTGTCGCTAGTCAATTACTTGATACTATGAAGATGATGTTAGGTGTGTTGAGGGGTAAGGATTCTGGATTGCCAATACTTACTACATTGAATCAAAGTCAAAGAGAAGAATTAGTACTTAAAACAATTCATAAAAATAAATTTACAATTAGCCAAATACGAGAAAATCTTCCACAAATTAAGCGTCCAACACTCAAAAGTGATCTTAAGCGGCTTGTTTTGGTTCGTAAATTACAAACCACAGGTCAAGGCAAAGCTTCTGTATATTTTATTGCCTAAAGCTTATAAAAAAAGCTAAACTTTTAAGTGTTTGAGATAATTTAAAATTCTATATTGCAAGCAATACTACTCGCAGCCGGTCAGAGCAAAAGGGTCAAGCCCATTGAAGATAAAAATTTTATCAGATTTTGCGATAAATATTTAATCGAATGGCAGCTTGAAGCGCTCAAAGAAGCTGGATTCGTAGATCTTTTGATAATAGGAAATAAAATTAATTTATCTCGTATTGAAAATTTTGTAAAAACTTCCAAAAATAGAGAAAAATTCCCAATAAATATAAAATTTAGTTTGCAGCATGATATTTCCGATGGTATGGCAGGAGCTATTTTGGATGCAAAGCAATCTTTGGACAAAGAAAATATAATGATTGTCAGTGGCAATGACATTGTCGATATTGAAGCTTATAAATTGATTTTAAAATCAGCAAAAACTGATAATGACGCAGCTATTATTGGCTATAAAGTTAAAGAATATTTTCCGGGCGGTTATCTTGAACTTAGCGGTGGCAAACTTTTGAACATTGTAGAGAAGCCGGACCTGGGTAGTGAGCCGTCTGATATGATTAATTTGGTTATCCACTTTTTCAAAGATAGTAATCAGTTGATTTCTTATTTAGAGCGAGAGGTCAAAGATAAATCAAAAGATGATGTCTACGAGAGAACGATTTCAAAAATGATAAAAGATGGAGCAAATATTCAAGTTGTTCCATATACTGGGTTTTGGCAGGCTATCAAATATCCTTGGCATATTTTTATCGTGCAAAAATATTTCTTTGAAAAATTATATTCTGAGAAAATTCAGCATGTCTCTGAAGGTCCAGCATGGATTGCTCAGTCGGCACAAATAGCTGATTCAGCGATAATTAATGGTAAAGTAATTATAGAAGAAGGCGTGAAAATATTTGACAACGCTGTGATTCAAGGACCTTCCTATATAGGAAAAAATTCTATTATTGCAAATAATTCTTTGCTAAGAGACAGTGTTTTGGGTGAACAATGTGTAATAGGGTACTCAACTGAAATTGCCAGATCAAATCTGCAAGATGATGTTTGGACTCACAGTAATTATATTGGAGATAGTTATATTGGTTCCAGTGTTTCTTTTGGTGCGGGTTCTGTTACCGGCAATTTACGCCTTGACGAAAAAAATATTAACTATGGCGATCTAGACACGGGACTAAATAAATTTGGTTTAGTAGCTGGAGAAAATATCAGAGTTGGGATAAATGTGAGTTTTATGCCTGGTGTAAAAATTGGTGCTAATTCCATGATAGCTGCCGGACTTGTTATTGACGAAGACATACCTGAAGATAGTTTTGTAAAAGGGGAAATAAAATTGAAAATTGTAAAAAATAAATTGAAAGTAACTAGTGATAGAGATGATGCAAGAAAAAAGTTACAAACCTAAATATTTGATATGATCTCAATAGACTTGATTATGGCTTCCGATGCGTAAAAACATAATTAAATCTTTATGATGTATGATCTTAATCATTTAACTCTTTTAAGAAATTCTTTGCTGTCAGTGGCTTTATTAAAGCTTTTTTGTGAAGATTAATTAGCTCTTTTTCTCTCTTCAGTATATCTGTTTCTTCATCTTCAGTTAAACCATTTATCGTGTATATAGTTTTTTTTTCGATTCTTAGGTTTTCTGTTAAAACAAGTTTGATATATGCTGAAACAGGTATTCCTTTGTAACTCGCTAGCCATTGTATTTCTTTTTTAAATCTTGGATCTACTTTTAACTGTATTAATGCTGAAGACATAAGAATCTTATATTAAATAATACTAATGCATACTTTATTATAGAGATACCATGTTGATTTATGCAATATAAAATTGTAACTTTGCATTATTCAGATTAGAATCATTCCATGCAAATGAAAAAAAATAAAAAACTTTCAGTCATTGTTGTAAATTATAATGCAAAATATTTTCCTAGGATGTGCGTTGAAGCTTTGCAGAAGTCAAAAACTGATTTTGATTTTGAGATTATATTCGTAGACAATGCTTCGAGTGATGAGAGTGTGGATTATCTTGAAAAAGCATCAAATGATGAAGAAATAAGACTTATTAAATCAGATAAAAATCTTGGTTACGGGCAAGGAAATAATTTGGGGGTCAGTAACGCAAAGGGGGAATTTATTTTGATTTGCAATCCTGATATCTTTGTAAAAGAAGATACTTTGCAAAAAATGATGCATTATTTAGAAAAACATAATGATATTGCAATTTTGGCGCCCAAACTTTTTTATCACAATGGACAAGTGCAAGAGTCATGCAGGAGGTATATGAGTTTTGTAGATTTGGTTATCAAAAGAACTCCGCTGAAATATTTGCCGAAATTCAAAAAACGTTTGGCAGGTTATTTGATGTATGATTTTAATCATAACAAAATACAAGATGTGGATTTGATTGTAGGTGCTTGTTTTATGATAAAAAAGACGTTTTTGATAAACTCAAAGGCTTTGATCCAATTTATTTTTTATTTATGGAAGATTTTGATTTATGTAAAAAAGCTAATAAAAATGGATATAGGGTTGTTTATTTTCCGGACGCGCAAGCTCTTCATTTTCATAAACGTTTAAGCGGAGATGGGTTTTTCAATTTAATTTTCAAAAAAGTTTTTTGGATCCACGTTGATTCTGCTATTAAGTATTTTTGGAAGTGGAGATAATTAAGAGTCTCCTAGTCCAAAAATTATACAAATTAGCAACTGCAATTGTTGCTAATTCGAAATAATAGACGTTTAAAACAAAAAAGAGATTGTAAGCGATTGCCGCAAGAATTCCATAGATAATTTGATCCTTGTTTTTTACCGGAGAGGTCTTAGGCTCAATCAGCATAATTGCTGTGAAAAAATATATAGTGCTATCAAAAAAACTAAATTTAGCAATTTCATGACCTTGATCTCGAAGTGTCAAAAGTATAATTAAATGTACAGCCAAAAAACTGATTGCAATTGCTGTTTTTCGCCATTTCCTCAGTCCATATACAAGCCATATCAAAATTAAAATCAGCGAAAGATATCCGTTAAAAGAAGCCCCCCACCACGAGACAAAAAGGGGTGAGCCAATTGGGAAAATTTGTGAAATGTATCCAACAATTAAAGAAGAAAAAACTACCGGATTTATAATCGGTATTGATTTGTATTCAAGGAAAAATTTGTAGAAAATTGTGACAAAACTGATAATAAGGTCATAAATAATATTTTGATTTTGAGTAAAGTAATGAATGAGTAAAAAAATTATAAGCGAAGAGATTATAGCGTTTGACAAAAGCTTCTTTTTCTTAGATATGAAGCTAAATAAGTAAAATAAAATGATTGAAAAAATTATTGTCGTTGATATATGCCACAAAACGCTGAAATTGAAATTACTATACACAGCAAATCCACTAAAAACCGTTAAAAATACAATCATTTCTTGCATTGGATTTAACTTGAATTTCATAAGATTTCAATTTAAAATTTTTTACAGTTAGTCTAACAGATTTTTTCGATTTTCTAAACTTTTTAATCAACATGAACAAAACATTATATTATTTACTTTTCATTGTACTTGTGAGCGGTTTTTTATTGACAGGTTGTAAAGAAGAGGAGACAGATTCGAATATTACTGAAGAAACCGTGCAAGAATCAGATTTAAAAAATACTGAAGATGAGGCAAAAGGAGGGGAGTATCCGCCAGAGGATGAATCTTCTGTGAAGGAAAACAGTATAGAATCCGTTGCTCCTGTGCTTGAAATACAGCCAGAACCACAACCAAGTACTAATTATCAAACTCAATCTCAGCAACCGGTTGCTGATGCCACAATTTATGCAAATGGGACATATAATCTTGATGGTTCATATACAAGTCCAGCAGGTAATGAAAATATTTCTGTTGTTCTTAGTCTTGATAACGATTTCATTACAGGAGTCTCAGTTAGACCGAACTCAGCTAACGCAACAAGCAAATCTTACCAGGAACAGTTTGCTGCTGGTGTCTCAGCTATTGTAATTGGTAAAAAGCTTGATGAGATTTCGTTTGGAAAAGTGAATGGATCATCTTTGACTGTAAATGGTTTTAATGTGGCTTTAGCTTCGTTGAAAGAACAGGCTAAAAATTAGTGATTAGCGACTAGTATTTTCAGAATGTTATTAAATGATAAAAGAGAACTGCTGGGAACATTGATAGAAATTTCAATTGTCGGAAATGATTTAACTTTAGCGCAAGAATTTTTGTCAAAATCTTTTACTGAAATTGAAAGAATAGAGAAAAAATTTTCCAGGTTTTTGCGGCATAATGATTTAGATTGCCTTAATTCAAAGTTAGATACTTGGCAAAAAGTGGATAGTGAATTTTTAGAACTTTTGAAATTTGCAGAGAAAATGTATAGAGATACGCAGGGATATTTTGATGTTTCGGTTAAAAAAATTTTGGAAAGTTGGGGATATGGCAACAAATATTCTGTGGAAATTAATCCCCCAACCCCCTTTGTCAAGGGGGCTTTTAGCAGTAAACCTTTAGAAATAGATTGCAAAACTCAAAGAGTAAAACTGAATAGACAGATAGATTTAGGAGGAATTGGGAAAGGTTACGCTCTGGATAGAGTCGCAGATATTTTAAAAAATTTTGAAAATGTATTTGTAAATGCTGGTGGAGATATTTTTGTAAAAGGTTTAGATGGGAAAGGAAATAAATGGAAAGTTTTTTTTGAAAACCCTTTAAATACTACAGAAATTATCGGAGAAATCGAAATTGCCAGTCAGTTATTTCTAGCTTCAAGTGCTGCAAACAAAAGAAAATGGCAAAACAAACATCATTTGGTGAATCCGATTAATTTCATTCCTGCAAATGATATGCTTGGAGTTTTTACACAAGGAAATTCAGGCATTTTGAGTGACACTTATTCAACGGCTCTTTTTGTAATGGGTTACGACAGGGCAAAAGAATTTTTGAAAAATTTTAAACAAATAGAAGCAATGTTAATAAGTAAAAATGGAAAAATTTGTAGAACTGACGGATTTCTTGCTAATTTATATATGCAAACTTAGCATTTTATGAATATTATAGGTCTCAAATCGGCAATTTTAGAAAAAAACTTCGATTTTGAAAAAACAATAAATGAAATTTTGCTCTTAAATAATCTAACTTTAGAAAACGAAAATATGCTTATAATTGCGTCAAAAATTGTAGCTTTGAGTCAAGGCAGGCTAATTGGACTTGGAAATGAAGGACACGAAGAGAATTTTAGAAAATTAGTAAAAAAAGAGGCTGATTACATAAGTCCACACAATGAATGGCTTACGCTGAAAGATGGAATTTTTATTGCCAATGCAGGAATTGACAAATCAAATGTGCCAGAAGGAACTTGTATTCTCTGGCCTGATAAGCCTTATGAATTTGCTGATAAATTATGTAGAGCTCTGAAGCAAAAATATAATTTGCAAAATTTTGGAATAGTAATTTGTGATTCAATTTGCAGTCCGCTTAGAAGAGGAGTTACTGGAATTTCGTTGGGCTATGCAGGTTTCATTGGAGTTGAAGATTGTCGCGGAAAAAATGATTTGTATGGAAAACCGCTAAAAGTAACAACTAGAAATTTGGCTGATAGTTTAAGCTCGGCCGCTTTGCTTGTAATAGGGGAAAGTGATGAATCAATTCCATTTGCTTTGATTCAAAATCCAAACGTGAAATTTACAGATACAAAAATAAATCCAAATGAAGTAAAAATATCTATTGAAGAGGATTTGTTTAAAGGAATATTGAATATTTAATAGACTAAATCTAATTAATATTGCTCAAAAAATCCGCTCCTTTGAGATCTTTGTGTTCTTCAATTGGAGGAACGATCACAAAATCTTGCTTGATTGGCTGTACTTGTTGAATATCAATATTGGATATTCTTATTGGACTTGCTTGTGCTTTGCCTAAGTCAATTTTTATTGAAGTTTCTTCTTCTTTTGCTTCATTTGTCTGGAGAGGATTAGCAAGCGAACTGATTAATTTTTCTTCATTTGTTGAATCGTTTTTTTCTAAATAAAGAGTCTGAGTTGGATATGGCATATTAAGCCCGCTCTTATCAAAGGCTACTTTAATTTGTTGTATTATCTCAGTTCTTGTATCCAGCCATGAAGAATGCGCATCTACCCAGAATCGAATCATAATATCTATCGAATAATCACCAAATTCTTCAATTGTTAGACTTGGCTTGGGTTCTTTGTTAATTTTTGGATTAGTCTCAACGACAGCTCTACATACCTGAATTGCTTTTTGAATATCTGTATTATAATCAATGCTCGCGATAACCTCTATTCTGCGGAACGGATTACTTGTGAAGTTGGTTATCTGATTGTTGATTAAATCAGAATTTGGAACGACTATTCTCACGCCATCAAGTCCTTTCATTATTGTTGATCTTGATTGTATGTCTTCTACTTTTCCAAGCGTACCGTTTACTTGTATCATATCTCCAATTTTGAATGGATGATTGATGAGAATCAGCACTCCGGCAATGAAGTTCATAATTAGATCTTGCAAAGCAAATCCAATGCCAAAACCGACAGCAGCTATAATTGCCGTGATATCTATGCCGGCTACTTTTAAAGCCGCGGTAATCCCAACAGATAGTATCCCAACATAAGTAGCCCTTCCTGCCAAAATGATTACGTCTCCATGTGTATCATCGACTTGATCTGAAATTTTATTGATTACGAGTTTTTTGATTGTTTTTGCGAAATACACAGCAAAAAGTCCAACAACAAGGGCTGCGATCCAGTTATCGATTCTATCCCACAAAAAGCTCAAAAAATTAAAAACTGCTACCTGACTTTGATCGGCAGCTTCTTCTCCTTTTGCTACTACATTTGCAGCTTCTGCTATTTCTATAAACATAGTATTTTTAGTTAAAATCAGGTTATTATACCATAATTAGATTCGAGAGCCGAGAGCTGAGTGCTGAGAGCTGAGAAAATAAGTGGATTTTTTGAAAAATTGTTATATTGTTATACAGTTATGTTAAATATGTTAAAAAAATTAAAATTAGAGAATTTTCGCAATCATTTGGATTTTGAGCTTAATTTTCAAGCTCAGAATATAACTGTTTTCTTGGGAAAAAATGCAATAGGCAAAACCAATATTTTGGAGGCGATATATACTTTGGCATTAACAAAATCTTTTAGAACGAATGAAACAAAAGATTTAGTTAGTTTTGGCAAGGGCTATTTTCGCGTATCGTGCGAATTGAGTGCTAAGAGAGATGTCTCGCTTGAATATTTTTATCAAATAAGTCCTTCGCTTAAGAAATCTCTCAAAAAATCAAATTTGCCTATAGCTTTGAAAAAATATTTAGGAACTTTTGCGATTTCTTTTTTTTCTCCAGAAGAACTTAATTTGATTTATCTTGAACCTTCGCGCAGAAGGAGATATATGAACACTGTTCTTTGTCAAATATTTCCGGAATATTTTGAAGCTTTGATGAAGTACGAAAAATTAATTATCAGGAGAAACAAGTTACTTGGAATGATTTTTGAAAAGAAGGCAGACAAAGAAGATATAAATATATGGAATGAGCAAATTATTCCGTATGGCAATAAGATAATTGAAACTAGAAATAAATTTTTTGAAGAAATAGCGTCTGATTTTGAATATTTCTATAGACAAATTGCAGCCAAAAATGACGATTTGAAAATTTCTTATAAAAGTTCAAAAAATTACGCTGATGAGTTAAAGACTGCTTTTTATATGGATTTGGCCAGAAAGGCTACAACAATTGGACCGCACAGAGATGATTTTGAAGTTTTTTTGAATACACATGCTGCCAACATATTCGGTTCAAGAGGAGAATGCAGATCAATAGTGCTTGCGCTTAAACTCGCTGAAAGAAATTTTTTCAAAAAACATTTAAACAAAAGTCCGGTTATTCTCCTTGACGATGTTTTCTCAGAGCTGGATCTTGGTCGTCAGGAACATTTGTTGTCATTAATAAAAGGCTCGCAAGTATTTATTAGCACAAGCCTCCAAGAGCATGAATTGCCAAATATTCAGATGGAAAAAGTGTTTATTTAGTGTAACTGCTCACTGCTTTGTATAATGTAGTCAACTCCATTGAATTGTCATCCTGAATTCATTTCAGGATCCAGAGCTGCTAATTATGTTGCGATAGCCTTAAGATATTGTTTCAGCTTGAAATACAAACAAGTTTATCCTACTGGATTCCAGCCTCCGCTGGAATGACAATCAAGAATGGTAAAAAGCAGTGAGCAGTTGCTATTTAGTATCTTGCAAAAAGTCGTAGTTTTTTGTATACTGTACTTGCACTATAGACGTTACTTTTTGTATTATGTATAGAATTCTTTCGGAAATTTTGACCAATAAATCAAAAAAAGTTTTAGTTCTGATAGGGCCAAGACAGGTTGGTAAAACAACAATTTTAAAAAATACTTTTCCTGATGCTACGTATATAAACCTTGAAAAAAGTAATTATATTGATGTTTTTAACTCGCGAGATATTGATAAAATACAATCAATTATTGACAATGAAAAAGGAGATAAACAAATGTTGATTTTGGATGAAGTGCAAAGGCTGAATGATCCGGGCTTGGTTGTCAAGGTTATGAAAGATGAAATGCAATACATTAATATTGTAGTTAGCGGTTCATCAGCTCTTGAAATTGCACATAAAGCAAGTGAAAGTTTGGCTGGAAGGAAAATAGCATATAGGTTATTTCCTTTAACGTTTTCTGAATATTTAATGCAGTCAGGTGTAATCAGCGAGACTTCAGGCAAACTTAATTTCGAATTTTTAAAAAATGATTATAAAAACAGTGGCGATTTCAAATCTCATATAAAACATGCTTTGACTTATGGTTTATATCCGGAAATTTTGAATATAGATGACAATTCTCAAAAAATTAATTATTTAATAGAACTTGCGGATAGTGTCATTTTAAAAGATATTTTTTATCTTAATTTGGTAAAAAATACAAAAAATTTGATATCTCTTTTAAAACTTTTGGCATATCAGATAGGAGGTCAAATTAATTATTCCGATATTGCTTCAAGAATTGGTATGTCTCGTCAAACGGTTATAGATTATATGGAGATTTTGAAGCAAACTTTTGTCATATATACACTTTCTCCTTTTCGAAAAAATAGGCGTGATGAAATAGGTAAAACCGAAAAGATTTATTTTGTTGATCTTGGCATTAGAAATGCTCTGATAGATAATTTTTCTGAAATTGAATTCAGGCCTGATTATGGAAATGTTTTTGAAAATTTTGTGATTAATGAAATTTTGAAATTGAATGATTATTATAAGCTTAGATATGGACTTTATTATTGGAGGACTAAACAAGGTTCTGAGGTTGATTTGATATTGGACAAAGATGATAAGCAAATAGGCTGTGAAATTAAGATTAAGAAAAAAGAGATATCATACGCTTTCAAAAACACATACCAAGATGCTCAAACGTATTCAATCACAATGGACAACATATCAACTTTGATAATTTGACAATTCAAAATGATCAGAAAAAGAAAATTAATTAATTAATTTGCTATAAGTATAAAAATATGGTAAAATTTTAAATGTGTTTAAAAATTTATGCATTAAATATGGAATTGCAAAGAGAAAATCTTTCAATAGCTGCACTTAATTTATTGGACCAAGTAACCTATAAAAAATTCGAAAATGCTATAAATAATTCTCAAGCAGATACAGAAAAAGCACTATTAAGGGCAATTAATAATTTCTGGGGTGAGTACAGGCAGAAATTAAATGATATGGTTGATAACAATGAAGCTAGAGCCAGTTTAGAAAAATTAGAAGCTTTAAGTGATAAATTTAATAATTTAGTAAATACAAATACAAATACAACACTATCTGATATTGATTCTGATAATTGGTACCAATACCTAGAACATGTCCCAAAGGAAAGTAGAAAAGAAGTAAAAGATATTTTAAAAGATATAAGGGATCTTAAGAAGAACTATCCGCCTTTACAAGCTAGTACGATTTTTAATAGATATATGTATGAACTTCGCGGTAATGAGATAGGAAAAGATTGTCAAAAACGTGCATTTGAATCTTTTAGGAGTGCTTGTGAAAATTTAAGAAAAGTACCAAATTGGACTGGAGATACTATTGTTTATTATAACAGTTATACCTCTGCTGCATTTAATAGATCTAATGGACTTTACCCTTTAAGTGCAGAAATGCGAGTAGAAGGAATAGATTTTTCTTGTGATAAAATCCCATTTATAAAATTTATTCATGGTGGAGCTAAGTTGATTTTATACAGAGAAGCAAATCGCTTTTATATGAGAGCTTTTGCAGATGAGAAAAAACAAACTGTTACTCCAAAAGAAACACCTGTGAAAGCTGCAGAATTACCACTTACAAGAAATTCATATGAACAGGCAGAAGCTCTTCCACCAATCCCCGCTGGCGTAGAAGCAACTAGAGCTGGGATAAATGAAAGGGTAACAGAGGGTGGTTTTAGTTCTGTAGGGGGGGTGGAAAGATATTTTGGTGATATACAAGAAAGAGCTAAGGAAATTGCTGAACGACAACTAAGGGAGCAAGAAAATCAAGGACCAAAACTTACTCTTCGCATACCACCTAGAGATACAGGTCAAAATCCATATAGAAATAATAAAGCAAGTTATGGAAGTTTATCATCCACAGGCGATTGGAAGACAAAAGATAAAGCATAGCTTGTAAATTACTCTTATATTGTTAATTTCATTATTAAATACGTCTAATGTTATCCAAAATATGCTTAATGCAATGAATTTGAAGCTTCGAATACATTAAAAATCTAGCATTGGTATAATCACCTTTATTTGACTCAAAATCTTTTGGGAATTTATATTTTTCCCAAGGTACAAATTTTTTATCATCAATTGGATATTAACTCTATTATTTTCAAAAAACCAATTCAAGTCTTCTTTTCTTTATTAATAATGGTATCCTGAAAATGTAGTAACCCGCTTGCCCTACATGACCATTCTTTGCTTTATTGATTTTTTGTATGTCCAATCAAATAAACATTTATGAGTATTTAAAAAATCTTAATATTAAGTATAAGGAATATGAACATG